>JAQVON010000001.1 GCA_028702595.1 Mariniphaga sp. | reverse complement strand
GAAGAGTATCCCGAGTTGGGGAAAAAGCTTCAACGTCAGCATATTGCCTCTTATTTAGGTATCCATAGGAATATCCTTACCCGATTTCTTTATAAAATTTGATAAACGCAACATTAGTTGCATATTTTCAATGCTGTAAAAAATAGTTTTACACAGTTAAATCCGGTTTCTGAGTGAAGCCGAAAAAAATGAATAGTTTTGTGGTTTTTTAATTTTGGACAGAGTTTTTTAATGATCAGAGTGAATGACCCGGTTTTTTAGTGTTTTTGAGAAACAGGTTGTTCTTTTTTTGTAATAAATAGAAACATATGGCGAAAATCAAAGGAGCAGTTGTCGTGGACAACGAAGTATGTAAAGGATGTGGGTTATGTGTTGAAGCCTGCCCGGAAGAGGTTTTGGCTTTAAACCGGGAGATGAACAGCAGGGGTTACCATTACTCCTATATGGAAAACCCCGATGCTTGCATCGGTTGTAGTAACTGTGGTGTTGTTTGTCCCGATGCCTGTATTACAGTGTATCGGGTGAAAATATAGTACATAACAATTGGTAAGTGATCGGCGGGATAACGTATGGAACCCGCTGGTTGTCGGAAAAATTGGAATGAATAAAATTTAAAGAGAATATAATGGGAGAACTTAGGTTAATGAAGGGAAATGAGGTGTTGGCTGAAGCTGCCATTCGCTGTGGTTGTGATGGCTATTTTGGCTATCCCATTACACCTCAGTCCGAAGTGATGGAAACGTTAATGGAACGTCAACCATGGAATGAAACCGGCATGGTCGTATTACAGGCTGAAAGTGAAGTGGCAGCTATCAATATGGTTTATGGTGCTGCAGGTACCGGTAAAAAAGTAATGACTTCATCATCCAGTCCGGGTGTAAGCCTGATGTTGGAAGGCATTTCCTACATTGCTGGCGCCGAATTGCCATGCCTGATTGTGAATGTCCAGCGGGGAGGACCCGGGCTAGGTACTATTCAGCCATCGCAAGCCGATTATTTTCAGGCTGTTAAGGGGGGAGGACATGGGGACTACAAATTGATTGTTCTGGCACCTTCCTCGGTTCAGGAAATGAATGACTTCGTGGATCTGGCCTTTGAACTGGCATTTAAATACCGCAACCCGGCTATGATCCTTACCGATGGAGCACTGGGGCAAATGATGGAAAAAGTGGAACTTTCCGATTATAAAAAGCGGTGGACTGAAAATGAAATAGCCGAAAAATGGGGGAGCTGGGCTACCACAGGAAAACCTTCTTCCCGCAACAGAAACATTATTACATCCCTTGAACTGGATTCCTGTAAGATGGAAATGAATAACCGCCGTTTTCAGGAAAAATACCGCCAGATGGAAGTCGAAGAACAACGGTATGAAATGTTTTCATGTGACGATGCTGAATATATCTTAATTGCATTCGGTACATCAGCCAGGGTTTGCCAAAAAGCCACTGAAATTGCACGTAACAAAGGAATAGCTGTTGGTCTGCTTCGGCCGATTACTCTTTTTCCCTTTCCTGCTAAAATTATTGGAGAATTGGCCCCGAAAGTAAAAGGGTTTTTAACTGTTGAAATGAATGCCGGACAGATGGTGGAAGATGTAAAACAAGCTGTTTATGAGGCTGGTTGTACTCGCCGGGTGGAGTTTTACGGCAGAATGGGAGGAATCATTCCTTCACCAGGAGAAGTTGTTGAAGCCATTGAACGAAATTTTTTATAAAAGGATAAATGATGGAGATAAAAGATATATTAAAACCTGAGAACCTGGTTTATGGTAAGTCAAAGGTGTTGACTGACACCATTATGCATTATTGCCCAGGATGTACTCACGGGGTCATTCATAAAATCCTTGCCGAGCTGATTGAAGAAATGGGTATCCAGGAAAAAGCGGTAGGAGTGGCACCGGTTGGCTGTGCTGTATTTGCTTATAACTATATTGATGTTGACTGGCAGGAAGCAGCTCATGGGAGAGCACCCGCGCTGGCAACAGGTATCGTGCGCCTGAATCCTGATAAATTTGTATTCACTTATCAGGGGGATGGTGACCTGGCTTCTATTGGCGCCGGAGAGATTATCCATGCCTGCAACAGGGGAGAAAACATCCTGGTTATTTTTATCAATAATGGCATTTATGGAATGACTGGAGGACAAATGGCTCCCACTACACTGGAAAATATGGTCACTTCAACAACTCCATTTGGCCGGGATGTTGAAATGAATGGCTATCCGCTTAAAATGACCGACCTGGTAGCTCAACTGCCCGGAACATCATACGTTACCCGACAGTCAGCCCAAACCCCTGCCGCTGTGCGTAAGTGTAAACGAGCCCTGAAAAAAGGTATACAAAACGTTTTGGATAAAAAAGGAACTTCCTTTATTGAAGTGGTTTCAACCTGTAATTCAGGATGGAAAATGACACCTGTTCAAGCAAATAAATGGATGGAAGATCATATGTTCCCCTATTATCCGCTGGGTGACATGAAGGATTGTGAAAAAGAAAAACCGGTTGAGAAAAACTAAAATTCAGAAGAATGACAGAAGAAATGATCATTGCAGGCTTTGGAGGACAAGGAGTGCTTTCCATGGGCAAAATAATTGCCTACTCCGGAATAATGGACAATAAGGAAGTTGCCTGGTTTCCTTCCTACGGACCAGAAATGCGAGGGGGAACAGCTAATGTTACCGTTATCGTCAGCGACGAACGAATCAGCTCCCCCGTATTACACCAGTACGATTCAGCTATAATTCTCAACCAACAAAGCCTGGATAAATTTGAAAAAGATGTGAAACCGGGAGGTACTCTTCTCTATGATCCACATGGAATAGTCCATCCTCCTTCCCGAAAAGATATCAATATTTATAGAGTACTGGGAACCAAAACCGCGGTTGAAATGGAAAATCCTAAAGTATTCAACATGATCGTGCTGGGTAGCTTCTTAAAAATCAAACCTATCCTGAGCCTCGAAAATGTAAAAAAAGGATTGGAAAAATCACTTCCTGTCCGATACCATAAATTGATCCCGCTTAATCTGACCGCCATGGAAAAGGGACAGGAAATTGTTGAAGCAATGCAGACTGTCTGAAGTTTCGGGTTTTCCTTCCCGTATTCTTGGTTTTGTCGTTAAAATTCTGACAGTTATATAATAAATGGTACGCTGTTATATTTCCTTTTATTATTTTTGGTGCTAAAACCTGACTATGTTAGCATTCAATTCGTACATCGACCATTTTGTGAAAATCTGGGAATCGGGGACAGATTCCCTTCCTCTGTTCAAACGTAGTTATTCGAAAAGAGAGCAAAAAGAAAAAGAAGGCCTTTTTTCTAAATTTGAGGAAAAAGCAACAAGTTACCAGAAGGGAAAAGATCTCCGGAAACTCAGGGAAAGTGAGCCTGGAACAATCTTTTTCCCTCTATTCCATTCCTTCCTTCGTGACATTTTCGACTTCGAACCTGACCAGCTGGAAATTATCCTTTCGGAGGAGTTTAAATTTGTTTCCCGCGATTTTTTCTACAAAGCACGGCAATTTGCTCCTGAGCTATCTCCTGAGAATATATATCAGGCGATGCGCAATGCCTGGATCATGAACAGCATACAACTCATGATGAATTTACCTGTGGAGATTACTCCTTCGGTGTTTGCCTATAGTATGATTTATCCTTACAGCGATAATTTGTTGGACAACCCGGAGATAACCTCTGAAGAAAAGCAGGAATTCAGCCATCGGTTTAACCAGCGGTTGCACGGGGAAAAACCTCACCCAAACAATCATACCGAGTCCCAATTGTTCAGGTTAGTTGAAATGTTTGAAGAGCAATATCCCCGTCATTCCTTCCCTGAAGTTTACGATAGCCTGTATATCATACAACAAGCTCAAACCAGAAGTTTGAAACTGATTCACTGCGATGATATTAATGATATTACCGTACGTGAGATCTGCTTTGAAAAGGGGGGAGCATCTGTGTTAGCCGATGGTTACCTGGTTGCCGGCCATTTAACTCCCGTACAGGAACAGGCAATTTTTGGTTATGGGATTTATCTGCAGTTGCTTGACGACTTGCAGGATATGAAGGAAGACCAGGAAGCACATACCAGAACGATGCTTTCTTGCTTAACCGGAGTTGCCCATTTGGAAGCTTTTGTCAACCGGGCGATTCATTTTGGGCGGCAAGCACTGGATGAGCTTCGCTTTTTTAATGGATGCAATATGGATGCTTTACTCCGTTTGATGAACCATAGCGTTGAAATGATGATAGTGGAGTCAGTAGGCTTAAATCCGGAGTTCTATACATCAGAATACCTGGCAACACTGGAGATATTTTCTCCCCTGCGATTTGAATTTATCCGTCAAAAACGCAATCAGTCCGGCTCACAACGTTTTGCTTTTTTTAAAAAGTATTTTGAACAGATACCTTCCTCTGCTAATTTTCAGAAAAGCAGTACAATGATTTGAACCCCCTTAAGATCAGTTCATCGCTAACCACTACAGGTGAAGCATGGAAATTGTCATCGATTGCGTTGGTCGCCAGGATTTCAAATTTTTCTCCTGCTTTTATTACCAGAACTACCTGGTTGGCAGCAATATAAATGCGATCATTGATGCCTGTAGGAGAAGAATAAAGCGTGCTGATGTCTTCAAGTCGTACTTTTTCGTAATATGGATTTCCTGTTTTGGCGTCAATACAGGATAAAAAGCCATTATTAACCCTGAGGAAATATAGTTTTCCATCTAATAGTACCGGATTGGGTGTATAGGGCGTGTCCTGGTTGTAAGTCCAGAGAATAGCCTCTGTACCGGTAATATCACCTTTTGCATTTTTTATGTCAATTGCCTGAAGGGCGCTGCCTCTGAATCCACTCATTACATATAGAATACCATCGTTGTATAGGGGATTTGGGATTACATTGCGGGTGAGCCCGGTGCTGGTCCAGATTATTTCGCCGGTATGGTAATTATAAGCTCTCACCTGATTGGTTGCACTGGTGATGACCTGAATTTCACCATTTACATCAACTACCAGTGGGGTTGCCCATGAGGTTCCTTCATCACGCTTATGCTGCCAGTCAATTTCTCCGCTTTTTTTATCCAGTGCATACAAGTAAGAATCTCCTTCATGATCCCATTGAATAAAAAGTTTATCCATATAAAGAAAAGGAGAGCTTCCTTCACCAAAGCTCATATGTTTCTGCATTTGACCAAAATCGCGTTGCCAGAGGACCTTGCCTTCAAAATCGAGACAGTAAACTCCCCGGGATCCAAAATAGGCATAGATCAATTCTCCATCAGTACATGGAGAATTCGACGCCCAGCTTCCCAGATCATGAGTGCTTTCCTGTGGCCATTCTCTGGCTACCTCAGTATCCCAGATGATCTGCCCGTTATTCCTGTCGATTAAAAGTACTCTGAACTCATGAATCCGGTCGGTATGATTTGGCGCCATGCGACTGCCTTCTCCCGATGACTCAGGTGCCTCGGAGGCTACTTCAGTGGTAGCAACTGCTGTTTGAATAATAATTTTATCTTTCCAAACAACAGGAGTGGCATGGCCTTTCCCGGGAATAGGTGTTTTCCATTTCAAATTTTTTGATTCACTAAACTCAACAGGAGGATTGCCGGTTGTTGCTATACCTAAATTTAACGGTCCCCGCCATTGCATCCAGTAATTTGAATAGTCTGGTTGTGAAATTCCGGAACCTGTGCTGAGCAAAAAAAAGATGAGGGATAAAATGGGGAAATAATATCGATTGTCCATTCGGATAGATTTAAATGAATTTGACCTGAAAAATATAAAATGGTTTAATATAATGGGCGGTGTCCGTGAAATTTTTGTTTTATATCTGATTTGTACGTCTAACTTGCGTATGTTAAACTTATGATTCCCATTGGGAATATTGCGGTCAATTTGGTGGAATTACTATTTTTGTCCGGAATACGATGTAACAAGGCGGGATTATCCTGTACCAATTACAAAAGTGGTTTTCATTCAGGTTGCCTTAAACATCGAAATAAGTACAGACTTCAAATATATTTTATACAGATGAGAAAAAAGATCATTCATTTAGAAAACATCACGAAGAATTACAAAATTGGAACACAGGTAGTTCGGGCCTTGCGTTCTGTATCTATTGAGATATTTAGAGGGGAATATGTTGCCATTATGGGAGCTTCCGGCTCAGGAAAGTCTACCCTGATGAATATAATTGGTTGTTTAGATACCCCCTCAGGAGGAACTTATATTTTGAATGATAAGGATGTCAGCAGGTTGTCAGACAATGATCTGGCAGCAATTCGTAATGCTGAAATTGGTTTTGTTTTTCAGGTTTTCAATTTGTTGCCCCGCAGTTCTGCTCTGGAGAATGTTATGTTGCCGATGGTCTATTCAGGCATTTCCAAGCATGAACGAAAAGAAAAGGCAACGGAGAAATTGCAGGATGTAGGACTTGCTGACCGAATGCTACACCGCCCCAATGAACTTTCGGGTGGTCAGCGCCAACGTGTTGCCATCGCCCGGGCATTGGTCAATAATCCGTCTATTCTGCTTGCTGATGAACCCACAGGGAACCTTGACTCTGTCATTTCCGAAGATATAATGAAACTGTTTGCCAAAATCCACAGGGAAGGGAATACGCTGGTCATGGTTACTCATGAGGAGGATATTGCCAAACATGCACACCGCATCATTAAACTGAAAGATGGTGAGGTCGAATCGGATGTTGTGAACACAAATCCTGTTTACTGACAGTACTATGAGTAAAAGTTTTAAAATCTATACCAAAACAGGCGACGACGGAACAACCGGACTCCTGGGAGGGTCACGGGTGAAAAAATATGATATCCGACTTGAAGCATACGGCACAATTGATGAGTTGAATGCTGAAATCGGAGTGATCCGATCTTTTGATTTATCCTCTAAACTGGCTGAATACCTTGTTGATGTTCAGAATAAATTGTTTAATATAGGATCCAGACTTGCCTCGGATGAGAAAGGAAAAGCTTTTACCGAAAAATTACTGGTTACCCGTCAACATGTTGAATTTTTAGAAAGTGTTATTGATGAAATGGAGGAAGATCTTCCGGAACTTACCCACTTTATACTTCCGGGGGGAGATTTAGCTTCAGCACATTGCCATGTTGCCCGTACGGTATGCCGAAGGGCAGAAAGACGAATCCTGGAGTTTGCTGAACAAAATCAAGTGCAGCCTGAAATGATCAAATATATAAACCGCCTGTCTGATTTTTTATTCGTCCTTGCACGTAAACTTAGCGCCATTAGCGGGAAACAGGAAATAGCATGGAAACAATCCTAAAAATAAATTTTTGTATGGATTTTAGGTTCATTTTTTTATTATATTCGCGGCATTGTGAAAATCGAGTATAACCGCTTAAATCCATAGAAATGTATTGGACTTTGGAATTGGCTTCCAAGTTGGAAGATGCCCCCTGGCCTGCTACCAAGGATGAATTGATCGATTACGCTATTCGGTCAGGTGCCCCGCTTGAAGTAATAGAAAATTTGCAGGAAATAGAAGACGAAGGCGAAATTTATGAAAGTATTGAGGACATTTGGCCTGATTATCCTAGTAAGGACGATTTCTTCTTTAATGAAGATGAGTATTAAGAATTTTAAAGAAAACGAAAGAGGCTGTCTCATAAGGACAGCCTCTTTTACGTTTTTAGAATCAACACCTATGGGTTTAATGAATCGGAAATTATTTATGAGTTGAGGTCTGTTTGTACTAATGTTGAGTTGATAGACCGTTAAAGCTCAATTGTAACGACAGAAAATAATTTCGTGGATGCCCCGGATAATAATACCGAGGCATTGCATTGCCAAATGACGGAGCATTAACAGCCAGCATGGAAATATGTTTGACATCGAAAATGTTCTCAACTCCTGTTTTTAATTCAAAACGAACTTTTCCAACTGTTTGAGAATACCTGATTTCTATGTTGGTGAGGCCCGATGGTTTAGTAAATGTTGAATTTGAGTCATTTACAGGCATTTTGCCGGTATGGCGATGCCAGCCCCTGATGTCCATATTTTTGGAGAACCGGATCTTGCCGGCTGCGAGCCAGGTGATCCGTGATGTACCCGGAAGCAGATTTCCTGAATAATCGTTTCCCTGATCATTAAATTCCTGAAACCGGTAATTTGCAGCTGTAATATTACCGTTTAATGAGAGTGATGGAAAGGAGTGAGGATTAAATACGATCCATTTTATGTCTGCTTCCAGTCCCGGATGAATTGACCTTCCTGCATTTACTCCAACATAAGCATCTTCTCCTGTGCGACGCGCTACCAGCAAATTTTTGATATACATGCGGTAGTAGCTTACTGTTGCCCGGAATGTGCCGTTTAAGTCAACCCGAATACCTGCCTCCGTATTCCATCCACTTTCAGGTTGAATACCTGCATTTATTTCACCTTCAGGTAAAAGTGTTTCTTCAAAGGAGGGAGTGGAAAATCCATGGCTGATATTTCCAAAGAAGGTCAGCTTTTTTGAAAAGTGATAATTTGCACCCAAACGCGGAGAAATTACCGGAGGATAAGCATGTCTTCCTGACAGATCACCGTTTTCCGGAATACGGTCGGTATACCTGAACCGGGTAAAATTTCCATTGAGCCCGGTGGAAAGATACAGCGTCTCCCTGAAATTTGTTTCCATTTGAAGAAACAGATTTTCATAAGATCGTTTTTCAAGATTGTCAGATAGCAACTCCTGCATTTCTTTTTTCATCCGGGTAGACCATCTGTAATTCTCTCGGAAAAATTCAATGCCTGAAGTCATGGCGATTTTTACATCTCCGGCATGCCATATTTTTTGAATGTAACCACGCCATCCGAAATATTCGGAATCCTCCTGCAGTAGATTAAAAGGACGAAGCTCATCGGTATTTTTAACACTTCCAAAGGCAGCCAAAGATATTTTATCCAGTTTGTTGGAATGAATTTTTGCAGAAAGCCCGACCTGTCCCTTGGAGTAAGCTTCATATCCTCTGACATCTTTCCAGTTTGTTGCGGCTTTCTGCGGACTTTCAAGATACGTAGTTAGATCGATGGAGCTGGGAATGAAGGCCTTCATTTTTGTCATTTTTAACAGGGCCTGGAAAATGATCCGATTGGATAAGGCATATTCCGAATGAAGCATAAAATTGACGCGGTTGGTGTTATTATTTTCCCTATACCCATCGCTATTTAGAACAGAGCCTAACAGATAAGTATTTAGTTTTTTGTGGTTAAATCCTGCCGATAGAGTGTTTTTCCAGGTATTGAAACTTGCCCGTGTTGTTTGGTTTTCAATTGTGTTGTTTTTGAAAGACTTGGGATAGAACAAAATAACGCCACCCAATCCCGCTCCGTAAAGACTGGATGAAGGGCCTTTTATGATCTCAATTCGTTGAATGAACCGGTTTTCAATATCTTCCAATGCTGTTGCTCCGTCACCTCCAGTTATCGGAATTTCTCCAAAATAGGCTTTCACTTTATTGGTGGCATAGGGAGTTCGTGATCCAATTCCACGGATCGTTAGTCGATTCGTACTCAGGGTGCCATGGTGCATCAATATGCCGGGAACCTGATTTAACGCTTCAACCGGTGTGAAGGCACTACCGGTTTCCAGTGCTTCCGGAATAATGATCTGAATAGGTGCCGGTGTATTCAAAAAATTGAAAGGGGCATGAAAAGTTGCTATGGTTATTTCTTCAACTTCTTCTGCTAAAAGGACAGTATCCCGGTATTCAGCCTTCCTCATTGTATCCCGGGATACCCCCTGATACTGAATGGCAAGGATAAAGAAAACCGTTGGAAGCAGAATTTGTATTTTCATATTAAAATACTCTTTTGGGTTGTCTGCATTTTGATTTTTGCTAATTTAACGCCATTAAACTTTTAAATGAATATAATGCAAAAACTGGTTATATTGTTCGCATTTTTTATCACATTTTATTCTTTTGCTCAGCAGCAAATGGAACCGGTTACGCTCAAACCGGGAGATAAAGCTATCCCTTTTTCCCTGAAAGGTGTGGATGGAAACATGTACTCACTGAATTCTTTTCGTGAGGCAAAGGTATTGGTGATCATTTTTAGCGCACCACATTGTCCTACAGCCCAGGCCTATGAGGATCGTATCATCGCCATTCAGGATGATTTTGGCAAGAAAGGTGTGCAGGTAGTAAAGATTAATCCCAACAATCCGGAAGCAGTCTGCCTGGAAGAAATGGGATATTCTGAACTGGGCGATTCATTTGAGGAGATGAAAATCAGGGCAACGGATAAAGGATATAATTTTCCGTATTTATATGATGGTGACACGGAAGAGGTCTCTATAGCATACGGCCCCATTGCTACTCCTCATGCATTTGTTTTTGATGAAGATCGGTTGTTGCAATATGTGGGACGAATAGATAATAATGAAAAGATAGGTGCTGCTACACAACACGATTTGCGAAATGCCATTGAGGCTGTCCTCAAAGGGAATGAACCTCCCGTTAAACAAACAAAAGTGTTTGGATGTTCTGTTAAATGGAAATGGAAAAATGAATGGAAGGAGAAATTGGATGCCGATTGGAAATCAAAAACTATTCCTTTAGAGGATATTGCTGTAGCAGGATTAAAGGAGCTTGTGCAGAATAATTCAAATAAATTACGATTGATCAATGTTTGGGCTACCTGGTGTGGCCCCTGTATCGCTGAATTCGATGAACTTGTGAATACTTACCGAATGTATTATGGTCGTAATTTTGAAATGTATACCATCAGTACCGATAAACCTGAAATCACAGAAACGGTGAAAGCATTCCTTCAAAAGAAACATGTAGCAGTGAACAATAATTATATATTTTCTTCAGATAATCGCTACGACCTGATTGAAAATATCGATTCACAATGGCAGGGTGCAATCCCTTATACTCTTCTCGTGGAACCCGGTGGGAAAATTGTGTACAGAAGCCAGGGAGGCTTGAACTTTTTAGAGTTACGAAAAGCTATCGTGGAACATCCCATGATTGGCAGATATTTTTGATGTATCCGATTTTATAATTTTTACATGATAAAGAAACTGAAACGTTACTTCATTGTCGCCCTGCTTATATTGGTTTCCGGATATCTTTTGGGTCCCAGGCCATCCAAACCTTTATTGGATAAAAATCTTCTGTCGCTTCCGGCAACCCTGAGAAATATTGAAGCTTATGTCCGGGATAAAGAATCGGAACTGAATATAAAAACAGACAATGAATCGCGAATTATATGGGCTAACGATTCGACAAAAGAACGGACAGATTATTGTTTGCTTTACCTGCATGGTTTCTCTGCTTCCTGGTATGAGGGGTTTCCTGCACATATGGAATTTGCCAGCTATTTCGGTATGAATGCCTACCTTGCCCGGTTGGCCGCACACGGATTGGAGACTGCTGACCCTTTAATCAGCATGTCACCCGATGACCTCTGGGATTCAGCCAAGGAAGCCCTTATGCTTGCCCGTAGTCTGGGCAAAAAGGTAGTGATTATGGGAACATCTACCGGAGGAACCCTGGCATTGCAACTGGCAGCTGACTTCCCGGAATATGTTGACGGACTCATCTTGTATTCTCCTAATGTAAGAATTTATAATTCAGCTTCTTTTTTGCTTTCCAAACCCTGGGGACTTCAAATCGGACGAAAATTTAACGGGGGGAAATACCGGATCTCAGATGATCCGCTTGATTCCATAGAATGCAGGTACTGGTATTGCAAATACCGGATGGAAGGAGTTGTCTCCCTGCAACAACTGGTTGAAAGAACTATGACGAAAGAAACCTTTCAAAAAGTGAATGTTCCCGTTTTCCTGGGTTACTATTATAAAGATAAAAACCACCAGGACAAAACAGTAAGGGTTAGTGCTATGCTGAAAATGTTTGACCAGCTGGGAACAAGTCCCTCTCAAAAGGTAAAAGTGCCCTTTCCCGAAGCAGGAGACCACGTTATTGCCTGTGAATTGACCTCCGGATCATCAGATGAAGTTATTCGTGCGACGATTCATTTTACTGAAGATGTGATGAAGCTGAAACGTAAAATCCAGTAGTTTTCTCATTTTATTTCACGGGCAGATGGTTCATCAATAAACCAGATGAGTGTACCATGTTGAGGTTCAATATAGTAAGCCGGAAGCAATTTGGCCGCTTCATCGTTGTTCATAATTTCAGATAACCTTCCTGATTTATTTTCTCCGGTAACCAGAAAAAATATGTTTTTTGCATGGTTTAATACCTTCCCCGTAAGGGTAATGCGGTTTTGTCCGGTTTGAGGATGTTTGCCGGCTACGCAGAATCGCTCTTCATTGAATAACTCCAGTTGACCGGGAAAGATGGATGCTGTATGCCCATCGTCTCCCATTCCCAGAAGGATTAAGTCAAATACTGGCATTCCATTTTTTTTCTCCAGGTATTTGTCCATTTCTGCTGCATACCTTTGTGCTTCTTTTTCAGGAGGATTTTCCCCTTTTATCCGGTGAATATTTGCTGAAGGTGGCTGCACTATTGAGAATAGCAGGTCATTGGCCATCTTAAAATTGCTCGCATCGCTGGTTGGAGAAACACACCGCTCATCGCCCCACCAAAAATGGATGCGTTTCCAGGGAAGTAAATCCTTGTATTTTTTTGAAAGTATTTTAAAGAGCTTTTGGGGAGTATTCCCTCCTGAAAGAGCAATATCGAAACGCGGTTGATTAGAGTGCCGGATTAGTTTGTAAATTTCTAGTGCAACGGCTTTACTCGCTTTTTTGGGTTTTGTGAATATTCTCACTTCGGTTGAATATGCCATATCTTTAAAATTAAATTCCTTATGATATGAATCCTTTTCGAAAAAATCATCCAGGAAAATAAAAATCAATCAGCTTTTATCCATTTTCGATAGAGTTCCAAATCATAGGGATAAAAATATACAATTTTATTCTGTTCCATCTGTTTTTTTACAATTCACAATATGTTCCATCGTTGGTCAGATTTTTACATGGGTATCGCCATTGACCATTAACGATCATATTTTCAGCCATTTCCGGGCCCCAGGTTCCTGCCGGGTACCCATAAACCGGGATATCGGGATTATTTTGCCAGGCATCAATAATGGGTTGTACAATTTTCCAGGCCTCTTCTACCGCATCGCCTCGTGAGTATAGGGTGGCATCTCCCTGCATGCAGTCGAGCAGGAGTCTTTCATAAGCTGAAGGTAAACGGACTTCAGCTAAATCGGAATAGTGAAAATTCATATTGACAGGTTGCGCCTGGAAACCGGCACCTGGCGTTTTCATTCTGAATTTTAGTAAGATTCCCTCGTCGGGTTGTATGCGAATAACAAGTTGATTGTCCATTTGTCCTGGTATGACTACACTGGGAAACAGGTGGTGAGGTACCTGTTTGAAATGAATAACAATTTCGGTAACTCTGGCTGGTAGTCTTTTCCCTGTTCTTATATAAAAAGGTACTCCCCCCCAGCGCCAGTTATCGATAAAAAATTTCATGGCGACAAATGTCTCTGTACGGGAATCCGGATGGATTCCTTTTTCCTCCCGGTAGCCTTTCACCGGTTTTCCTTGAATTGTAGACGCAGTATACTGGCCCCTTACAACAAATTCAGGTACTTCGCATTCTTTTATGGGGCGTAGCGATTGAAATACCTTTACTATTTCATTTCTGATGGCGTTGGCTTCAATGACGACCGGGGGTTCCATGGCCGTAAACCCAACCAGCTGAAGCAGGTGGTTTTGTAACATGTCGCGTAATGCCCCGGACTGATCGTAGTAGCCCCCCCGGCTTTCTACTCCCAGACTTTCGGCAGAAGTAACTTCTATCCGCTCAATAAAATTGCGGTTCCATAATGGTTCAAAAATACCGTTGGCAAACCGGGTTACCAGCATATTCTGAACACTTTCTTTCCCAAGGTAATGATCAATCCGGTAAACCTGGTTTTCATCAAAAAAATGAAGCAGGTTAACATTCAGCTTTTGGGCAGACAACAGATCTGTTCCAAAAGGTTTTTCTACTATTAACCTTCGAAAAAAGCGTTCCGACTTGCTTAATCCCTGTTCTGATAGGTTGCGGGTAATGTCTTCATAAACCGATGGGGGAGTGGAGAGGTAAAAAATATAGTTGCCTGCAATGTCTTTTTTACTCCCCAATTTCTTAAGCTTCGATTTTAACCTTTTGAAATCATCCTTGTTGGTTGGAGATAAGGGTTCATAAAAGAGTAAATCCTGAAATTTATTTGTACCGCCTTCAGCAGGTAAATACTCACTGGCTTTTTTACGAAATTCCTCATCGGAAAGGTTGGTCCGTGATACTCCTAAAACAGCAAAATTTTTGGGTAGCAGCTGTTTTTGATAGAGGTCGTAAAGTGCAGGGATTAACTTTCTGTTCGTTAAATCTCCTGATGCTCCAAATATGACAAGAATATGATTTTCGGGATTCATTCGCATAGCATGATTAATCAATTTGATTTTTACTCTTTTCAACGCAATTAACAATCACATTGTTCTCGAAAAACAGATAATTAAAATGAAATGCAATCACTTTTTGCCCATGAAGCATTTCTCCTGAAAATTTTCCTCCTTCGGGAACGGGTTCAAAAGGGTGAATGATTATTTGTGATTTAAAATCCATCCCCGTTGAGCCTGAATGTTTATAGGCGGCTTCTTTGGCACACCAGCAAATTAAAGCTGACAGGTGAGGATCCGGTGAGTTTTTCACCATTCTCCATTCATCTTCCGACAGAAAACGGGTGATCACGTTCCTGATATTCCTGGATACATTTTCCACATCTACACCTGCTTTTTGCCGGGATAAGAGAACCACAGCCAGATCAGCAGAGTGGGAAATGCTTATTTCCTGCGAGTTGCCGGCAATTCGTGGTTTCCCCTCCTTATTGTATCTGATTTCGGATTTTTCTCCTGTCATTTCCTGCAGCACACTGCGAACAGCAAGAAATTCCTTTTTTCTTTGTATATTTTTTAAACTCCGGAATTTCTCTTTTTCGTTGCCTTTAAAGATAAAGTCTTCGGCAGGTTCGTGGTGCTGCTCAATTAACTTTTTTATTCCCATCAGTCCAATCTCGGTTTTTATGATTTCAACCCCTGCCATCATTCCCATTTAGTGGTTTCAATGAGCCTGATTACATCGGTTTCTAAAAAATCGATTACAGGTTTAAGCGAATCAATATCCGGGGTTGCCCGAATATAGAGAGCCCCTCTGAGAAAATGATTTGTGCTGTCGGTCAGAAAGAACTGCATGGGAGATGCTGCATTGCCTGAAATGCGATATACTGTGCCATATACGTGATGCCCGGGATTCACAAATACCTGTTCCTGTATTGCATTGGCTTTAATAGAATGTTTATATGCCAGTTCGCGCGTTTCTTCCATCAACTCCGCAAGCAACTTCCGGTTGGAGCCTGTTGTAGTGGAATGAAGGGTAAAGTAAGAAAGGTGAATTTCAGCTTTATTGTTGGGAATTTCCAGATTAATCCACCACGGATGATCCGGATTTTGCTGATCAGGAACGATATGGCTATAATCAGGAATATCAAACTGGTAAGGGAAATGACCGGGAATAGGTTGGTAATTTTTTTCAGAAAAATTTATCCGGAAATAACCACGGGGTTTTGGCGTGACCTTTTCTTTACAGCTTGTTCCGAAGAGTAAGACCGTTAGAACGATAAGTATATGCCTCATGTAAATAACATTAATTCATGATCAATATGAATCCTTCCCAAATTCAACGCAAAAATAGAGTCAATATTGGATATATTAGGTTCTTTAGAATTAAAAAACACCAAAAAAAACCTACCCTCTGTTATTCAGGGGCTGATAGTTAATACAAACAACGCCTGGGCAGTTGTTTGTATGAATGAAATGAATCTGATGTCAAATTCAGAATCAGAATGGCAGGTCGTCATCGGCACCTGTGTCATCCACAGAGTCTTCTGCTTCCTGAAAACCTGATGGTTCTGCCGGGGTAGTGTCGTATTTTGTGTTTTGGTTTTCGGCTGATTGATTGTCGGGCCTGGGACCTAATAACTGCATGACATCGGCTACGATTTCAGTTGTATACCTTTTATTCCCTTCTTTATCATCCCAGGAACGTGTTTTAATTTTTCCTTCAATGTACAACTGCCTGCCTTTGTTTACATATTTCTCAGCAACATCTGCGAGGCCTCGCCAGACAACAATATTATGCCATTCGGTGGTTGAGACTTTATCGCCATTTCGGGCAATATAATTTTCTGATGTAGCAAGGGGAAAACTTGCAACAGCAACTCCTGTATCAAGATGCCTGATATCCGGGTCTTTTCCTACATTTCCGACAAGAATTACTTTGTTAATTGACATATCAAATAATTTTTGGTTAACGGTTTTAAAATTACGAATTCTGTTTTAATTATACCTTATAAATTGAATTTAATTCAGGGATTCTTGCTTTTTCTATTAATTTTTCGATCAGTCGAGGAATCGCAAATAACTGAATCGAGTGGGTTTCTATTGGGATATAATGGCTTCCGGGCTGGCAACTTGTTTCGGTTTCCAGGTGAATGAGCCTGGCCAGAATGATTTGGTGACTTAAAACGTGTTTAATTGTTGGGGAGATAGATTTTAAATTTACCGGACAATCTTCCAGAAAATGGGGCTTAAACGAGGTAAGGTATGAGTCGGTAAGTTCAGTTGTGCTCTCCAGCAATGGAAACTGGAAAAGATTTTTCCAGATATCGTTACCTGTTCTTTTTTCCAGCCAGGTACGATTCTTCGATTTAATAAAATAGTAGTAAAAGTATCGTGTTCTTTGCTTTACTTTTGGGAACTTAACCGGAAAACTTTCTACACTCTGGTGGTTAAAGGCATAACATGAAAGGGATAATGGACAGGCAAGGCAGTTGGGTGATTTTGGCGTACATTGCAGAGCCCCAAATTCCATCATAGCCTGATTATGAATTCCCGGATGTTTCGCGGGCATGATTTCTGTCGCCACCCGAAGAAATTCTTTTTTCCCTTTTCCTGTTGCTAGTGATTCCCTTATGCCGAAGTACCTGGCCAGTAAGCGGAATACATTTCCGTCGACTGCCGGACAGGATTGTCCAAAAGCAATAGAGGCAACAATTGCTGCTGTATAGGGTCCAACACCCTTAAGGGCAAGAATGTCCGAATAATTGTCTGGAAATATTCCATTTAAATTGTTCCAGATATGCCGGGCTGTTACATGCATGTTCCGGGCACGACTGTAATAGCCCAGCCCCTGCCAGTGCTTTAATACATCATCTTCTTTGGCTTGAGCCAGGCTTTTGATATCAGGAAATGATTCAATAAACCTGATGTAATAGTTAATGCCTTGATTCACACGAGTTTGTTGAAGGATGATTTCGGAGACCCATATTTTATATGGATCGGTGGTCATCCGCCATGGCAAATCACGTTGATTTTTTTTATACCAAACAGATATGATGGATGGAAAATTATGCATATTTTTAACCCTTTCTTATTAATCTTTCATGAAAACAAAAATAATTTAATTGAAAAGCTTTTAGGTTATTAAATAATTTATATTTTTGCAGACCAATAAAAATGATTAATTTATTGATTTATAAATATTTTTAGAAATGACAAAGGCAGATATTGTAAATGAAATTTCAAAAAACACAGGGATTGAGAAAGTAACTGTTCAAAAAACGGTAGAAGCTTTCATGGAAACATTGAAAGACTCCCTGGGAGAAGGTAAAAATGTATACCTTAGAGGATTTGGTAGTTTTGTGGTAAAAAAACGTGCAGAAAAAACTGCAAGAAATATTTCAAAAAATACCACAATAATTATACCGGCTCATAACATCCCCTCTTTTAAACCGGCAAAAACCTTTGTAGCAAAAGTTAAAAAGAACGTAAAATAGTTGATTATGCCAAGCGGAAAAAAAAGGAAAAGACATAAAATGGCTACGCATAAACGTAAAAAAAGATTGCGTAAGAATCGGCATAAAAAGAGAAAATAAGTTTTTAAGGTTTATGAGATGAGAACAGATTAAACCTAAGGTATTTGCCTTAGGTTTAATCTGTTAAATGAGTTTGTATTTTGTATTTAACAGTATTAATATTTAGGTTGTGAGTAGTGATTTAATTATTGACGTCACTCCATCCGAAATTGTATTAGCATTACAGGAAAATAAAAAACTTGTTGAATTATCGCGTGAAAAAAGCGGTGCTAGATTTGCAGTAGGTGATATTTATCTCGGTAAGGTTAAAAAGATAATGCCCAGTTTAAATGCTGCATTTATTGATGTAGGTTATGAAAAGGATGCTTTTTTACATTACCTCGATATGGGGCCGCAATTTTCTACGTTGAATAAGTTTTTACGTATTGTTTCTTCACAGAAAAATAAATTATCTTCCATTGCAAGAATTCATTCTGAGCCTGATATAAATAAGGAGGGAAGAATATCAGAAACATTAACCGTTGGTCAGAAGATTCTTGTCCAGGTTGCCAAAGAGCCTATTTCAACTAAAGGGCCCCGGCTTACTTCTGAAATATCTATTGCGGGCAGATTTATGGTATTGATGCCTTTTAGTGATAAAATTTCAGTTTCTCAAAAAATTAAAACAAATGAAGAGAAAAGCCGGTTGAAAAAGTTAATTCAAAGTATAAAACCCCGGAAATATGGGGTGATTATACGAACCGCTGCTGAAGGAAAAAAAGTTGCTGAACTTGATCAGGAGTTGAGAGGACTGGTTGATAAATGGGAAACTACATTCCATAAGCTGAAAAGGGCAAATGCCCCTTCTCTGATTATTGGGGAAATTGGTCGGACTACCGCTTTGTTGCGCGATATTTATTCCCCTAATTTTAATAGTATCATTGTGAATGACCAATCTGTATACCATGAGATTTCCAACTATATATCTAATATTCAATCGGATAAAAAGAGAATAGTAAAACTCCATAAAGGACGAAAATCTATTTTTGAACATTATGGCATCGATAAGCAGATAAAAGCTTCTTTTGGCAAAACGGTCTCCTTCAAGAATGGGGCTTATCTCATCGTAGAACATACTGAGGCTTTCCATGTGATCGATGTAAACAGTGGAAACCGTGCTAAAAATGAAGGAAATCAGGAATCTAATGCGCTGGAAGTAAATCTGGCAGCATGTGATGAAGTAGCCCGGCAACTGAGATTAAGAGACATGGGGGGAATTATTGTAATCGATTTTATTGATATGCACGCTCAGGCTAATCGCCAGAAAGTGTATGAGCATATGAAAGAGATTATGGCTGACGACCGGACGAAACACAATATTTTACCCCTCAGTAAGTTTTGCCTCATGCAAATCACCCGGCAACGGGTCAGACCTGAAGAAATTATCGAAACCGAAGAGAAATGCCCATCCTGTAACGGTAGCGGAAAAATTACACCTGCTATTCTGTTTATCGATGAATTGAATAGTAAAGTGAATTATATCTTCAAAGATCTAAACAAAAAAAGTCTTGTGCTAATTGTTCACCCTTATATTGCCGCATATCTGACCAAAGGATTAAAAAGTATTAGAAACCAGTGGTTTATGAAATACTACAAGTGGGTAAAAGTAGATTCAAATAGTGCTGTTACCTACCTCGAATGCCATTTCTATGACGAAAATGCAGAAGAAATTATTTTTTAGGCTGATGAAAGCCAGCTCTACTAAAAATAGCTTCTCATTGCTTTTTTTATCCTGACTGGATTCATTCTTTAAAACAATTATCACAGGAAACAATTAAAAGGCATGTTTGTTGTATTTATATATGTACAATTGTAGATATTTGTAGTACAAATAATAATTGTTTAATATGAAGAAACTTACCTTGGTATTTGCTGCTTTCTTAGTTGCCTTATCGTCTTTGGCACAAATGATTGAACCCATAAAATGGTCTTTTCAGTCGAAGCAGGAGGGAAGAGATGTACAACTGATATTTCATGCCACCATTGATGAAGGATGGCATTTGTATGATACTGACCTGCCTGAGGGAGGTCCCATTGCAACGCAGGTTATCTATGAGGATACTACCCGGTTTGATATTTTAGGATCGCTGGAAAAGAGTCCGCTGCCAGTAGAAAAATTTGATAACACATTTCAGATGACACTGCGTTATTTTAGTGGTGAAGCTCTGTTAATACAGCACATCAGGCTCCATGACGACAAACCATTGGAAATTAAGGGAAATGTTCTGTTTATGGGGTGTGATGATGAAATGTGCCTTCCTCCCAATGAGCATGATTTTTCTTTTCGATTCAATGAAAATGGTTCTTCGAAATTGGAGAACTCATTCCCGGCAGTTGCATCATCGGATTCAGAACCCGCTTCCGGAGGGGCAGGAGGTCAATCTCTTTGGCTTTTTATCATTATTTCTGCGTTGGCTGGTTTTGCTGCAATTTTAACTCCCTGTGTTTTTCCCATGATTCCTATGACGGTTTCGTTTTTTATGCGTGGAAGTGAAAACAGGGGGAAAGCTATTCGTCAAGGTGTTCTGTTTGGCCTTTCTATCGTCTTGATCTTTTCAATTCTTGGTGCATTCTTTACATTTGGTCTCTTTGGACCTAATGTCGGGAATATTTTAAGTACCCACTGGATCCCAAATTTACTTTTCTTTCTGTTATTTTTTGTATTTGCCATTTCATTTTTTGGTGCTTTTGAAATGGTGTTACCTGGAAGTTTAGTGAATAAAACCGATTCAAAAGCAGAAAAGGGTGGAATTATGGGGGCATTTTTTATGGCTTTAACTACTGTAATTGTTTCTTTTTCATGTACCGGACCGTTTATCGGAGCACTGATTATTGACGCCGTGCAGGATGGAGGACTCCGACCACTTTTGGGTATGTTTTTCTTTGGTCTTGCTTTTGCTACTCCTTTTACACTTCTTGCTATTTTCCCCTCAGCATTGAATAAACTTCCCCGATCGGGTGGTTGGTTAAACTCAATAAAGGTTGTTTTTGCCTTTATTTTGCTAGCTTTTGGGTTAAAGTTTCTGAGCAATATTGATCAGGTATATGGTTTCAATATGCTTAGCCGTGAAATTTATTTAGCGGTATGGATCGTTTTATTTTTCCTGTTAGGCATGTATTTTCTCGGAAAGATCAGGTTTTCACATGATAGTGAAGTAACCTCTCTGAGTACAGGTCGGTTATTTTTGTCCATTATTACATTTACTTTTGTTGTATACTTGTTCACCGGACTAACCGGAGCACCCCTGACAACCATTTCAGCACTTCTACCTCCTCAGCAATCGGGTCAAGGGTATTTTCCGGCTGGTAATACAGTTTCGGTTCGTGGAACTCAACATGAATTATGCGGGTCAGCGAAATATGCCGATAAATTGCATCTGCCTCACGGATTGCAGGGATATTTCGATTATGAACAGGGTATAGCCTGTGCTGAAGAGCAGAATAAACCGGTTTTTTTGGTGTTTAAAGGCCATGCCTGTGCAAATTGCAAAAAAATGGAAAATAGCGTTTGGGCGGATCCTCAGGCATTGAAATTGCTTTCTGAAAATTATGTTATCATTGCACTTTACACCGACGATAGAACTAAACTGCCGGAAAAGGAATGGATTACTTCAAAAGTTGACGGGAAATTAAAAGATACCATGGGAAAAAAGAACCTGGATCATCTTATTGAACAATACAACACAAACAGTATTCCTTTTCATGTCATCATTCAACCTAATGGGGGTATCGAAAAGATGGCGGTAACCTTTGATACAGATGAATTTGTTTCATTCCTTGAAAAGGGAGTGTAATAGTCAGTCATTAAGCATGTTAGTCAGTAAAATTTAAGCTTCCGGGTAATTCGTTATCAATTTTTAACACGAAATAATCTGTAAAAGCTTTTGTATTCTTTACCTTTAAACTTTTAAAGTATTTTATACTATTGTAAAGATTGTTTTCTTAAGGAATAAAAATGGATTTTACTGATTGGTTATTTTGGAATGTTGATACCCAGATTGATTTTGTTTATCCCCGGGGAAAATTATATGTTCCCGGAGCTGATAAAATACGTCCCCGGTGGAAAGAGCTTACCCGATTAGCAAAGGAAAAATCGATCAGGGTGGTTAATTCGGCTGATTTCCATTATCAGAATTCAGCTGAATTAGATGCAACTCCTGACTTTGTGAATACTTTTCCTGAACATTGCATGGCCAATACACGCGGAGCTGATTTTATCCGGGAAACCGATCCCGAAGAGCCGGAAATATTCGACTGGGATAAGGAATATTTGATCACAGCGCAACTATTTAACCGGGAAGAGGTCAGGAATTTTATTATACGAAAAGATGCATTTGATGTATTTGAGGGAAATCATTTAACAGCAAGTATTCTTAAGCATTTGAACCCTAAGGTTGTTGTGGTATATGGTGTCACTACCAATATTTGTGTTGATGCAGCTGTCAGAGGACTCACCAAAAGGGTCAAAAAAGTTTATGTAGTAGAAGATGCCATAAAGGAGTTGCCTGGGGTACCCTTACCCTTTGAGGGATGGAATAAAAAGAAGGTGGAATTAATCAGGTTAGCCCGTTTGAAAAAGTTGCTGGTCTGATTTTCTGCTGGATTAGGGGTTGTCTTGTTTCTTTATGAAGAAATGTTTTTCTATCAGTTTGTATTTTTTGATTGAATTTCGCAGCCATTGTAATTTAATTTCATCCTTTTCTTCATCGGTAAGTTGCCATTCCTGTTCCGGCAGGTTTCTTAGTTTTTCGGTAAGCTGGTATAGAACAATGGCAGCAGATACAGAGATGTTAAAGCTTTCGGTGAATCCAAACATGGGAATTTTCATAAACTCATCGGCCTCCTGAATTATTGTATTTGAAATACCTGGTAGCTCAGACCCGAAAATAATAGCAGTTTTTCCTTTTTTCAGATCGAAATCGGGCAGGTTTTGATCGTTATAATGGGGTGAAGTGGCCACAATACGGTAACCCTGATTTTTTAATGATTGAATGGCATGGAGGCTATTATTATTTTTTTGGTGATATTTATGAATGTTTAACCACTTTGAAGCGCCCATGGCAACCTCTTTGTCGATTTTGAATTTATTCCGGTTTTCAATAATATGGACATGTTGGATTCCAAAACAGTCGCAGGTTCGCAACACTGCGCTGGCGTTTTGAGGTTGAAAAATATCTTCAAGTACCACTGTAATGTACGCAGTTCGCTTTTCCAATACTTTCTCAAAAAGTTGAAACCGTTCCGGGGTAATGAACTCTGCCAGATATGTTATAAGTTCTTTTTGCATGGCGTATAAATAAAAAAAGAGGCTGGTTTTAGTACCCGCCTCTTATTTTTGTCTGTCAATTCATTAGGAAACTGCATCAGCCAGATCGGCACCAGCTTTAAATTTGACAACTTTCTTTGCAGGAATTTTAATTTCTTTTCCTGTTTGTGGATTTCTGCCCGTGCGAGCACCCCGTTCACTTACTGAAAAAGTTCCAAATCCGATGAGAGCTACTCTGTCTCCACCCTTAAGGGCCTTCGTTGTTGCGCCAAGAAATGCATCCAGAGCTTTTTTTGCATCAGCTTTTGTTAGGCCTGCTCCGGCGGCCATTGCATCAATTAGTTGTGCTTTGTTCATAAGTTAAAAAATTAAATTAATGACTAAAATGTTGTAATTAAGCAAATTATAAAAAAAATAAATATTGTTCCATGTTGATTTCCGGAGTTTAAAAATCCGAAAAGCCTGTAAATTCAGTAGCTTCAGAGATCATAATAAAAGTTTTAGCTAAATTCTGAAATAAGTTTTAAAAAAACAACTGTTATCGTTCTTTTTTTTGCACGATGAACTTTTTTTCCCGGAAGGCTTTTGGTGATTGAAAAAAAATTCTACTTTTGTCGCACCTGGAGAGATGGCAGAGTGGTCGATTGCGGCGGTCTTGAAAACCGTTGAACCGAGAGGTTCCGGGGGTTCGAATCCCTCTCTCTCCGCTAAAGATCCATCATTGAACAGATGGTTTTTTTACTTGAAAGACTGTTAATAACTTGTTTGTTCTGATTATTCGAATGAAATGAGCATGATCATTGTAAATATAAACGATTACAATTAACATTCATGCGGGTTTCATCTGATGCCGTAGAAAACAAATCATTTAATTCAGATGAATTATTATATTTGCAGTCGAAAAGAAACGGGTGTAGCTCAGTTGGTAGAGCACTGGTCTCCAAAACCAGGTGTCGGGAGTTCGAGTCTCTCCTCCCGTGCAAAAAGCTGTCGAAAGACAGCTTTTTTTAAAACATTTGCATTTTGTGCAATTTCTTATACCGGCCATCAATAGCCATCAATTCTTCATGGTTTCCCTTCTCTACTATTTTCCCTTTATGCATTACACAGATTATGTCAGCATTTTTTATGGTAGAAAGCCGGTGTGCAATAATTAATGATGTCCTGTTTTCCATGAGTTTAATCAGCGCATCCTGAACAAGTCGCTCCGATTCGGTATCGAGGGAGGAAGTTGCCTCATCCAGAATGAGTATTGGTGGATTTTTTAGTACAGCACGTGCAATGGATAAACGTTGTCGCTGTCCACCCGAAAGCTTGTCGCCCCGATCACCAATTGTGGTTTGATATCCGTGTTCTGTATCGATAATAAACTCATGGGCATTGGCAATCTTCGCTGCATGAATAACTTCCTGCTCTGTGGCGTCTTCTTTTCCGAAAGCTATGTTGTTAAAGAATGAATCGTTGAATAAAATGGGTTCCTGGTTGACATAGCCAATCAGATTGCGTAGATTTTTTATTTTCAAATGGCGTAGGTCTGTTCCATCAATTGTCACTCTTCCTTCGGTAATATCATAAAACCTGGGCAGAAGATCAACCAGGGTTGTTTTTCCGCTTCCCGAACGTCCAACAATGGCTACAGTTTTTCCCTTTTCAATTTCCAGGTTAATGTTGTTTAATACCAGAGTAGAATTGTATCCAAAGCTTACGTTTTCATACCTGATTCTGGAATGGAAATCATGGATGTTTACTGCTTCTTTTTTTTCCTGAATTCCTTGAGGGGTATTCAATATTTTATCGATACGTTCCATGGAAGCCAGGCCCTTCTCTACGCTATAGAGAGCTGTTGAGAAGGCTTTTGCCGGATTAATAATATTGTAAAAGAAAACCAGGTAACCAATAAAAGAAGCAGCATCGAGGGTGCTTTTTTCGTTGAGTATAAGTTGTCCGCCATACCACAATACCACTATAATGATGGCTGTGCCAAGAAATTCACTCATAGGATGTGCAAGAAACCTCCTCCACATCAGTTGGTTCATAATCTGAAAATAGCTTTCATTCTCTTTTTCAAACCTTTTGGTTGCTCTTTTTTCTGCATTAAATGCTTTGATGATCCGTAAACCCGAAAGGTCTTCTTCTATTATGGAGAGGATTTCGCCCATTTTATGTTGACCTTTTCTGCTCTCTTTTTTTAGACTTTTTCCAATTTTACCAATGATAAAACCTGCAATCGGGAACATGACAAACACAAAGAGGGTAAGGCTCCAGCTCATATAAAACATCACTGCGACTGAAACAATAATTAGAATAGGGTTTTTGATCATCATCTCGAGCGAGTTCATGATTGAGTTTTCTACTTCCGTAACATCTCCGGTCATCCGTGCCATGATGTCGCCCTTACGTTCATCAGAAAAAAAACCGAGCTGAAGTTTCAGTACCTTCCTGTAAATCTGAGAACGGATATCACGAACCACCCCGTTGCGAATGACCACAATCATGAAATTCGCCAGGTAATAGAAGGCGACTTTAAAAAAAACGGTAATGATGATGAAAATGCCCACAAAAACTAAGGCTTTCTCGTTGCCATATGCCGAAATAACTTCACTGATAAGGTAATTAGAGTAGTCTGATATCGACGAAATACTGAATTTAAGATCAGGTTTTGCCAACAGCATTTCCTGCGTGCCGAAGAGTATCTTCAGTGAGGGAATCATCAGCAGGAATGAAAAGGCACCGAAAATAGCACTTGAAAAGTTAAACAGAATATTCCAACCCAGCTTCCATTTATAGGGAGGAATAAACCGACGGAGTAATTGAATAAAATCTCTCATGGTGAATAATCATAACATTTTTCAAAGCGATCCGTTCAAATCTGCTTGGGTTGATTTTAAAATACACCGGTATAGTTTTGTGGAGTAATCCTTTTTAATTCCTGTTTTATGTCTTCATGGACATCCAGGTTGTCAATAAAATGGTGGATCGCTTGTTTGTTTATCACTTCATTCCTTCGGGTTAGTTTTTTTAGCTCTTCATAAGGATTTGGAAAACACTCGCGACGTAAGATGGTTTGGATTGCTTCGGCAACGACTGCCCAGTTTTCTTCCATGTCTTTATCAATGGCGGGTTGATTCAATACCAGTTTATCCAGTCCTTTCAGGGTTGATTTCAGAGCAATTATTGTATGACCGAAGGGCACGCCAATAAACCGGGTGACCGTTGAATCAGTCAGGTCCCGTTGTAGTCGTGATACCGGTAACTTGGATGAGAGCTGTTCGAAGCTTGCATTGGCAATTCCGATGTTCCCCTCTGAGTTTTCAAAATCGATGGGATTAACTTTGTGCGGCATGGTGGATGACCCCACTTCACCTTCCTTGATTTTCTGTTTGAAATAGTTCATGGAGATATAACTCCACATATCCCGGTTGAGGTCTAATACGATATTATTGATTCGTTTCAGGGCATCAAAAACAGCGGAGTAGTTATCGTAGTGGGCAATCTGTGTGGTATATTTTGATCGTTCCAATCCTAATTTTTCTTTACAGAATAGTTGAGCAAACCGGGGCCAGTCGACTTCAGGGTAAGCAACAAAATGGGCATTAAAATTGCCTGTTGCCCCACCAAATTTGGCATGGCAGTTCAGCTGCCGCAACTGTGCTTCCTGAACACCGATGCGTTCAAGGAATACCCTGATCTCTTTTCCCATTTTAGTAGGCGAGGCAGGTTGACCATGTGTCCTGGCTATCAGCGCAACATTTTTCCACTTTTCTGCCAGTTCCTCCAGTTTGCCGGTTAGTTCTTTTAATAAGGGATAGTACTCTGAATCCAGTGCCTGGTGAATACTCAACGGTATGGCTGTGTTGTTGATGTCCTGGGAAGTAAGTCCAAAATGAATGAATTCCTGGTATTGACTTAATCCGATTTTATCGAACTCTTCCCTAATAAAATACTCCACTGCCTTTACATCATGGTTGGTTTCCTTTTCAATCTCTTTAATACGATTTGCATCTTCAAGTGAAAAATCCTGATGAATGGTTTGCAGTCTGCTCAGCTGCTTGTCTGAAATTTTTGTTAATTGTGGCAGAGGCAGCTGACACAAGGAAATAAAATATTCAATTTCTACAAAAACACGATATTTAATTAATGCATATTCGCTGAAGAACATCCAAAGATTCTCCACCTTGCTTAGATATCTGCCGTCAACAGGCGAAATGGCTGTAAGAGTATTTCGATTCATTGTTTCATTTAAAATCTACCACAAAGTTAGTAAAATAGCCGGATTAGGTATTTTTTTTTTGTTTATGCATCCTTTTTAAATAGGTGAGGGATTTATTTGTAATTTCGCTGTTAATCCTGTATTTCGGGGAATCATTTTTTAGTTTAGCATTTTATTTAAAAGGAGAATCAGATATGAGACAGATTTTAATTTTCATTGTCCTGGTTTTACATATTCCATATTTGTTGTGGGCACAAGACAATTCTCAAAAGGTAGTTTATAAGCTGAACATCAAGCAGGAGATTACCCGGGCTGCCTGGCGGCAAACACATCAGGCATTTCTTGAGGCTGACTCATTAGGTGCTGACATCTTATTGATTCATATGAATACATATGGAGGAACTGTTCAGGATGCAGATTCCATTCGTACCCTGATTTTGCAAAGTTCAATGCCTGTAATTGCCTATATTGATAACAATGCTGCTTCGGCAGGAGCACTGATTTCCATTGCCTGTGACTCTATTTACATGAGGCCTGGCGGAAGTATTGGCGCTGCCACGGTTGTGAATCAAACCGGTCAGGCGATGCCTGACAAGTACCAAAGCTATATGCGATCTACTATGCGTGCAACTGCCGAATCAAAAGGTATGAAAACTGTGATTACCGGGAATGATACACTGAAAATGTGGCGACGTGATCCAAAAATTGCCGAGGCAATGGTTGATCCCTCGGTTTATATTCCCGGGATTATTGATACTGGAAAGGTGTTGACCTTTACTCCGATTGAAGCTATGGAATATGGCTTTTGTGAGGGAACTGCCGAAAATATAAAGGAAGTCATGAAACAGGTAGGTATTGATGAATACCGGATAGTTGAGTATCAGCCTACTTGGGTCGAACGGATCATTGGTTTTCTGGTTAATCCGGTCATGTCAGGATTACTGATTATGGCTATTGTAGGAGGTATTTATTTCGAAATGCAAACCCCGGGTGTGGGATTCCCTTTAGGAGTGGCCATTCTTGCTGCAGTTCTTTATTTTGCTCCGTTATACCTGGAAGGGTTGGCTGAACATTGGGAAATTTTGCTTTTCCTTGTCGGTATTATACTTCTTGCTTTGGAGATTTTTGTGATTCCCGGATTTGGCGTTGCCGGTGTTTCCGGGATCCTGTTGATTATTACCGGATTGGTTTTAAGTCTGATTGAAAATGTTGTTTTTGATTTTAGACCTGTTAATACCTTAAGACTGGGTGTTGCATTAATGACTGTTATTATTGGTGTTTTTGGAGGTTTTGTTCTTTCATTGTATTTGGGTAAAAAGCTTTTTTCGTCACAGTCTGGCTTGTTTAAAAATCTGGCATTAAACACGGTTCAGGATGTCCGGGATGGATACCTGAATGTTGATTCCTCATTCCTTTCCCTGAAGGGTAAATTGGGGAAGGCGCAAACAGTCCTGCGCCCCGGAGGAAAAGTGCTCATTGACGGAGAAATTTATGATGCTGTAGCAGAAACAGGTTTTATTGATCGTGGGGAAGAAATTGTGGTGCGAAAAGTAGAAGCGGCGCAGCTATATGTTGAACGTATTGAAAGTTAGCTGCCTAATGATTATATCATTGAATTAGTATTCCAGTAATCCTTTACCTTCCCGGATAATCTGGATAGTATCGCCCGTGCAGTCAATTACCGTTGATGGGATCAGTTCTCCAAAACCCCCATCAATAACCAAATCGGCGAAATCTTTGTATTTTTCATAAATTAATTCCGGATCGGTGGTGTACTCCAGAATTTCATCGTCATCACGGATTGAGGTGGAGAGGATAGGATTTCCTAATTCATAGATAATCTCCCGGATGATATTATTGTCGGGGATCCGAATTCCAACGGTCTTTTTTTTCCCTTTAAAGTATCGGGGTACATTATTGTTCGCTTCCAGAATGAAGGTGAATGGTCCGGGCAGGTTTTTTTTTATCAATTTGAAAACTGAATTGGGAATAGGTTTGGTGTAATCAGAAAGATGACTCAAATCGCTGCAAATAAACGAGAAATTTGACTTTTCAATAATAATACCCTTGAAACGTGCAACTTTTTCCACGGCTTTTACATTGGTAATATCACAACCTAACCCGTAAACCGTATCGGTAGGATAAATAATTATTCCCCCGTCGCGGAGCACGTCAACCACCTTAAGTATATCGCGGTGATTTGGATTTTCATTGTAGAGCCGTAGGAGCATATTTTTTTTTATCTGGCAAAAGTATCATTTTCCTTTTATCTTTCAGTATTTCTGATCATTTTTGAAACATGAATCTACAATTAAAAGATACGATTGATGGGTCAAAGACTTTTTATCTGCCTGAAATGAATGAACCCTATCATTCATTGAACGGTGCAGTAACAGAATCAAATCATGTATTTATTCATCACGGACTCCAGGCTCAAACAGCTGCTCATCCGGTAATATTTGAGGTAGGTTTTGGTACTGGTTTAAATTGTTTATTAACAGCAGCATGGGCAGAAAGAGAGAAGAGAAATGTTTTTTATATGGGTGTTGAAAAATTTCCTCTGGAAAACAGTATGCTCAGGATGTTAAATTACGAAAGTTTGGTTTCGGAGAATGGTACTGAACTGTTTTCATCTATCCATAATGCAGAATGGGGGTGTGAGGTACAGGTATCGACCTATTTCAGGTTACTTAAAATTCATGCTGATTTTACCCGGAATAACCTGGAAATTCCCCGGAAATATGACCTGGTGTATTTTGATGCATTTGGTCCGGACAAACAACCGGAAATGTGGACGCAGGATTTGTTTTGCTGGATATACAAATGGATGCAGCCGGAAGGGATATTGGTAACATACAGCGCTAAAGGAGAGGTGAGAAGACGGTTGACTAATGCCGGATTTAAAATGGAAAAAATTCCAGGGCCACCCGGTAAAAAAGAGATGTTGAGGGGAATAAAAATGCCATCAAAATTATTATTGCCAAAAAATTAAGTTATCTTCGCAGCTTTAAAAATGGAATAATTACGAAGAAAGTTATGAAAAAAAGACTATTTTATTTGCCTGTGATTTTCGTATTGATCGTTGGTATGAGTTGTTCACAATCTGGATCAGTTAAAGATGTAAAATTGGATACTCCTGCTGATTCGGCAGGTTATGCCATTGGGATTTTAATTGGTACCAACAACAAAGAACAAATCAAAAATGCTCCTGGTGGCAGCACCATTAATTTGGAAACCATGGTTGCTGCTTTTCGTGCCGCTTCAATGGAAGAAGAAGGTAAAATGACAATGGAGCAGGCTGAACAGTTTATCCGCACCTTTTTTGAAAGCGAAGGAGCAAAGGAAGGCCAGGCAAACCTGGAGACAGGAAATGCATTTCTGGAAGAAAATAAGAAGAGAGAGGGAGTGCATACTACTGCCAGTGGTCTTCAATATGAAATTCTTTCCGAAGGAACCGGTCCAAAACCTGAAGCAAGTGACAGGGTGAGGGTTCATTATCATGGTACCCTAATTGACGGTACTGTATTTGATAGTTCTGTTGATTCCGGACAACCTGCTGTCTTTGGTGTTGGTCAGGTTATTCCTGGCTGGACAGAAGCTCTTCAGCTGATGCCGGAAGGTTCAAAATGGAAGGTTTATATTCCCTCAAATCTGGGATATGGTGAACGGGGAGCTGGTGCCGAAATAGGACCAAACTCAACACTTATTTTCGAAGTTGAACTTTTAGAGATAGTTAAATAATACCGAGTTAATATTTTTTTTAAAAAACCCTTTGTAATTGGTTTTGCAAAGGGTTTCTTTTTTTTATTTTCGCGTTATGAGTTTACAGGTTAAAGGAAAAATAGAACAAATACTGAATCCCGAATCAGGAGTGAGCCGTGCGGGTAAGGAATGGAAAAAGCAGGAATTTGTTATTGAAACCCAAGAGCAGTTTGCCCGGAAAATATGTTTCACGTTATTTAACGATAAAGATTCCCTACTTGAAAATGTAAAAACAGGCGATGAAGTAGATGTCTCATTTAACATTGAATCGAGAGAGTTTAACGGTAAATGGTATCATAATATAAATGCCTGGAAGATTGATAAGCTTAGCGCTGGAGCTCCCCAATTGGAAACACCTCCTGCATTCAGACTTGAAGATATTCCTCCGGAGCCGGGTGATGACCCCGGAAGCGATATCCCATTTTGATTTTTTTATTGATTAATCAGCTGATGGAACTCCAGTTAAATTCGTTTTGCTTGGAGGCTTTCAGGTTTTCGAGCAGGACACGGTTTTCTTCTTTTTGAAGCAATTGATCATCGTCTAATATTTCAGTAGCCATTAAGCGGGCGAGCTTGAGTATTTCTCCGTCTTTCCCCAGGTTGGCAATTTTCAGGTCGAATCCGATGCCGCTCTGCTGTGTTCCTTCCAGATCACCGGGGCCCCTGAGTTTCATATCTACCTCTGCTATTTCAAAACCATCGTTGGTGCGTACCATGGTAGCCAGGCGTTTTCGGCTTTCATTGCTGAGTTTATATGATGACATCAGAATGCAATAGGATTGTTCAGCGCCCCGTCCTACTCGTCCCCGCAACTGGTGCAACTGAGACAACCCGAATCGTTCGGCGCTCTCAATAACCATGACCGAGGCATTGGGTACATCTACCCCCACTTCAATTACTGTGGTTGCCACCATGATTTTTGTTTTACCCGCCTTAAATTTTTCCATGGCTTGCTCTTTTTGTACGGGTTTCATCCGCCCATGAACCATGCCTGTTTTTACTTCAGGGAAGAGTTCTGTAATGTGCCGGAATCCCTCTTCCAGATTTTTTAAATCTGTTTTTTCTGATTCCGTAATTAATGGATAAACAATATATATTTGCCTGCCTTTTTCTAATTGCTGCTTTAAGAAGTTATAAACCTGCTTTCTTTTATTTTCAAAAAAATGGAAGGTTTCAACAGGTTTTCTCCCAGGGGGGAGTTCATCAATGACCGATATGTCGAGGTCACCATATACGGTCATGGCCAGTGTTCGTGGAATTGGAGTGGCTGTCATCACCAGTACATGTGGTGGTATCAGATCGTTTTTTTGCCACAATTTGGCTCGCTGGGCAACACCAAAGCGATGTTGTTCGTCAATAACCACCAGACCGAGGTTTTTGAAGACCACTGTATTTTCTATCAGGGCATGGGTACCCATGAGTATTTGGATTTTTCCGGTTTTCAACGAATCGTGTATTTCTTTTCGCTCGGAAGCTTTTGTGGAGCCAGTGAGCAAAGCTGTGCCCAAACTCATTCCATTCAGAAAATTAGAAATGGTTTGAAAGTGTTGTTGTGCCAGAATTTCAGTGGGCGCCATCAGGCAGCTTTGAAATCCATTGTCGATAGCCAGGAGCATGGCCATCAGGGCAACCAGGGTCTTCCCGCTTCCTACATCTCCCTGTAGTAACCTGTTCATCTGAATATTGCGATTTACATCCCGCCTGATCTCTTTTAATACATTCTTTTGAGCATTTGTCAACTCAAAAGGCAAAAAATCTTTATAAAAATGATTGAAGTTAAAGCCTACTTTTTCAAATCGAAATCCTTTGAATTTATTTTCCCGGTTATGTTTTAAGGCAATAATTTTCATCTGGATGATAAAAAGTTCCTCGAATTTCAGCCGAAACCGGGCATTTTTCAGACTAGTGGTATTTTCTGGTTTGTGAATATTGAAGAGTGCCTCTTCCAATGAATACAGCTTCAGCCGCTTAACCAGGTGACTGGGAAGTGTCTCTCTGATCTTTCCTTTGGCCAGTTGGATAAGTGTGAGTTGTAGTTTATTTATTGCCCTGGAATTCAGGAATTTTTTTTTCATGTTTTCGGAGGTTACATAGAAAGCCTGAAACAACCCAGCAGATTTTAGTTTTTGTTCCTCCTCCGTTTCCATTTCCGGATGCACCACATTTATTTTTCCATTAAATTCTGAAGGTTTCCCGAAAATTAGGTACTCTTTGTTCAGGATAAGATGTTCGATTTGCCATTTTATGCTTTGAAACCAGACGAGTTCTATACTTCCTGTTTCGTCAGAGAACCTTGCTGTCAGCCGCTGCTTATGACCCAAACCAACAGATTCGACCGAACGGATTTTCCCTTTCACCTGGATGTAGGGCATCTGAGCATGAATTTCTGAAATTTTATAAATTTTTGTGCGATCAACATATTTATAAGGGAAATAATAAATGAGATCTCTGAAGTTTTTAATCTTCAGTTCCTTTTCCAATAGGGCAGCCTTTTTGGGGCCAACTCCAGGTAAAAATTTAATATCCTGATCCAGAAAATCGGTCATGAAGCAAAGATAATGAATCTGAGAAAAGAATGCCGGGTCATTAAAATTTGAAATGACCACGGTTGCCGGAGGATTTGCCTTTTTCTGTACTTATTTGTCGAAAGAAACAGCCATCAATTAGAATTTAACGGTAAGCTTCAGATTAAATTTTCTGTTGGTAAGGTAGTTGGGTACAGCGAATTGATCGCCATAATGGCTTGATACCCAGAAGTAGGATATTGTGTTGTTGATGTTCAGTAAATTAAAAACCTCCAGGCTTATCCACATGTCGTTGATTGGCCGTAAGAATTTTGTCCTGGCAGGCCTGGCTGCGCTGAGGATTACTTTTGATATTCCCAGGTCGATTCGGCGGTAAGGGGGCATGCGGAATACATCCTGGTATCTTTCAGAGTTTGGAGGCCCGGTAGGTAACCGTGCTCCATAAAATCCCGAAAGTTGCATTTTATAGGAAGGATTACCCGGCAGGTAATCCTGGAAAAACAGACTAAAATTCACCCACTGATCGGTAGGGCGGGGAATAAATCCATGTCCATCGTGAAGGATGTTTTCTTCTGTACGCATAAATGAAAGGCTGGCCCATGACTGTACACCGCTTACAAATTCACCGTTTATGTTCATATCGATTCCTGTTGCATACCCGACAGCTTCCTGCTCTCCAAGGTATCGAATCTGGACATTTTCTACCTGATACGGGATCAACCTGTCCATATATTTAAAATAGGCTTCAGAGGTAAACCGAAATGGACGATTCCAGGCTGTAAACACATAGTCGCTGCCGGCAACAAGTTGATAGGAACGCTGGGCTTTTGTGTTCATATTTATTGATCCGTCACGGTTTTTTAACTCCTTAAATAATGGAGATTGGTAATAAACTCCTCCTGACAGGCTAAAGGATATTTTGTTCTGCCATTCCGGATAGTAACTTAATGAGAACCGGGGACTAATGATTGTTTCATGATTGAAATCCCAGTAGTTTAGCCGGATTCCCCCGGTAAAAAAGAGGTCGCCGCTTCTTGTCGGAATGCCCCATGTATCCTGAATAAAACCGGTGATTCTGTTTGAATTTACTCTGTTTTTTGCTAACAGTGTAAAATAGAGAAGTACCTCTTTGTCGGAATATGGAATGGAATATCCGGTAGAATCGCGATAAATCCACTCATTTATTTTATCGGAAAACTGTTCGTGTTGTAATTTTATTCCCCAGTTGACCAGGTGTTTTTCTGAATTATAGGCTCCCCGGTGTGAGAAACTGTAAACATATGCATCGAGATAGTTCCGGGCATGATTTAAAAAAGTACCTACACCCAGGTTGAGTACACTATCGCCAAATTCTTCGGACGACATATTTCTTTCCAGTTGATTTAGGTAGTACTGACCGAGGATATCATAAGTTTCCTCTTCCGATGCATGATATGCGGAAAGTATAAACTTCAGATTCAGGTTCAGGTTAGGATGATAGTTGGCAGAAAGAGCTCCCAGGTATGTGTTGAATTCATCTCTTTCCTGTCCCTGGAAATAGATCGTTGTATTCAGTGGTGTTTGCCATGTCCCGAATGTGGTCTGTCGTGTTTGAGGAATAAATTTGTATTGGTTTTGGGCTGCATTGCCCAGAAAAGAGAGATCGAAATTTTCGGAGAAACGATAGGTTATATAGGTTTGAATGTCAAAAAAACGGGGGTCATATTCTCCCTTTTCATCAAGTCCTCCCAGAATATACCGATTTGATTTATATCGAATACCAGTAATATGTGCCAGCCTTCCTTTTAACGCTACATCTTCGAAATGTGCTGTTGCCCCCAGTAGGCTCATGGATGCTGATCCCCTGAAAATACTGGGCTTTCGATATTTTATATCCAAAACAGATGCCATTTTATCTCCGTACCGCGCATCAAACCCTCCGGCTGAAAAGTCGATCGTTGATACCATGTCGCTGTTGATGAAACTTAATCCTTCCTGCTGCCCGGCGCGAACAAGAAATGGACGATATATTTCTATGTCATTTACGTAAACCATATTTTCATCAAAATTTCCCCCTCTGACAGTGTATTGTGAACTCAGTTCATTATTGGCTGAGACCCCGGGGAGGGTTTTGATGAGTGCTTCAACACCGCCTGTGGCCGCATCGGGGATGATGTCAATATAACGTGGATCGATCCGTGTAATATTGCCTCCATTCCTGCGGCTTTCAGTCACTACAATCTCCGCCAGTTTCAGGTCGGTCGCTGTCAGAGATATCTCCAGAAAGATGTCACCATCTGCTTCTGCACGCAAAGTGTCAGAGTATGTAGCATACCCCAGAGAAGAAAAGAGGATGACGACATCCTTTTCAGCCGGAATACGGAGCAGGAATTTTCCCTCCCGGTTTGAACTACTTCCTATTGGGTAATCTTTTAAACCGATGTTTACCATATCCAGAGGTTGACGATCCTGATCATAGATAATACCCCTTACCGTTGCATTCCTGCTTTGAGGAAAAACATCTGTAAACAGTATAATCAAAATGATAATAATTAAAAGCCTTCTAATCATAGGCGCAAAGCTAATAAACCCATTTTAGTATCAACTTTATACTGATAAATAAATTGTGTATAATCGAGGTTTTTATTTTAACATTCTTGGAGTGATCCTGAATTCTGAATCCCCCGACCGGATTTCCACATCCTTCCATTTGCTGATACCAAAGTTAATGCTTACAACAGCACATGTTGGCATATCCTGACTGAAATGTTTTAAAAGATTGTTTGCGAAGGTGAAAATGTACGGATTGTGCCCAAAAAAGTATACAGTACCTGCTTCTCCCGGGAGTTCATGGATGATTTCAATGAACTCCCGGGTCGTTATCCCAGCGTAAAGGTCAATATTCTCAATGATTTGATTCTCATCAAAATTCAGGGTGTCGGCAAAAATACGGGCAGTTTTTATTGCTCGTGTTGCAGGACTTGACATGATCAAATCGGGTATTATCCCCCGTGTTTTACAGGCATGACTTACCATTTCTGCATCGTTGATTCCCCGGTCGATCAGATCTCGGTGGAAATCATCATCATACCCGTAAGGTACAGCTTTTGCATGCCTTACAACAACAATTCGCTTCATTTGTATTTTCCCTTATTTAAAATATATATTTTCTACGGTTCAAGATAGAATTCGCATAAATATAAATCCTGCTCGTTTGTAGTTGAAGTGATCCTGTTTGTTTCATTAAAATTTCTCCGGACAAAATATATTCCGGTTTCAGCAAAATTAGTTTATTTTGAAACAAGAAACAGGAAACTGAAAGTACTTTTTATGAAAAGAATTGGATTGTTATCGGATACTCATGGATCCTTGCACGACAGGTTATTTTCATTTTTTGAACCAGTTGATGAAATCTGGCATGCCGGTGATTTTGGCTGTTTGGAAGTTGCCGACAGGCTTACAGCATTTAGACCATTACGTGGGGTTTACGGTAACATTGACGGACAGGATGTTCGGGTTGATTTCCCCGGTCATCTCCGTTTCTTCTGTGAACAGGTTGATGTATGGATTACTCATTCAGGCGGTTATCCTGGCAGGTATAACAGGGAAATTTTTCCGGAGCTGTTGGCTAATCCCCCGAAACTGTTTATTTCCGGACATTCGCATATTCTAAAAGTGATTTACGATAAAAAACTTGAACTCCTGCACATGAATCCTGGTGCAGCCGGATACAAAGGATTTCATAAAGTCTGTACTGCCATGAGGTTTGTTGTGGAGGGAAAAAATATCAAAGATCTTGAAATATGGGAGATCGACAGGGATGACTTTACTAAATCTGAAATCAATCAGTTGAAATGAGTATAGTATATTTTTTATTCTGATATTTACCGATTTATGGATGAGTAGGAAGATTTACCTGAAAATAATTATTCAATGAAGATACGAATTCATCATTTTTTTGATATGGTTCGCGATTTCGGAAGCGGGAAAACATTTTTGCCGCATCCATATCAACATGCATACCACCTGGTTGCCAAGGAAATTTGGAGTAATCCTCATGTACATCTTAATCTGGTCGTTGCATCAGATGCTGTTTGTTTTGGTTGCCTTCACCAGAAAAATTCATCCTGTGATGATATCATTACCCATCGGAAGGATTTTACCAGTAAAGAGGCATTCAATAATTATCTGGACAAACGGATCATGAAAGTATGTGGGATTCAAAACTCTGATGCGTATACACCCGAAGAATTGTGCAGGTTTGCAGGTAAATACCTGGAGAACATTTTTTTTATTTACGAGGGTAACGATGAGGAGCATACCCGCGAAAGAAAAAAGAATGTAATGAAAGGATTATCACTCTATGCGCAAAAGCACAGGCTTACAAGTTATGATGGATAACAATTTATCTCCTATTTTTAACCGCTACTCATAATCAATGATTTGTGGTGTTGTTCTTCAGGTTAAGGGGCATCTTTTTTAGTGAAAGTTGCAGCAACCCAGTTATTTCGGCAGGAATAGCCTGCCTCTGATAATCCCAGGGATTCTGTTGTTTTTTTGATGTCAGGGAGGTCTTCTAAGTAAAATCCACTCATAAAAATTTTACCATTAGGATTCAGACATTGGGTGTAAGAGGGTAAATCATTGAGTAGGACATTTTTTTGTATATTAGCAAGAATCAGGTCATAATGTTCACTTCCCAATAAGTCAGCATCTCCTTTTTTAACCGTCAGGTTATGAATATTATTGCGGATCATGTTTTCCCGGGTTCCTTTCACTGACCATTCGTCGATGTCTATAGCCGTAATATGACCGGCACCCCGTTGAGATGCCAGAATGCCCAGGATACCTGTGCCGCAACCCATGTCAAGTACTGATTTGCCGATCAGATTTTCTTTTAAAATGGCTTCCAGCATCATGGCAGTGGTTTCGTGATTTCCTGTACCAAATGCCATGTTGGGTTCAATTACGATTTCATATTTACATGCCGGATATTCTTTGTGGAAGGGAGCACGAACAAGGCATTCTCCTGCAATTACAAGTGGTTTGAAATAATTTTTCTCCCACTCTTCATTCCAGTTTTTGCTTTTAATCAGCTCAAAACTACAAGTGAAGTTGAAATCTTTTTCAAAGAGCAGGAGCTGTTGATTCACTTCATCTTCATCAAAATGGACAACAGGAATAAACCCTTCCAGTCCTGATCCGGTTTCTATAAAGCTTTCGAAACCGATTTCGGCCAGGCGGGCAGCCAGAATATCGCGTACCCAGTCTTCAGGAGGATTAATTCCTATTGTAGCTTTATAATAATCCAATTGGTCAGAATCCGTTAATGATACCCAGGAAATCTTCTGCTTTCAGTGAAGCCCCTCCAATTAGTCCACCATCCACGTCCTGGTTGGCAAACAGCTCTTTGGCGTTATCCGGTTTGCAGCTTCCTCCATAGAGTATCGGGATTTCTTCAGCAACATCCTTCCCGAATTTTTCTACAATGGCAGAGCGAATGAAAGCATGAATTTCCTGTGCCTGCTCAGAAGAGGCAGTTTTCCCGGTGCCGATAGCCCAAATGGGTTCATAAGCAATTATGATTTTTTTAAAATCATTGGCTGACAGTTGAAAAACTGTTTCCTCCAGCTGTTTTTTTACATAGTCGTTTTGTGCGTTGGCTTCTCGTATTTCCAGTGGTTCGCCACAGCAGAAAATGGGGGTCAGGTCGTTTTTCAATGCCAAAGCCAATTTTTTATTCAATACTTCACTGTTTTCGTGATAATATTCACGGCGTTCGGAGTGCCCCAGAATAACATATGCTGCACCGGTTGATTTTACCATTTCAGCAGATACTTCCCCTGTGTAAGCACCTTTGGGTTCAGCTGCACAGTTTTGAGCAGACACTCCAATACGATTCGTCCGGACAGTTTTTACAACATTTGTCAGGTGTGTAAAAGGTACACCCAATATAACCACTACATCATCTGCGCCCTTTTCTGCTACCAGTTTATCAACGGCGGCAGCCAGGTCTGTTCCTTCTTGTAAATTGGTATTACATTTCCAGTTTCCTGCTACTATTTTTTTTCTCATTCTTTTTGATATTTAGTTTTTATTCCTGTTCACTCTGTTCGTTTTTTTGAAATGATGAAATCTTCTGAAAATTAGTTCCATGCATTGGTTTGGATCTGTTTTGATAATGGTATTATATACAAAATTAACTGCTTCAACCTAATAAAAAAAAAAGAGGATTCAACCCAATCTACAATTAACTATTTATTGATAATATTTTGCAGGAATTCTTCAGGTGAGGGAATATCGTTATAGTGGTATTTTGCCACAATGGTTCCATTTTTTAGAACTATAAGTCCCGGATTGGAACGAATAATTGTTTTCAGAGTGATTTCGTCTGTGATAAAAAATTCATAAGGGGTATGGTTCTTTTCTCCGAAACCGGCTGATTCTTTTGGCAGAGTAGCTGTAAGGCAAATGAAGGACATTTGTTGGTCTAATGCCCAGTTGGCCAGTGCGTTAATATCGTCCTGCGCTTTTGGATTTGATTTCCCCAAATCGTAGGCTACAAGAATGAATACGTAATTATCGTCATAAAGGAAATATTCTGTAATATTTTCTCCCCCGGGCGTTTCTATCGTAAAATCATGAATAGGAGGGACATATCCCTTTTTAATAAGGATGGATTCCATGTTGTGATATGCCCAGTTGAGGGTATCCTGCCAGGGATAATTCTCTTCGGTGAACTGTTTAATCTCACCTGACTTTTTATTTCTATAATAAAAGATATTTTCATATTCATCGGCAGGTGCATCTTCAGGTATCTCCATGGCTTCCGGGATATTTACCCCAACCTTATAAGGTCTGAAGTCAAATACCGGAAGATGGTTGTATGAATAGATTACAAAGCCGGCATATACAGTCAGGAACACACCGGAAAGTATAAAGCCTGTTTTTTTTTCCGGTACTCCCTGTATTCGATTTCTATAGATGAAAACGATTAATGTTAATGCTATTAATATAAGGTTTTTATAGAATGTTTCCCAGTTTGAGATGATCAGTGCATCGCCAAAGCATCCACAGTCGGTAACTGGATTTTCAATTGCGATCCAAAAGGTAATAACAGTAAAAAAGGCCATGAACAGGAGAGCGAGCCAGGAGAACAACCGCATACACGTATTCAACAGAAAGGCAGTGCCAATAGCAAATTCAGTGAAAGCGAGGATTACTCCCAGAGGAAAGGATGCCCATAGCAACCAGTCGAGGTGCAGTGCCAGAAAATAATCCGAAAATTTATAGGCGGATCCCCACGGATCAATTCCTTTTACAAATCCTGAAAAGATGAATGTGAGGCCTACTATGATTCGTGCTGCATGTTTAATAACATTCATTTTTTCTTCAGTTATTACGATTCATTTTTGATTTTAATCAGGGCAAATACGGCATAATTTATCATGTCGAGGTAATTGGCATCAATACCTTCAGAAGCGATTGTTTTCCCCTGGTTATCTTCAATTTGTTTAGTGCGTTTTAACTTCATAAGGATTAAATCTGTATAAGAGCTCAGACGCATGTTTCGCCAGGCTTCACTATAGTCGTGATTTTTTGCTTCCATGAGTGATTTTGCTTTTTGAAAGCAAGAGTTGTATAGCTCAAGCATTTTTGATTCATCGGAATCGCTTTCTGAGGGGCCGAGTTCCAGTTGGATAATACCCATGATGGCATAATTCACAATACCAATAAATTCTGACAGGATATCTTCCTCAATTTTTGATACTCCTGTTTCTTCAATATTTCTTATGCGGCGGGCTTTGATGTAAATCTGGTCGGTTATAGATGATGATCTTAAAATCCTCCACGCGGTACTGTAATCCTTCATTTTTTTAATAAATACTGAACGGCAGTCGGCCATTACATCATCATATTGCTGATTTGTTTGATCCATAATTTCCATTTAAAAGGGATAAAAATAGGAAAATTTGAGGAATTTGAGGGCTTTTATTATACATTTGCAAAACTTAGTTGTATAACCTTAAAACAATTTGCTATGTTGATTACCCAGTCGGCGGGCAGGTTCCTTAAGCGGAAAAATTCGATCAATGTGGGAGGCAAATTGATCGATTTTTCACAGCCGGTGGTAATGGGAGTCATCAATGTTACGCCTGATTCGTTTTATGACGGAGGCAAACTCACCAGCAAGAAGGTTTTGATTTCTGCTGTAGAACGAATGGTAAATGAAGGTGCTGCCATTATTGATGTGGGAGGAGTTTCCACCCGGCCTGATGCACCCATGATTTCAACAAAAATTGAATTGGAGCGGCTATTGCCGGCAGTGCATATCATCCGGAAAAAGTTTCCTGACATTCCCATCTCTATCGACACCTTCCGTTCATGGGTTGCTGTCAGAATTATTGAAGAAATTGGTCCGATCATCGTTAATGATATATCGGGTGGCACGATGGATTCCAAAATGTTTGAGACTATTGCGAAAATGGATGTTCCCTATGTGCTGACTCATATTCAGGGAACTCCTCAGAATATGCAGGATAACCCTGCCTATACAGATGTTGTGAAGGAAATATCGCTGTGGATGAGTGACCGGGTGAAACAGCTGACAAAATTAGGAGTAAAGGATATCATCCTTGATCCAGGATTTGGTTTTGGCAAAAATATTCAGCATAATTATGAATTATTGAACCGTCTCGATTCATTTAAAGTATTTCAACTGCCATTGATGGTGGGACTTAGTCGAAAGACAATGATCTGGAAATGGTTAGGCATAAAGGCGGATGAAGCCCTGAACGGAACCACTGCGGTCAATTCCCTTGCCTTATTAGGTGGTGCAGATATTTTGCGTGTGCATGATGTCAGGGAGGCAATTGAAGCCGTAGAGATTTTTAAAGCGTTGAAATTAACTGTTTCCTGATGTCTTTGTTTATCACTATACGAATCCTGGATGTCCTCGATATTCTGTTGGTTGCTATACTTCTTTATCAGCTTTACCGGCTCATAAAGGGGACTGTTGCATTTAACATTATGATCGGGCTTTTTTCACTCTATTTGCTTTGGTTGATTGTCCGTGCACTGAATATGCAATTGCTGGGTTCCATTATGGGGCAATTTATTGGGGTGGGAATTATTGCCCTTATTATCGTTTTTCATCCGGAGATCCGGAAGTTCCTGGTGTTTATTGGTACCAATTATAATGTGAATCGTATCTTATTGCTTGATAAGCTCTTTGGGGTTCACAAGGATAAGTCGGTTGAAGCTGAACAGATCGAAATCCTCGTGGATACCTGTTTTTCCCTTTCCAAATCAAAGACAGGTGCGCTGATTGTGATTGCGCGGAATTCTGAGTTGGCCGAGCAGATCAATACGGGTGAATTGCTGCATGCGAAAATTTCATCTTCACTTTTAAGAACTATTTTTTACGTAAATACACCACTGCATGATGGAGCGGTGATAATCAGGGATAACAGTATTGTTGCAGCTGGTTGTATTTTGCCATTAACCCAGCGGGAAGTAGATAAAACAATGGGATTAAGGCACCGGGCTGCTATTGGTATTACAGAAAATACCGATGCATTGGCTATTGTTGTTTCGGAGGAAAGAGGTACCGTTTCTTTTGCCGTGGAAGGAGAATTGAAACGACGATTATCGCCGGAGGTATTGGTTGAATTATTGGCGGAGCATTTGTCATCGCCTCAATGATCAGGATTTTAAAATTCTGGCTACCGGCAAGTTTTCACATGAGGTCAGTATAAATACAGCGGCATATAAGAAGAGTTATGAACAGAATTTGTCAGTTATTGAAAATCAAATATCCGGTTATTCAGGGAGGCATGGTTTGGTGTTCGGGGTGGCGCCTTGCATCAGCAGTAAGCAATAGTGGCGGACTAGGTCTGATTGGTGCTGGTTCCATGCATCCGGGAATGCTGGAAGAGCATATCCAAAGGACCATCGATGCAACAACTAATCCTTTTGGGGTAAATGTTCCGTTGCTTTATCCGGAGACGGAAAAGATCATGAACATCATTACCCGGCTTGGTGTAAAAATCGTTTTTACATCGGCTGGTAGTCCGAAAAAATGGACAAGATGGTTGAAGGACAGAGGTATTGTTGTTGTTCATGTTGTTTCCAGTGCTGTATTTGCTGAAAAAAGCGAAGCTGCCGGGGTTGATGCTGTTGTAGCTGAGGGGTTTGAGGCCGGAGGACATAACGGCAGGGAGGAAACCACAACACTGGCATTGATCCCTTCAGTCAGAAAAGCAACAAGTTTACCCCTTATTGCTGCAGGTGGAATTGCCTCAGGCAGTGCTATGCTTGCCGCAATGATTCTTGGGGCTGAAGGAGTACAAATGGGTACCCGGTTTGCTGTTTCGGAGGAATCTTCTGCTCATCATTATTTTAAAAACCTGATTTTAAGTGTGGGTGAAGGGGGAACAAAGCTGGCATTAAAAAAGCTTGCCCCGGTAAGGTTGATAAAAAATGCCTTTTTTCATTTGGTGGATGAAGCTGAAAAAAGAGGCGCTCCTGCCGATGAATTGATCCAGATTCTGGGGAAGGGAAGAGCTAAAAAAGGAATTTTTGAAGGTGATCTGGAAAATGGAGAGTTGGAGATAGGCCAGGTTTCGGCACAGATCAATCAGGTTCTTCCGGTAAAAACAATTATGGAGCAGTTGATTTCGGAATACAACTCAACAATGACGTCTATTTCAGTGGATTCCCGGTTCAGTTTTTGATAGACCGGAAATGGATCGGGTTTTCACGCTGGTCAGGATGCACTTGTTCTGAACAACATAAACGTTTCTAATTGAATGTAGTTTCATCGATTTGGTATTTATTTCGCTCGGCTGAACTGCGGGAGACCAGGTCGCCCAGAAATCCTGCCAGGAAGAATTGTGCCCCGATGATCATGGCGGTCAAGGCAACGAAAAAATAGGGACTTTGGGTGAGGAGGTTTCCTACTATCCCGTTTTTGAGCTGGATGATTTTTTCAACTCCAAGCCAAACAGCAGCAGCTATGCCAATAATTATCATTAAAAGTCCCAGGATGCCAAAAAAATGCATAGGGCGTTTGACGAATCGTGAGATGAACATGACCGACAACAAATCAAGCGGGCCCCGGATGAAGCGCTCGAACCCAAATTTGGTTATGCCATATTTCCGTTCACTATGCACGACCACTTTCTCTCCAATTTTGTTGTATCCTGCCCATTTTGCCAGAACAGGTATATACCGATGCATTTCCCCGTACACTTCAATGCTTTTTACCACATTTTTCCGATAGGCTTTCAAGCCGCAGTTCATGTCGTGCAGTTGGATTCCGGTCATCCTTCGGACGGTCCAGTTATATAACTTGCTTGGCAGGTTTTTAGTCAATACCGGATCATGACGTTTTTTTTTCCAGCCCGATACCAGGTCATATCCATCTTTAGTAATCATCCGGTAAAGTTCTGGTATTTCATCCGGACTATCCTGAAGGTCGGCATCCATTGTTATAACCACGTCGCCTTGTACTACATCAAAACCACAAAAAAGAGCAGCTGATTTTCCATAATTCCGTCTGAATTTGATTCCTTTAATGTTATAATTTTTTTGCAGCAGGGAATGAACGACCTGCCATGAATTATCTTTACTTCCATCGTCTACCATGATCACTTCGTATGAAAAATGATTATTTTCCATCACTCTTTGAATCCAGGCCATCAGTTCGGGTAAAGATTCTTCTTCATTAAAGATTGGGATCACAACGGATATATCCATCACTCAGTACTTATGTTAGTTTTTAGAATTCTTCTATTGGTTTTTTCTGAGTAAAGAGAGATGCGATGAGTGAAATAACCAATCCGGTGATCGCTCCGTTAAAAATATTCATGAAAAACATGATGGCTGGTTTTTGAAATTTGGATGCCATTTCAATAGCCATGTTCATTTGATCTTCAGGGATACCTTGTTTTACCAGTTGTTCTTCTATAGTAAGTCGCAGCTGGTCCTGAAGGGAAGGATCGATCACGGTATGGAGCAGGAAGGTAAAGAATCCGGTAATTAGGGAAGCAAATACCAGTGTTAATACACCAATTCCCAATGCCTGACCATAACTCATGACATCACCCGAAGCTTTACGGTAGTTGAGCTGAACAATAATGATTCCGGCAATCATTACGGCATAAGTAACCCAGTTGGCCGATTTAGCGAAGGTATTTCCAGTTGCGTAATAAATAACCAGAATAATAACAAGGGCTAAACCCAGATAGAGACCGTAAGTGAGGGCTGATTTCCAAAGAGAGACAGGTTGATTCATGATGATTTATTTTGTAATGTTTCTGCAAATATATGTTTATTTGCCCGGAAATTTGCCGGGAATTATAATTTTTCTACATTTGCACCGGGTAAGTCCTGTGCGACCAGCTCCCGCTGAATTCCCCCAGGGTCGGAAGGCAGCAAGGGTAAGTGGTTGTAGCGGTGCGACACAGGTAGCTTACCCACTTTTTTTAAAAAAAGTTGGTTTGAGGTAGTGATTTTTTTTTGCAGATTAAAAAATTAATTCTTTACTTTGCGCCGCTAATTTGAAAAGCAAACGTTCTGAAAATTTTTACCGGCCGGATTAGCTCAGTTGGCCAGAGCACGTGATTTGTAATCTCGGGGTCGTCAGTTCGAATCTGACATCCGGCTCAAAGGATTAGTCAGACCGAACAAATGTAATCGGTTATGTAATCCGGAAAATTTTATATTGGGGAGATACCAGAGTGGTCAAATGGGGTAGACTGTAAATCTATTGGCAACGCCTTCGGAGGTTCGAATCCTCCTCTCCCCACAATCAAAAGCTCCTCACCAAAGGGTGAGGGGCTTTTCATATTTTTAGCCGAATTGAAGCGTAGCGGAAAATGAGCTTTTGATTGAATGTCGCCCCTCAAAGGATCACCGTCAGGTAATTCTTCTCTCCGTTTCAGTTATATACCGGTTCAGGAATTTCTGTCTATTCTGAATTTTTATTTGAATCGATCAGTGTTGCTTTAATTTTTTTGAAGTCCCCTGGATTTACACAACGTCATTCATACTCCAGCGAATATTGTCCAATGTTGTTTTGATCTCTTTTATTGTCGGTATAGTACTCATATTATCCTCCGGACCATAAGGATGTTCAAATAAGATTGTTACTCCATGAGTTGGGCAGGTAAAATGATACGGACGGCCGAACTTTTCATTGCAAAGTTGAATGAACGGCGTTTTGAGTTCACGTTACCTGATTATTTTGTCTTATTCTTGTTTTTCACCCATTTTTCAAGCCATTGGTCTTGTTCCCACAATACATGCAGAATGGATTCCCGGGCAGAGTAGCCATGACTCTCTTTGGGCAGGAAGACTAATCGTGCCGTTGCTCCCATTCCTTTTAAGGCATTAAAATAGCGTTCGCTTTGCAGAGGATAGGTTCCTGAGTTATTGTCAGCTTCGCCGTGTATGAGTAACAATGGTGTTTTCATTTTATCGGAATGCATAAATGGCGACATGGAATAATACACTTCAGGAGCTTCCCAGTAGGTACGTTCTTCACTTTGGAATCCAAAGGGAGTCAGTGTTCGGTTATATGCTCCGCTTCGTGCGATGCCGGCTGCAAACAAGTCGGAATGGGAGAGTAGATTAGCTGTCATGAAGGCTCCATATGAATGTCCACCGACAGCTACCCGGCTGCGGTCGATGTAACCCATTTTATTTACAGCATCGATTGCAGCTTTCGCATTGGCTACCAGTTGCTCACGAAAACTGTCGTTGGGTTCCTTATCACCCTCACCAATTATAGGAAATGCAGCATCATCCAGCACTACAAAGCCTCTGGTAACCCAAAAAACAGGTGACCCATAGTAAGGTGCTGTAAAATAATGGGGGGAAGAGGTAATCTGACCTGCACTGGCTACATCTTTATATTCTCTCGGATATGCCCACATCAACATTGGGAGTTTCTCTTTTTTCTCTTTATCGTAACCGGCCGGCAAATAAAGAGTTGCCGAAAGTTCAACGCCATCATTGCGTTGATAGGTAATAAGCTCTTTATGAATACCCAGGAGACTTTCATAAGGATTTTTAAAGAAGGTAATTTGCTGAGGGGCAATTTTCTTTTTAATATTTCTGATGTAATAATTTGGAAAAACAGAATTGGCTTCAACACGTGTGAGCAATTCTCCCTTTTTGAGATCGAGTACTTTGATAATCTGTTCGAGTGTTTCTGTGCCATCGGCGCGCCACAAATCTTCTGTTTCCTTTGTGTTCAGGTTTATTTTTCGGAAGAACGGGCGTATTCCTTCAGGTGAATAACCGGGGCCGGTTAAGTAGAGTGACTGGTCATCGATGACCAGGGTATTCTGACCCAGGTTATTTTTTTTTGTCAGAAAATTTCCCGGAAAGTTATAGCTATCCTGATAGTTACGGTCAAACAAAACAGTGGCATCCAAGTCAGGTGAGGAAGGATTAAAAACATAGGTTTTTGCATTCCGTGTATTCCACCACCGGTCATTGACTAGGGCTATTTCATCATTTCCCCATTCAATTCCGGCATATCTGTTCTTCGTTTTTACCAGCGATTTAGGTTCTCCGTCAAATGGAGCGGGCCATTCAAAAACTTCATCCCTGAATTCCGTTTCATTTTCCGGATTGCCTTCATCAATCGCTTCAACATAATAAATGGTAGAAGGCTTGTCGTTTCTCCAGTTTATGTTTCGTATTCCCGGTTGCGTAGCCATGAAACCCTTGGGCAGATTTTCCAAGAGAGGTGATTCTAAAAGGGTTTTAACTTTTTTCCCGTTTTTGTCGTAAATAGTTGTAACAGAAGGAAACCGGTTATAAGGCACCAGGTAAGAGAAAGGTTTTTTGATGGTTTCAACCAGAACATATTTCCCATCGGGTGAAATATCAATGCGCGAATATATTGCTGTTTCTTCCCATAAAGTTTTCTTTCCTTTCAGGTCAATTTTATAAATATCAGACCGGGCAAGTTGTTCAAAATTAAATTCATCGGCTTTATCCTGAAGCAAATCCTGATAGGTGCGGTTCTGTGCCATTTCTCCGCTGCTCACTGAAATACGCGGACCAGTTGGTACAGCTTTCGATTTGTCGATGAGTGGTTTTTTATCTTCAGGCAGCATCTTCACCAGAAAATTTTTTCCGTCCGGGAACCAAAAGAAAGGGCGTTGTAAATTAACATTCAGATTGTCTTCCAGTATACGGCGGGCTGTTGCTGAAGCCAAATCCAGCAGCCACAGTTCAACGCCCTCAGACGTGGTATTGGTGAATGCCAGTCGGGTTTGATCGGGCGACCAGGAAAAATTGGATAAAGCCGGTTCTGCAGGCAATCCGTCAACCTGCATTTCTTCCTTTTCTCCTACTTTCATAAGCGATAGGTTATTGTAAAATGTAGTACGGCTGCCCATGTTTGTTGCCGGATTAATCCGAAGTCCGGCTAATCGCAGTTCAGGTTGCGAAAGCTCGTGGATGCTTATGTATTTATTCCGGTGAATCAGTACAATATTTTTACCCCTGTCATCGATTAGTACCGCAGGTGCCTGCGGTGCATCCGCCAGTTCAAGGATCTCTTTGGGAGGGATTTGATAGGTCACATCAACCTGAGATTTAAGTGAGCCGCAGATAAGAAAAAACAGAGCGAAGATGAATGCTTTTTTCATGTGAATAAAATTATAGTTAATGTTCCGGTTTATTGGTTTTTAAATTGTGAAAAACGAGATAAAACTTTTCCTGTATAGGTTTTAGAAACAGGGATATCGGGAGCCTGGTCGTGATTCAGACTCAGGAATATTCCTGTTTGGTCTCTTCTGAGCATTTTTACCTGGTCGAAATTAACGATGGTTGAACGGTTGCAGCGGATAAGAGAACTTTTTGAAAAACTGTTTTCAAGGTTTTTCAATGTGTTTCTGATCATGTAGGGTGAAATTTTCCCTTTTTGGAGGCAGTATATTTTTATGTAATTATCAGCTGCTTCGATCCAAAATACCTGATCGCTTCTCACAGAGAGCCTGAGTTCTCTCTTTTCATCCAAAAAATTTAGCATAGGCATTCCCTGGGATTCTACGTTTTCATCACTTTGACTCAATTTGGCCAGTTTGATGCTTTTGTCCCGTAATGAAAAGTAGAGCCATAAAATAGAGTAGGGTAGCAGCAGTACAAGGGCGGTATTGATGATTGATTGCTGAAACATTTCTCTGAATGAACGATGGTCATCCAGAACTATACTCTGAAAAAGGGTATAAAACATGGCCATGGCTCCGATCTCTCCGGCGATCCATAAGATGTATTGCCATAAAAAAATTTCTTTCCTGAGGGCATAAAAGTACATCATAATCCTGCTAAGAACCACTACGAGTACACCGGTAAGTATAACAAGACTGGAAAACAGCAGAAACATGTTTTCAGATACCGGAAACCAGTTTCTACAATCGAACGGCTGATAAATATTAATGAATATCAGGGCAAAAAGAGCAGTGAAAATAATGAGTCTGGTGATATTTCGTTTTTCGTACAGATATGCCGGTATTTTCTGATTCATGTTCTGTGCCTCATTTTTTTGATTTTCAGGTATAGCAAAGGTAAGGCTTTCCCAGTTTATTTTATCTTTTTTTATTTCCTTTGATTGTTCTTCATCCCAAATAGAGGTTCTTCATCCCTGAAACAGCTGTTTTCTCCCCCGCATCACGCATCACTCCCATTTTTTTGCATGACCTTTCTTCCTGAGTTTTCTTTGCATGGAAAAGATATTAAGTGGGATTAATTCAAGACTGGCTAAAAAGTCCGCTGACTGGGTTATGCTTGCCCTCAAAAGGGTCATTTTCGTATAGGAAACTTACATTTTTTGGGCTTCACAATACTTGTCAGCTAACTTTTCAGAACAGACTCTTGACATTAAAGATGAATACGAATTAACAGTCAGTTTATGCCTTTAAGTAGTTTTTTGCAGCGACAAAAAGAGTTGCTTCTGCGGTTTCGGACAGGAATAGTACAGCAGTCTGACAGCAGTCCGACTCGTATGGAACGATATGATTTTTTTTCTTCGTTCCCGGAACAGGACAAACATATTGATAATCATTACCTGCAACAGGACTCAGAAATTGAGGAAAATTTACGTTTTACGTATGATATAATTATTCCTTCCGGTCGGAATGATTTCTCTACTGGAATTGTATTACTTCATGGATTGAATGAGCGAAGCTGGAGTAAGTATTTGCAGTGGGCTGATTATCTTGCAGCTCATACAGGTAAACCAGTCATTTTATTTCCCATTGCCTTCCATATGAACCGGAGTCCCTCTTCGTGGGCTAATCCCCGATTGATGAAATTTTGGATGGAGATAAGAAAAAAAACTATTGGCACCACCAGCGCATTAAGTTTTGCCAACGTTGCTCTCAGCAATCGACTTTCAGATGAACCTTACCGTTTTTATTATGCCGGAAGGCAAACCGTCAATGATTTGGCTTCTCTTGCCAAACAGATACTTTTGGGTCATCATCCGTTGTTTCAACAGGGGGCAACCCTTGATTTTTTAGGGTACTCCATTGGTTCTTTCCTTGCTGAGATATTGCTGATGGCGAACCCTGATGATCTTTTTCTTTCCTCGCGTCTTTTTGTTTTTTGTGGAGGTTCCATATTTCGTCACATGTACGGTACTTCCCGCTATATCATGGATGAAAAAGCCTATGAGCATCTGTTAGCATATTATTGCAATGACTGGTTCAAGCCTTTTAAAAATGATTTTGATAAAAATAAGGGCCCAGACGATGGGTTGCAGCAAGCCTTTAATGCGATGATCTCTCCTGATTTTTTCAGGAAGGAACGCGAGGCATTTTTTAAATCCCATAGAAACAGAATTGCCGGTATCTCCCTGAAAAAAGACCAGGTGATGCCCTATCGTGGGGTAGAAGCATGCATGGGGAAGCAAAACGCCAGGGAATGCTTCGAATTGATTGATTTTCCTTTTGAGTATACCCATGAAAATCCTTTTCCACTAAATGAAAGGATAGATGAACAAATTCTGGAAAATTCCTTTCATCGGGTATTTTGGAGGTGTGCCTCATTCCTGGCGTAAAGAAGAATTTCCAAAGCCAACAAGCCTGAAATCCTGGTTGGATTAAATTTTGATTAGTTCAACGCGCCTGTTTCGGGCTTTGTTTTCCGCTGTATCATTTGGTGCCAGCGGGATTTTTTCCCCGGCACCTTCTGTTTCCATACGGTTCAATTCAATTCCAAAGGTTTTTGACAGCTCATTTTTAACCGATTCGGCACGACGTTTCGACAGGTCAACGTTCATCGCGTCATCGCCATCGCTGTCGGTATGGCCGATAATTTTAATTTTTAATCCGGAATTTTCTTTTAGTACATCAGCAATACTTTTGAGTGTACCGTATGATTCGGATTTGATGTCGGCTTTATTGACGTCGAAGGGAATGCCATAGGTTATCATTTTGCCTTCGGTTAACAGTTTGCTACGCGTATCCGGTGAAGCAGTGGTAATTTTGATATTTGAAACATACGGTTTTGTTTCTTCTATACCCATACAGAAAAACCTGAACCGGTTGAATTTTGTATCCGGGTAAACAGAGAGAGGGATATCAATTATTTTGGCACCTCTGTGATAAACCCGTACCCTTCTTTTCTGCATCCAGATGATGATATGGTTTACTGTTTCTTTTATAATCGGGTATTTTTCAGAATTCCCCTGGAGCCAGTCTTTATCGACCTGGTAACCTCTGACAAACCAACCTCCGGCATATTCGGAGTTGGGCCAAATTTGGAGACCATCTTTCCCGGGGAACAGATCATTGTTTAGCTCTCTGTCGGAGTCTTCCTCATACAGTGTGAATTCAAATTCGTCGTATTCACTATTGGGAATCAAATCAAATTCGAAGATGAAATTTTCCGGGAAGTCGATCGTAACTAATGGAGTATAGGTTCCTCCTCCGGCATCCATGTGTAACCAGTTTCCTGGTGCAATATTCAGGGTTTTTACCTCACCGCTGGTGTTAGATGCCCAATTTGCTGGAAAGTCACCAATAGCATCCTGTGAAAAATCCTCATAGTAGAGTACCTGGTCACCCGGTACAAAATCGTATTGTGTCGTGCTGATTAATGGTGTTTTTTCAATCATAGGGGAAGATTTACGAGATTGTTCTACCTGTTCTTCCTCCATAACATCCTCCTCCGCTTCGATGATTTCTTCTTCCTCCACCTCTTCTATCTCCCTGTTTTTCTCCTTTTTCCTGAATAAATTTCCAATACCTTCCTCAATTTTATTGAGTCCGGAATCAATGCCTTCGTCAATTTTGTTGTTTGTCCGTTCTTCTGTTTTCTGGCGGGCTACCTCTTTGGGATTTGTAATCTGGGCCTGAACCTGAACACTCACCAGTAAATATACAGCCATAAGTAATAGGCACATGTAGTAATTAAGTGTTTTCATTTTCTTCTGATTTAATTTGTATGCAAATTAGCAGAAAGAGTCGGAAACAGATTGTAAAAAAACGGCGTTTTGCCGAGCGATGAAATGTCAGGTCTTGTCCCTTATCCTGACTGTTTTTATGGATTTGGTAATTGCTGAAAAGAATGTATTGCATTTTACAGCCACAAAAAGAGGATCTGGTTATTGTATTGTGATTATTTCGTTGATTATAAGTAGTTTGGGAAGACGGATTTGTTTTATTTGACGTTTTTACCTGACAAGATATTTGTAAGCCTTAGGTTTCTTTTGAAATAGAATCCGGGTGTTTCCCCTGTTATGGCTTTAAAATCTTTAATAAAATGTGACTGGTCATAATAATGTCCGTCAAACACCAGATCCTGATAATTGATCACATTGTTTTCTTTGATTTTGTCAATCAGATAGTTAGCCCGAACAATCCGCGTTAGGGTTTTTGGACTGATCCCAACACGTTTTATGAAGTTTCGTTGGATTACACTCAAACTTTTAGGAGTCTCTTTTAAAATTAAGGGAAGAGGTTGAATAATGCATGAATGAATGATATTGTTGTATGTGTGGTCAATCAAATCGTGTTTGTAAGGTTCAGACTGTATTGTTTCCAGGAACTGATTAAATAGGGTGATTCTCTGCTGGGTTGACTTACAGGGTTTTAATTTTTTCCACAAAGGAAAAAATAATTCACGGGGAAGAGAAATGCTTATTTTTGGATCAGGTGACATGTCGAGATGAAATACCGACGAGAGAACAGAGGGATGGCAGGTGACTATAAAAGTATCAAGTTCACCTGAAATTTTTATTGTATTTGCCTTGCTTATCAAGGGAACTACAAAAAACTGAGGAAGGATTAAATTCAGTGGTTCTGCTATCTCCGGCAATGCTTTAAAATGAAAAACCAACGAAGTATCACTTCGGGGTACAAATTTATCCTCCATTTTTGTGTCGACAGTTGATCGAATGATTTCATATTGCTTCACTAACCAGGAAGCAGTTTTCTCAGGTTTGAAAAATTTTACTTCAATCATTCTTATTAAAATTCCTTCCACAAAAATAATCCGTATTGGTTAGGAATTACAAAAGGAGTAAAAAAAGCAAAATCAGATTATACCCAAACAGAGCAATTCATGTTGATGGCAAAGAATTTGTAAGATATAACTTCAGCTATTCCATGCAAACCAATAATTTTAAGGATCAGATGGCAGGAAAGTCATCTCTGATGGAGTTTGGAAGCATATGATTATTTTAAAACGGTTCCTGAATGAAACGTTAAACGATTAAACAAGTTGTTAAGGATAGGAAAACTTCAGGTTAAATATCTCTGTTTTCGGGGATATTCAATATATTTATTCGAATCGAAATAACATAAATACTATTTTTGCGTTAAGTGAAAAGCTGTAAAACATTAACCTTATGCATTTGGAAAAAAGAAGATTATTTATAATTATCCTGAATTTTATTTTTGTGTTCTTTCCAGCAATAGCTCAACATGATGAAAAGAGTGATGACCCATCTGAGGTGTTAGAAACCGGTATTCAGTTGTTGAAAAAATATTTTGATAAGGATTCGACCTGGTATATTCCAAATCCGGAAATGGGTAAATCGGTACGTGGATTAATCCATTTTGTAGAAAAGGAACCCCTGGATTCCATTTTACTGGTTATTGACCGTTCACTTCAGGATAGCTCTTTCATCTATGTTTCCCGTTTGCCTGAGAATGTTTCGGATAGTTTGCAGATTCCCGGTTATTATCCCTATTCAGCCCTGTTAAAGGATTTGGATGTCAGGGGTTCCATGCTTCAGAGGAAATATTTCCAGGATGAATTATCGATACCGGTTGAATTGTTATCCGGATTGGAGGAACAAGCCGGAACTATTCCACCAGGTGAAGGACGTCGGCTTATTGAAAGTGGCATTTATTCGTTACCCGATAGTATAAACCTGCCTGATGTAATTCCGGATTCCATGATGCAGTCGCCCGATGATTTTCGGAAATTTTTGAGACTTGACAGTATAAAAATCAGATTTATTGAACAGAAACGGTTGGCTTATAACGATTCTGTAATGAATGCTTTTCGGGATGTCATCATTGAAAATTATCGTCATCAAAAATTTGAAGAGGAATATTCTTCTTACAAAAAATATCTGACCGATTCCGTAAGAATCAATAATTACGAAGTTTTGAAAGCGTATAATGACTCTACGGTACAGATGGTTAATCACTCAATTTCTCTTGTAATTTCTGATCTCGTCAGATATGCCGATGTAATGGATACAACTCGTATTACCATGACGAACCTGGCAGGGGAGGAGTCTGCCATTTTATTGCAAAACAGTAATCCCTATTTTTCAAGGGTTTGGTTGAAGAATGAACAAAACGATTCTTTGCGAATTATGGTTAAGAGTATTGACAAAAGGACGATGCAGATGTTAATTGATGATGGGGTTACTATCAGCAGGTTTAAGCCCCGTCAGACGAAAGATTTTGATTTCAAAACTCTTCATCGGGGAGTTTCGGGATTAACCGGGGTAACTCAACGATACCAGGCTTATACTCCCTGGCGATTGGGTGGAGATGGTACTGTGGGTTTTACTCAGACTTACCTTGAAAACTGGAAGAAAGGGGGCCAAAGTGCTCTTTCTCTTCAGATTGTATTGAAGGGATTTGCAAATTATTCGCGACATGATGGCAAGGTGAAATGGGAGAATTCAGGTGAATTCAGGAATGGCTGGATCAGACCAGGAGGTGAAGGTGCAGAGTTGCAGAAAAACGATGACAAATTTGAAATTACCTCCCGCTTTGGGGTCAGCGCATTTAAAAAGTGGTATTACGGCGCAGAATTTAACTACGAAACCCAGTTTTTTAACGGGTATAAATACCCAACTTCGAAAAATCCAAATCCCATTTCGGCATTTATGTCTCCTGCCCGGTCTTTTTTCAAAGTGGGGTTGGATTATAAGCCAAACAACAATTTTTCACTTTTTCTTTCTCCTATAACAGCAAAAAATGTGTTTGTTCGTGATACGGCTAAAATTAATCAGGTAAGTTTTGGTATTGAGAAAGGCAAACGTAGTGTTTGGGAACCAGGGTTAAATACAGATATATTCTACAGAAGAAATATCACTACTGATATTACCTGGGAAACAAAATTCAAAATGTTCATCAATTATTTACAACTTAAAGGAAACCTGGATATGAACTGGGAAAACCTGTTGATCATGCCACTGACGGATCATATCAACATGCGGATGCTGGTTCATTTTATTTATGATGAAAATGTATTATTCCCGGTTTATGATGCCAACGATATAAAAATTGATGAAAAGCCAAAGTTGCAGTTGAGAGAGTTTATCACCATTGGTTTTACATACAAGATTAACCGGCAGATCACCCGTTCCAGAAGAAAAGACTAAACAAATTACATATGAACCGGATTGGATCCGGATTAATAAGTAGCAGTAATTGCATATTTTCCCGGAGCGGGATGAGGTATGGTAATATATTCCTTTTCCCTGTTAATGTTTTGCCAGTGTTCACCGTTTACCCGGACTGACCGGATTGTGTCTGAGGAGGGATGTCTGAAGCGGATACGTAATTCCTTTGGAGGATTCCGGTCTGACAACTCAATATTTGCGTTTATTTCATTTTTTGAGTTTACTCCTTCGAATGAACAGGATACAGGGCCAAAATAGGAAGGCGCTTGTTGAACTATCGTTTTTTCTCCTTTTGAGAACCAATTCCGGGGCATTGCCTGTCCCAGAAACAGGGTGTCAAAACCAACTTCGTTCAGTATCATTTTTCTGAGTACTTCAAACCATGCTCCATCGGTGCTGGGTGGAGAGTAATAAACCGGATGACCCCACCGGTGTTCGAGAGGAGTATATTGATTATGTGAGAATGCACAGGCAGTCATGCTGTAAAAAGAGCGTATTGCAGCTTTAGGCTCATCCCTGAGCAGGTAAACGGTTGCCTGAGGAATATATACCGGTTCATTCATTGCGCCCCAATTATGGAGGAAGAGATTATCTTCATGGTCATGGAGCATGGCATCAGTAAGCCAGCCGAAGGGATCAACCGCTCCCAGGCGTGGTAGATGCAAGGGGCCTGTATCGATACTGGAAGGATACCACTGATCCAGCAAGCGTCGGGGAGTGCGTGCATCGGTAGGAACAAAATTATCCCATGTGCCATTTGCCAGTTGAATAACCGGTGATTTTACGCTGCTCTTGGAGAATGCCTTATCAATATCATATTTTAGTTGGTCTGCAACCTGGCATACTTCCTTTGCCCGGGGATGGCCATAGATGGATAAGGCCTGGCCAAAGAGTTCAAGACCACCGGCAAAATATGCCTGAGTAAATGCCCATTCCGACTCCGATTCACTCAGATCGTTCAATGGGGCAACTATGAGTCCTGATTTATTGGTTCCTATTTTCGCCTTTGCCAGTTCAATCAGGCAATAATCGAGAAGTTTTATTGCCTGGGGCAGTAACTGGTCAAATTGTTCGCGATTACGAGAAAGCAGAAAGTTTTGAGCAATAGCGTACAGATGCCCGGGCGAATATACCCCCCAATTGGCAAAACCTCCCATCCTTCCATTGGCCTGCTGTTGCGAACGAAACATGGAGGATATTTCATCGGTGGCCGTTTGCTCATATCCTCGTAATCCATAAATCATATAATCCACATAAACTGCCTGGTTGATTGGCCAGTCGGCATTTTTTTGACCATATGCTGTATTGGCATAAGGAATATCCATGTGAAATTCATTGGCCTGATTCAGGGTATGCCGGGGCAAAATTAATGCATGCCAAAGGTTTGCCCTGATTAAATTATTGATAGGTTCTTCTGGAACACTGAATTGTGCGCCCCGGTTTATCCATTCTTCCCAATAGCCAATGACTCCCTTTTTTGCCGTGTCGTGATCCAGGTTTTTTAACACATTCATTGTAGAAGAGGCAGCTGCAGGAGACGGCAATTTCGTTGTGAAAGAACAGGAATTGCCTTTTTTTAACCGGCCGGAAACGTTAAGGAGTACCCACTGACCATGGCTGGTTTCTTTTTGATCATCCAGCGCCAGGTACATCCCTTTTTCTGTTTCCACCATCAGTAGGATATCCCCTGTTTGTTGGTCGACAAGCATCCAATTATTTTCATCGACATGTTTGATTTCAATTGGACGACTTTTATTCTCGTTGTTGAAAGCGATCTGGAAGTTTACAGGACCGCTTTCTCCTGAAAAATTCACCTTACTGTGAAAGACGCTGGGTAAATATCCGTAAACTGCTGCATCAACATCGATGAAAGGAGCAGCAAACTGTTCTATTTCAATTTGTTGTTGTTCTTTTTCGAATGCGGTGACAATTATTGGCAATCCATCAGTAATTTTTTGGCTTTGCCATTGACTATCCTTCCAGGAAAGATCCAGTCGAAACTTATATGGAGAAGCAAAATCGGGTCTGACATTTCCCAGTCGGTCAACGGCAAACTTATAGATCGCTCCGTTTGCTGCGGCAGTAACTGTAAGATGGCCTGTTGTTCCCATCCACCGCGTTTGCCATCTCTCCCAGGAAGGATCCTGAATCGTTGGATTTCCAAAATCTGTCCAATAGTTTTTAAATTGTTCCAGTGAAGCATCGGGTTCATTTTCGATTCGGTTTAGTGTTCGTTGCCCTTGTAATGAAGCTATATGATCACGGAAAATTACAGGTTTTTCAGTGGTAGTGATAAAGATGTCGTAACGTGGCAGCCAAATGGCTTTCTGGCGCAATAACTGCTCCATTCCCACCGAAAAGCCCAGGGTGCTGTCGTTATTCAGGATAACTGAGAACACCGGTGTATCCGGTTGCTTCCATGGATCGTTCTTCAACCTTTCTTGTTGGCCAGGCGAGCCATTTTCGAGGAGGTATTTCCACATGGATGTATGTTGCGGCAACTGGCGTGGAGCTACAGAAGGGTCTGGCCAGTGGATGTCAAACATGATTTCATCAACCTCACCGGCTCCGGCAGACACCTGCGTTTCGATACCTGAATGAGCATTGTCCTCCTGGTAATTTCCATGCAGGGAAGTGACTTTAAGGCCGGGTGAAGCGCCAAGAATACGTATTGTCTGGTTGAAATGGTGGATAGCAGTGTGCCCCAACTCCATTTTAATACGGACTTGATTTGTAGGATTGGTTGATTCCTGAGCAACAGAAATAACCGATAAGATTAAACAGGCCAAACCTCCAAAAGCAATGGCCGATACTTTTTTTTGTAAGTTCATATGATTTGCTGATAGTATTAATGACTGCTTCAACGATCACTCATGGGGACATATTGATGTAAAGACAGTACATTCTTATATGCCGGGCGGATGATTCTTCCTGCTCCGAAGTTAAGCTCTTCCAGGCGGTGAGCACACCAGCCTGCAATACGCGACATGGCAAACAACGGGGTATAAAGCTGTTCTTTTATTCCAATGCAATTGTATACAAATCCTGAATAAAAATCGACATTTGCACAAACACGTTTGCCGACTTTATTTCCCTTGTATTTAAAGTTATAGAATATCTGAGGGGCCAGGGTTTCGATAATTTCATAGAGTTCGAACTCCTCCAGCCGGCCTTTTTCAATGGCAAGCTCGCGGGCTTGTTGTTTTAATAATTTTGCCCGGGGGTCGGAAATGGTATAAACAGCATGACCGATACCATAAATCTTTCCTGACCGGTCGTGGGCTTTTTTCTTTAATATTTTAAGAAGATAGTCGCCTACTTCTTGTTCATTATCCCAATGTTTTACATTTTTCTTGATATTATCCATCATGCTGAGTACTTCGTGGTTGGCTCCACCATGAAGGGGACCTTTCAATGACGCGATGGCTGAGGCAACAGCAGAGTAGGTATCTGTCCGGGTAGAGCTGGTCACACGTATGGTGAATGTGGAATTATTCCCTCCACCGTGGTCGGCATGGAGGATTAGCGCCAGGTCAAGGATGTCGGCTTCCAGACAGGTATATTTTCCTACCCCTTTCATCATCATCAGGAAATTCTCTGCAGTGCTCAACGCCGGATCGGGATGGCGAATCGATAATGTTTTGTGCAGGTAAGAGTGCCTCAGCGCATGAAAAGAATAAGCAATAATGGAAGGAAACTTGGCGATCAGGCTTAAGGATTGCTCCATCAGGTATTCCGGGGAGATGTTATCTGCATGATCATCCAGATTATAGAGTGCCAAAACAGTTCTTGCCAGCATATTCATTAAGTTGGATCCTCTGTTTGCCAGAATCATGCTGTTGGTAAATTCACCAGGTAATTCACGCAGGGAACCCATATAGTTCATAAATTCAGTAAACTCATTTTCATTGGGCAATTTGCCGGACAGCAAAAGATAAACCAGTTCATCAAAACCATGTCGTTTCTGGGATATTGCCCCGGCAACAAGATCCTCAACGTCTATGCCACGATAGAACAATTTCCCTTCAATGGGGAGGAGTTCATTTCCCTCATTTTTGTATCCTACAACATCGCCAATATTGGTCAGACCGACCAAAACTCCGGTATGATCCGCATTACGTAATCCGCGCTTTACATTGTACTTTTCAAAAAGTTCCGGTTTAATATATGAGGCACTGACAACCGATTCGGAAAGTTTTTTTACCAGCTGATTTATACCTGTAGTGTTCATTTTTGTCATATGATAAGATTATTTTTTATTTCTCAGTATTCAACCCGTATAAAAATAATTAAATATAAATCCAGAGGTATCCAAAACCTATGAATAGTAACGAAAATGCCTTTAAAATTAATAAATTTTTCTTTTTCCCCTGAGTATGCGGGATTTATTTTATCAGAGGGTTGTTCGTTTGGATGCAAATTTATGAAGTTGACAAGGTGATCAGCACAAGCCCGATCAGGAACTATATAGATAGGGTTATCAGGTGTGGATTGGTTCCCTTTGGTACACCTTTAGACGTTTTCAAATGAAATTTTCCACAGGATGGCAACAACCGCGACGGGTGCTGAAATACTCCTTCATTTTCGCCGGCTTACCCTCCCTTGAAAAACGCATAAAAAAAGGGATTGAAAATAAATGTCCTGATAAACATATCTACTGCAAATAAGAATACGCCGGTAAATGGAGTATGATTACCTGTGGCGCCTGTAATAAATGAATTGTCAGGTGATTTGGCCACCTCATCAATTGTTTAGTTTTCCAGAGAATAAAACCGCAATGCGGTATAGGGCAAGCTGGTTTTGTAAATGATTTTCCCCGGCATAACCGTTTTTTCCTCCATGATTTGCATATTCCAGGTATCCATCACCTCCATTTTATATTCCTTGTCGCCGGTCAGATCAATCTCTATGGATTGATCCTTGTCAGCGGTATATGCCAGGTAATAAGCTGCCGGCTTCGAAAAGAGATAGATATTGTTGTTCAGTTTTCCCGGATTATTGTTATCGATCAGTTGCGGAATCATTTCTTTAACGGGTGCTTGTTCCATGACAGACTTGAAGAATTGTATCCGTTCCGGACTTTCGCCAACGAGCAATCCTCCTTTGCCCCACCAACGCACTTCTGCAGAACCATCCGAACTGTTTCGGTAAGTATCTCCGTGAGTCGGGTAGCCGCCGCTTAACCCGGCCATCCAGAAATAGGAGGCCATTTGCTCTCCTGTCAGGTTCCCCCAACCGCTTGGCACATCCCCTTCATAGCGCATCTCATCGAAAAGCAGGGGCTTTTGGTAGAGGTTACGCCACCTGATGGCATTGTAAAACTGGGAGGTTTGAGTACTCACGTGTGTGACCCACGGACGGTTGTGATCGTAAAAATGATCTTCCGAACCATACCAGTTATGTATTCCCCGGAAACGCTGGTGGGCATCTTCGTTTTGAAGCAGGTGGCCAATGCCCTCCCAGTCGATACTCTCCTTAAATCCGGGAATATCCCACTCATTTGCCAGGGACCACCAAACGTTGCGATAAGCAGACAACCGTGCAATCATATACCTGACATACCTTTCATTCATTTCACTCCCCATTTTGCAGTAACCCCATTCATCATAGGGATGAAACAGGATGACGTCCGCCTGAATGCCCATATCCATCAGCTGCATCACTCTTTTGTCAAAATTTTGAAAGAATTCAACATTGGGTTGGGTGAAATCATTTTTATCGCCTTCCCGTTTGTAGGGATACACCCACGGTTCGGTGTCGTTCCCATACTGGTAATGTTTTGGAAAAACGCACATTCTGATCTTATTGAAAGGCGCTTTACTCAGTGTTTCAAGTGTTTTTTCCTGGATACTCTGTTTTACGCTGGTCCATTGATAAGCAGTTGTTCCCACCGAATAGAAAGGCGTTCTATCGGCATATTCCAGGTAAAAAGTATTGACAATCCTTAACGGGCCGTGGTTATTCCCTGTGGCGGGAATGCATTCAAATCTTCCTTTTTTACCTGAAAGCTTTTTATTGTTGCTTACGGTAACATAACTCCATTCTCCCGGAGCTGATGGTGAAAAACGGATACGAAAAATGCCGTTGCCGTCATAAAATCCTGGAACAGTCAGGCTCTCATTGCCCATTTTAAAGATGGCCTTCAAATCTACATCCATGTATGGATTTCCTGTATCAGGGCCATCCAGTACAACTTCAAATACGCCCCACTGCTCTGTTTTTTCCATTGGCCGGCTACAACCGGCAAAAAATGCAGCAACAACAATATATGCTAAAATGATTCTGTTCATGGTGATAGGTTTTATAGTTTTAAGAAATAACAATTCAAGTTTGGTTAAATCAGCTATTTTAAAAATGATATGAATATCCTTGTTGATGGTATCATGAAATCATTCTGTTTCGGTAATTTTTGAAATGGGGGTATATTCCAGCTTACGGAACTCCACTTCGGAGCCTTCGGCCTGGACTGCAATTTGCCCTTTGCTGGCCGTACAATTGAACCCGTGGTTTACCAGGTCATTATTTAACCAGATTTTAATTTCCCTTTCGAAGCATTCTATGGTCATGGTGTTCCATTCACCCACAGGATTTTCTGATCCGTCGGTCAGGTTTTTGATTCTCCTGCCTTTTCCTTCAGTGATTCCCCATTCTTCCTTGGGCCCTCTACGTTCTTCCATGTCAGGAACTTCTATATCTTCCACAATGCACCAGAAATCGCCGGCATTTTCATGCATCATTTGCACTTCGAGAGATTTGGGAAACATCCTGTATAAAGCCCTTGGCGTGGATGCATGAACCAGGACTCCGCAGTTGCCCGGTTCACCGGCAAAACGGTATTCTACTTCAAGCCGGTAGTTCTGATAAACCGAATCGGTGATCAGGTGGCCACCTGGTGTACCCAGACTAACCAGCATTCCATCGCGGACAATGAACGGGTTGAGGGTGTCAGGATTGTTGTCCATCGCAGGTACGTCCACGTGCCAACCACTCAGATCGGTACCATTAAAAAGACTAAACGTTTTTGGTTCCGAATTCTTGCAGGAACTGACTGCAAACATCACGATCAGGACGAGAATATAAGTTTTCATGAAATAAAAATTTAGATTAATATATTAATTGTATTCTAATCGTTGAGGAAAATTTTTTTTGTTTGATTAAAAAAATCAGTTTTTCGTTCGGAGCTGATTCCCCAGTTTACCGGAACACTTTGATACCCCTCGTTAAAATCTTCTCCCTTATTTCTGAAGTCGAAGAATCCCCAGGATGCATAAGCCTTGGTGGCATTAACAAAGTTATTCTCCGGTTTGTCAAAGTTGTAATGATCGTCCTCATTAAAAACAATGGGCATGGGACGATAAGACGGCAGAGCACGTACCTGATTCACCATTTCTGTGATGCGTGATGGTTCTTTCACCCCGTTTCCGTGGATCAGTACAAAATCGGAAACTTCAACCACCTTATCGGGGGGCAGGGTATTTCCGTTGAAGCTTGTGGAGACGGGTAATCCGGGAGCTTTTTCTTTTATCCTGAGGATTAGTTCATGGATTCTCTCCTGTTTTATGATTTCATGCTCATATTTCCTGTTGTTACATTCGTTTGCTACCTCGATGAGAATATTGGTATAACCATTTTCCTGTATCCAGTTGACTACGTTATCTACTGCAGCAATTACGGCTTGTTCATCCTGCAATCTTTCATCCTGTCCGAAGTAGAAGATTCCAAGAATAACCACCATTTCCAGTTCGTCTGCTTTTTGAACTATGTGTTTCATCCGGTTGGCAAATGCAGGCCTCAGGTCTCCGTTGGGATAAAAAGCATTGTTTTCCCAGGGTTGATTTGCGGAATACCCTTCCGGGCTTCCTCCCTGGAAGTTGATTGTAAATGCCAGCAACCCATGATTTCGCCATTCGGGCATAGCTTCGATAAATTCGCGGGTGTTGCGTTCGGGATCCCATTGGTTGGTGTCGGGGTATCTCCATTTATCTACTGTTTCAGGGTTCAGGTCATCAAAAACTCCTTGTACCATACGTGAATTGGGCAGAAGTCCTTCCACAGATATTCCCTGCCATGTTTTGCCCTTGAAAGTGGGTTTGTTATTTATATGAAATTTTTCCCCCACGATAGATACGTGCGTTTTAGGTTCAAAACTTTTATGGAAAAGCTGCTTGTCGGCCCACCGGATATATTGATCCCAGTCAAATGCAGTTACACCATGTCCACCCGGACGTATATGATAGGCAACGGTTTGCTGAACGGGCCGGCTAATACCGGGCATTTCGTTGGAGGGAATTCCTTTTTTCCCATACAGTTCAAAAACTGGTGTAGCGTAATAGGTTGCCAGGAATTCTCCCCTGGGATCGGCCCACTGATCATCTTCTGCACTGGCTACATACACCGGACGGGGCGCTATCAGGGCCAGCAGTTCATGCTGGTCGGCAGGCAATGCTTTTTCATTCTGGTTATAACGTATAAAAGTTGAGGTAAACCAATGAGGAAAACTTGTATTGATTCGCTCTACTGTTTCGCCAAACTGACGTTTGGAGAGTGCTGCTCCTCCGCAGCCGGAGTTGTTGGAAATGACTGCCGCAAAACGTTGATCGACAACACCCGCCCAAAGCGAAGTTTTTCCTAATCTGGAATGGCCAAAAACAATCACTTTGGAATCGTCGATGTCATCATCGGCTTCGAGGTAATCCATGGCACGACTTAATCCCCATGCCCATGCAGCAATAGAACCCCACTCTCCGGGAGCTGGTCGCTCCTGACCTTTTTTATAAAAAAGCGAATGGATTCCATCGGTGAAGTCATCCTTGTCAGGATCGACTTCTCCATAATAAATGGTTGCAAGCCCATAACCGGCATCAATAATTTTTTCTACCTGCCAGCTTTCCACACTCATCCCTCTGGATTTTTCCGTGAGTTGGTTGTTTGTTATTCCATTGGAAACATTATTCCGGGCCCATGCACTGGAGATGATTATATTCACATCTTGTGTAACTGTATGGTTTCCATAAAAATTGTAGCCCAGAAAAAGGGGGGCACTTTTTACGTTTTTCGGAAGGTAGATCAGCATATTGAAAGTGAGTTCTTTCCCGTTTTTGGTGAAAGTAAGGTCAATCTGTTTGCGACGTGCCTTTCCATTGAGGGCATTCATATCCTGCTCAACAATTTTCCAGGATGATATTTTTAGTTTTCCGGGAACTTTCCCATATACATGGGTAGTAAAAAAATCCAACAGTTCCGGCCGGCGCTTTTTTTCCCATTGTCTTTTGTTTTTTATCGTACGTCCCTGGAAGGATGTCAACGGGTCTGAGATCTCAATCCGGGGAACTTTATTTTCGTCATAGTTTACTACAAACTCATCTGCATGCTGAGCAAAGCTGAAGAGGTAAGTCAGAACTAAAATCAGGATAAATAATGTTTTTTGCATGGATCTTTTTTTATTTTTGAAAAGTTAAATGTATTAGCGCTTGTATTTGTCTCTCATTCACATGGCCGATTTTATTCGATCGTTTTTCGTTTCATTAAACAAAATGCTTTTTAGAGTGGTTTTATAAACTGCCGGTAAAATAGCAATTTTCACTGTTTCTTTCACACAAATATAAGTCTGTTTTTTTTATTTGCCGAACTCAGGTGAAATCATAACTTTATACCAAAATCTGAATTCGGGAAAATATGTCAACAACCTTTTTAATTTTTATTATTATTTCAGCAGTGGCACTGCTGCTTTTTATGATTTTAAAGCTTAAGATCAGTGCTTTTATTTCTTTGCTGATTACTGCCATTTATGTCGGTATTGTTGCCGGGATGCCGTTGAATGATGTGGTTCAGGCGATACAGGATGGTATGGCCGGAACACTTGGTTTTGTTGCAACAGTTGTGGGGTTAGGTGCCATTTTCGGGCAAATGCTGGAGTCATCGGGTGGTGCTGAATCATTGGCTCATTACCTTGTTAAAAAGTTTGGAAAGGATCGGGCATCATGGGCAATGATGATCACAGGTTTTGTGGTGGCAATTCCTGTTTTCCTGGATGTTGGTTTTATTATCCTTGTTCCTATCATTTATGCCCTGTCGCGCGATACCAAACGATCGTTGCTTTATTATGGTATTCCGCTTCTTGCCGGGCTTGCCGTTACACACAGCTTTATCCCGCCAACACCAGGACCTGTTGCCGTGGCTGATATCATCAATGCCCAGTTGGGGTGGGTTATTTTAATGGGAATAATTTTAGGTATTCCTACCGCCATTATTGCAGGTCCATTATGGGGGAATTACATTTCAAAAAAAATCTACCTTGAGCCGCCTTTTGATTTTGATAAACAGCCGGTTGATGTCGACACCAACAATTTACCTTCTTTCCGGTTGATTGCCATCATCATTTCCATTCCGTTATTTTTAATTCTTGTGAATACATTTACCGGTCTGGTTGTTTCAAAAGGTGTCGTTCAAAAAAGCGTTATTACCGACATCCTGGAATTTCTTGGGCATCCCTTTTCAGCTCTGATCATTGCCACTCTTATTGCCATTTATTTTTTGTGCATCAGGCGGGGCATGGACAAGCAAAGGATACTTGATTTAAGCACCAAAGCACTTGGCCCTGCAGGCATTATCATTTTAATTACCGGCGCAGGCGGGGTATTAAAACAGGTTTTAGTAGATAGTGGCATTGGGCAGATTATGGCTGAAACTATGGTTAACTCAGCCTTGCCTCCCATAGTGCTGGCCTGGCTGCTGGCTGCCGTTGTGCGAGTTACGCAGGGGTCTGCTACTGTGGCCATGATTACAGCGGCAGGTATTATTGCACCCGTGATCAATGAATTTGGTCTCAACGATCCACAACGTGCATTGGTTGTAATTGCTATAGCATCGGGCGCCACGTTGCTTTCTCATGTAAACGACAGTGGCTTTTGGCTGGTTGGAAAATATTTGGGAATGAATGAGAAGCAAACACTGCAAAGCTGGACTGTTATGGAATCGATAATAGCCATCTGCGGTCTTGTTTTTTCCATGTTTGCAAGCTTATTCTTTTAAACTTTATAAACTTGCCGAACAGGCTGGGGGTTATTTGGCACTCATTACCGGGATTTTCCCTGAATGAATGGTCATTTTTGATGGAAGGATAAGTTCCTGAGGTTCCCCGTCGAGATGAAATGAATCAGCATCTGTCTGAAGAATTTCTGCTTTTCTTACCTGGATGTATTCAACAATTGGTAATCGGGGAAAGTAACGAGTGAACAGCAGGATGGCCAAAATGGGGAGCCAAATTTTTCTGAAAGGTTTGATCACGATCACATCGATCAGTCCGTCATCAATTTTGGCCTGAGGAGCAATAATTGCATGGTTGCCGAACTGGGATATATTGGCAAATGTGACCATAAATATTTTTTCTTCGAAATATCGATCATCCAGAAGTAGTCGCACCCCGAAAGGTTTGAACGTCAGGCTTTCTTTTGCTGTTAACTGTATGTACCGGAAAAAACCACGGGAAGTCGACTTGTTCATCTGGTCGGCTACCCGGGCATCAAAACCAATTCCGCAAGTACAAAGAAAAGGTTTGTTATTGAACAGGCAGACATCTGTATTTTTGACAGTACCATCAATTAACGTATGGGCACTTGCTATCAGATTCATTGAAATACCCAGTTCCCGGGCAAATCCGTTTCCCGATCCTGCTGGAATAATGCCCAGAACTGCAGGTGTTCCGAGCAATCCTTGTGCCACTTCGTTTACTGTACCATCTCCTCCAAAAGCTACTACCAGCTGAAATCCCTTTCTGACAGCTTCAGTAGCAATACTTTTAGCATGCCCATGATACTGCGTATATTCAAAACTGACAGTACAATTATTTTTCTGAAGAAAATTTATAATTTTGTCAATCAACTTTATCTTGCATTTCCGGTGTCCGGCAAATTTGTTGATGACCAGAAAGACTTTCTTTGATTGCTGCGGTATCATGAGCAAATATCCTATAGACTCATCATGAAAGTTTATTTAATTCAGCAAAATACTTATAGAATAATGGGATTGTTTTTATCCCGTTAAAAAATTGTTCCAGGGGGAAGTTTTCGTTGGGAGAGTGGATCGCGTCTGATTCCAGGCCAAATCCCATGAGTATCGATTTAATTCCTAATATTTCCTCAAATGTTGAAATGATGGGAATACTCCCTCCTGATCGTACCGGAACTGGTCTCTTACCATAAACATCGGTATATGCTTTTTCTGCGGCTTGATATGCCGGTATGTTTATGGGGCACACATATCCCTGTCCTCCATGCAATGGAGTCACTTCCACCTGAACAGATCCAGGAGCGATGGATTCAAAATATTTTTTGAATAATTTGGCTATTTTTTCGTTGGACTGGTTGGGCACCAGCCGGGTAGAAATTTTTGCGAATGCTTTTGACGGCAACACTGTTTTTGCTCCTTCTCCTGTATAGCCGCCCCAAATACCGCAAACATCAAATGAAGGTCTTATTCCTGTTCTTTCAACCGGTGAATATCCTTTTTCTCCCGTTAATTCCCGGACTCCGATTGCTTTTTTATATGTATCTTCACTGAAGGGGGCACGGTTTAAAAGTTGACGCTCTTCATCCGAAACCTCTGACACGTCGTCATAAAATCCCGGTATAGTGATTTTTCCGTTTTCATCAGTCATTTTTGCGATCATAGAGCAAAGGATATTGATCGGGTTACCAACTGTTCCTCCGAATAATCCCGAATGTAAATCCCTGTTTGGTCCGGTGACTTCTACTTCCCAGTAGGCCAGGCCGCGTAATCCGGTTGTAACAGATGGGATGTCAGCAGCAATCATAGATGTATCGGACACCAGGATAATATCGGCTTTCAACATCTCTTTATGTGCAGCACACCATTTTCCTAAATTGGGAGAGCCGATTTCTTCTTCTCCCTCAATCATGAATTTTACATTACAGGGAAGTGTATGGGTTTGTACCATTAATTCGAATGCTTTGGCATGCATCATGCCCTGACCTTTATCATCGTCAGCACCACGTCCCCAGATTTTTCCATCACGGATTTGTGGATCAAAAGGGTCCGTATCCCATTTATCGACCGGGTCAACAGGCATAACATCCATGTGGGAATAAATCAAAACGGTGGGGATTGAAGGATGGATAATTTTTTCGGCATAGGTTACGGGATTGCCATCGGTTTCAAAAATTTCGACTTTGTCGGCTCCTGACTTAAGCAAGAGCTCTTTCCAGTATTCAGCAGCTTTGTACATGTCGGGTTTGTGACTTTTAACAGAGCTTATTGAAGGAATACGCATCAGTTCAAATAGTTCCTCCAGAAACCGGTCTTTGTTTTTTTCGATATAATTATGAATGATTTCCATGTTGATAAGTTGAGCAATTATTAATAAAAGATATGAAATTTTACAGTCATTTTTTTAAAATAAACGAGAAACTTCATAAAAAACAGAGGGCAGACCTTTTATGACTGCCCTCTGGTATTTATTCAGTAAAGGTTAATTTACAATTTCAGTAAAACGCGTATTGTTAAAGTACTTGGCAAACTCCAGGTCGGTTTTTGCTTTTGTTTTCATATCGGAGTTTAAACGACAAGCTTCTTTCAGGCTGTCGTATAGCAGGCTTTCCCTTGCTGTGCGGGCACCAATCACTGCCTTCAGGTATTCTTTCATGAAGCAGTTTGGGGCATCGAAAACTTCCAGGTCCCTAAGCGCTCCGTTGTTGTCGCCGGTCAGGATTTTTGCCAGTGCTGAATTGACATCCTGAAATTCGCTGAAATACCTGACAGCCTGATCGTAGTTTGCTTTTTTCATGCTTACCATTCCCAGGTTGTAGTTGACCTCTTTACCTGCCCCAGCTGCTGCTCCAAACAAGGTTTCTGCTTCGGCAATCTTTCCTTCATAGAGAGCAAGGACACCCATATTGTTTTTGATGATGGGATCATCGTTCTTCAATGTTTCAGCCTTTTCGAACAAAGGTTTAGCCTCACTGTATTTCATCTGTTTTACCAGGATATAACCGGCATTGTTCGGTCCACGCCAGTCATTTGGATATGCCTTAATGAAAGAATTGTAAACAGAAAATTGCTCGGTTAAATCTTCAAACAAAGTGGCTGCATAAAGTAACTCGGCAGGATTAAGGGATGCAGGATTTGATTTAGCCATGGCTTTCAGTTCCTCATCGGTTTTTCCAATGAATTCCACATTGGTTTGCAGTTTTGCCCTGCGCAGCTGGGGAAGAATTTCGTCAGCCAGTACTGTAAACGTTTCCGATAGGTTACGTATTTCACGTTCCCTTACTTCGGGGTCATTATACATGGAAAGAACGCGTAGAATGAGTTCTTTGTCCTGGATATTTGATTTTTCCAGTTTTTCTTTAAAACCATCCCAGTCTTCCGGGGTGTATTTTGTTCTTGGATTAAAATTTATACCCATTTCCCGGAGTTTCTCAGCCAGAAAATCGGACGATGAATCCTTGCGCTGGCTGGCGAGCTCGGTGTTTAAATCGATGGTTCCGTCGGGTGATGCATAAGCCGAAACTTCAATTCCTTTCAGGTCGATTCGCTGATCGGCATTGGCTTTTTCGGTATATTTCAGGTACTCGATAATGTCTTCTTTTGTAATTTCCTCATTACGCAGGTTTGCCCGATTGATCATGTAAAGGATATCTGCCACCATTTCATCGGGAACGACTCTTTGAAACGGGTCGATGTTTGGATCGTATTTTCCGGTATTATTGGCTTCACGACGAACGCCCAGGATTGCTCTGGGGGCATTAGCTACCAATGTACTGGTTGCAAGAACACCATCAGCAATTTTTACCGGACTGAAATCAACCGATTTAGCTCCTTTTGAAGCTGTCATATTGATCAGAAGTTCTGATTTTCTCAAAGCTTCTATAAAATCAGTAGCATCCTTATAGTTAAATGTTCCTCCGGCATTAAAACTGATGACCCGGTTGTTTGCCTGTACTTTTTCTCCCTGCAAGGTCACCGGGCTAAGGATTGTCTGACCATTTTCATGTTTTAATACAGGAGTAGCTGTCAACTTCGCCTTTTTATTGAAATACTTCGCAGGAAATCTGCCGTCAATGGCAATGTCAACTTTATCTGCATGTGTCTCCAACACTTCAGGTGTAACTCTGAACTGAATCTGATCCGCGTTCTTCTTCATTTTTTTTAGTCCGGCACAGCCTGATAAGATGAAGACAGCCAGTATAAAAAACAAAAATGATTTTAAAGAGAAATTTTTCATAACGTACCCAATTATTTAATTATAAATGATATTTCATCCCATTCTTTCCGTTTGATTTAAAGGTATACCCTGAAAAAAATAAAAATACATGCGTATAAATAAATTTTTCAGTGTTAATTCCTCCCCATGGATTACAAAAGTAAAAAGCTTTTTCAATTTTGTAAAGATGACGGTTTATTTTTAAGATAAAATCAGACGATTTAGGCCTAATTTATATTCACTCTTAAAAAGCACCTCCCTGATCATTTCGTAATGGCTATTATTTCTTACAAAATCGATTTTATTAATATCCACTACCAGAACCGGAAATGACCGGACTTGTTTCATGTAGTTGAAATAACCTTCTCTGATATGATCCAGGTAGGATTCGGAGATATCTCCCTCATAATCCCTGCCTCTTTTTTTTATGTTTTCAAGTAATTTTTGAGTATCGGCATGTAGATATACATATAGATCAGGTTTTGGTATAGATTCGGAAACCATGTCAAAAATTTTTTTAAACAAGTGATATTCATCGCGTTTTAAAGTGTTTTGAGCAAAAACACGGGTTTTTGAGAAGTAGTAGTCTGCGATGACAAGGGGATAGAACAGGTCACGGTTAAAGATCTCTTTTTTTATTTGGTTATATCGATCAGCAAGAAAAGAAAGTTCAAGAGGGAAAGAGTACCTATCCTGATCTTTATAGAATTTAGGAAGGAATGGATTATCGGCAAACTGTTCCAGGATCAATTTTGCCTGGAGGTCATCCGACAGCATTTTTGCCAGGGTTGTTTTACCAGCACCTATATTCCCTTCAATAGCAATAAACTGCATGTAGTTTAAAAGATTAACATGTGCATTTAAAAAACAATTTTTTTCGAAGAATTATTTTTTTTCGAGCATTTTTTTTACGAGTTCAGGTATTTCTCCGGGTTCTTTAGCTACCGGGACACCTGCCTGATTAAATGCCAATATTTTTTCTGCAGCTGTACCAGACCCACTTGAGATGATGGCTCCTGCATGCCCCATTCTTTTTCCCGGTGGGGCAGATTGACCTGCGATGAATGCCACCACCGGTTTTGTCATATTATTTTTAATGAAATGGGCGGCTTGTTCTTCTGCATCGCCTCCTATTTCACCAATTAAGACTACTGCATCTGTTTCCGGGTCATTTTCATACATTTTCAGAAGATCGATAAAGTACAGACCTGCAACCGGGTCACCTCCGATTCCAACACAGGTTGATTGCCCCAGGTTATTTTCAGTTAGCAGGTTTACCACTTCGTAGGTAAGGGTTCCTGAGCGCGAAATAAGACCGGTTTTCCCTTTTTTGAATATCATTCCAGGCAGAATTCCGATGAGGCATTCATCAGGTGTGATAAGTCCCGGACAGTTTGCCCCGATCAGTTTTGTTCCTTTTTGTTTAAGTACCGGAGTCACGCCGATCATATCCTTAACAGGAACACCTTCGGTTATGCAGACTACCAGTTCTACCCCGGCAAAGCTGGCTTCCAGAATGGCATCGGCTGCAAAAGGAGCCGGCACAAAAATTACGGATGCTGTAGCGCCTGTCGTTCGAACAGCTTCTTCTACCGTATTAAAAACCGGCACTTCTTCTATGGATGTCCCGCCTTTACCCGGAGAAGTTCCTCCTACGATACGGGTTCCATACTCTTTCATTTTTGCGGCGTGAAATGCCCCGTCACGTCCGGTTATCCCCTGGACGAGAACTTTTGTGTTTTTGTCGATAAGTATGCTCATGATTCTATTCTTTGCTAAGTTCAATGGCTTTTTGTGCTGCTGCGCTCATGGTTGAAACAGTAGGGAGGCCATATTCCCTGATGATGTTTAGACCTTCTTTGGCATTGGTCCCTGATAACCGGATCACAACCGGAATGTTGGTCTGAATTTGTTTCATGGCAGCAACAAGTCCCCGCGCTACATCGTCACAACGGGTTATTCCACCAAAAATGTTGATCATAACAGCTTTAACATTTTTGTCGCTTAACAGAATATGCATCGCTTCCACTACTTTTTCAGGGTTTGATGATCCACCAATATCCAGAAAGTTTGCAGGATCACCTCCGTAGAGTTTTATCAGATCCATAGTAGCCATGGCTAATCCTGCGCCATTCACCATACATCCGATATTACCGTCAAGTTTAATGTAGGAAAGCCCTTTTTCATGGGCATTTATTTCTTTCTGTTCGTCTTCAGACACCTCTCGCATATTTAAAATATCAGGTTGACGGTATAATGCATTGTCATCAAAATTCATTTTCCCATCGATGGCGATAACCTTTTTGTCGGGAGTAACTACCAGGGGATTAATTTCGGCCAGGGTGGAGTCAGTATCTATATACAGGCGGTAAAGCTTTTTAAATATTTTAACTGCCTGGCGCATTTGATCTGGATCATCAAATAGTTGCAGGGCAACCTCCCGGGCTTGCCAGTCCATCAATCCAAGTGTGGAGTTAATACTCATTTTAATAATTTTTTCCGGTGTGTTACGGGCAACCTCTTCAATCTCCACACCACCTTCGGCACTAGCCATGAGGATAACAGATTTTGTATTTCTGTCGTTAATCAGTCCGATATAAAACTCCTTATCGATGTCAACAGCATCGGCAACCAGGACTTTTTTCACAACAAGCCCTTTGATCTGCATACCCAGAATCTCTTTTGCTTTTTCAATGGCTTCCGCTTTATTTCTTGCCAGTTTAACTCCCCCTGCTTTTCCCCTGCCGCCTACATGAACCTGAGCTTTTACTACTCTAAGTCTGTCGGTGTCAGGAATTTTTGTTGCTACTTCTTCGGGTGAATGGCACACTACCCCGTCGGGAACAGGAATTCCGTATTTGCTGAATAAATCTCTGGCTTGATACTCGTGAATTTTCATTATTATATTTTTAAATACAGAAGTATAAATTAGAGGCAAAAATACCAAATTTAACTTAAATTTGCATGAAATTAAATCGATATGGAAGAATTGGTTCAAAAAGTAATTGAGAAGGAAGCTGAAGCGATAAGAAATATTCCCGTAAGTAGCTCATTTTCAAAAGCTATTGAAGTTATTTACGAGCGGGTTCATTTACAAAACGGGAAATTAGTTGCCAGTGGGATGGGAAAGGCAGGACAGATTGCTCAGAATATTGCAACAACATTTAGTTCTACAGGAACGCCTGCTGTTTTTCTACATCCAAGCGACTCCCAACATGGCGATTTGGGAGTGATCCAGACCAACGATGTTTTATTGCTCATTTCAAATTCAGGAAAAACACGCGAGATAATTGAACTGGTTGGGTTGGCCAATAATCTCAATCCTGGTTTACCCCTAATTGTCATATCCGGGGATCCGGCAAGTGCTCTTGCTCAGAATGCACATGTTTTTATTCATACAGGTAACCCGGCTGAGGTGTGTCCGTTAGGTCTTACCCCGACTACATCCACCACTGTCATGACTGTAATAGGTGATGCACTGGTTGTTGCGATGATGAAAAAGATTGGCTTCACAAGTTCCGATTATGCCAAACGGCATCATGGGGGTTATCTGGGAGACAAATCCAGGTCGCAGGCTTCCGGGAATAAGAGTTGAGGTATTATCTGACAATTTGTACTTTAACAGCAACAAGTCCTTTATGGCCTCTTTCTACTTCAAAACTTACCAGGTTCCCCTCGCGAATATCTTCCAGTGTATTATTCATATGCACAAAGATACTTTCCTTGGTTTCCTTGTCGGTTATGAATCCAAAACCTTTTGAGGAGTTAAAATAGGTTACTGTTCCCTTTCGTACAGGATCAGATGCTTCCAGCGGGCCACGAGGTACACTGATTTGAATGTCTTCCAGACTGATTTCTTCCTTTTTATCCGGATCAGGGGGGGTGTCAGTAATATTGCCATGCTCATCAACATAGGCAATCATGTCGTCCAGGCTATTGCCTTTTCCACTGTTTTTCCTGGCCAGTCTTTTTTTCTCTTTATCTTTTCTCTTCTTCTCCTTTTTATTCCTGACTTCTTTTTTGTTAAATGATTCTTGTGATCTACCCATTTTATTAATTACCAGTAATTATTAGTAAACTTTCTTGGGAAAGTTTAATTTTTAGATTTTTGCAAAGATAGTTTTTTAAACCGAAAAACCGACAACAGATTTATTTATATTATTCGGGTGCCTTTGCCGGTTGCCACATTTTCAGGATTAGTTATCAGCACCTCCTTTACTCCGTTTCTTTTTGCCCTGAATCCGTTGTCAAGTTTGGGGATCATTCCCGAATGAATAATTCCTTCCTGTTTGTATTGCTGAAACATAGGGGCATCGAGTTCGAAAATTATACTGTTTTCATCGTCAGGGTTTCGCAGAACGCCCTTGTTTTCAAAGCAGTAAAAGAGGTAAACATTGAAGTATGCAGCCAGTTCCGATGCTAATTCTGCAGCTATTGTATCGGCATTGGTGTTCAACAACCGGCCTTTACAATCATGAGTCAGAGGAGCGATAACGGGAACAACATTTTCATTGATGATGATGCGCAGTTCCCGACTGTTTACGTCATTTATATCTCCTACAAAACCATAATCAATGTCCTTTACAGGACGTTTTTTGGCGCTGATCAGGTTCAGGTCAGCTCCGGTCAGACCCAAAGCATTACATCCTCTTGCCTGTAATTGTGCAACTATTTTTTTATTGACCAGTCCGCCATAAACCATAGTGACAACATCAAGCATCGATTCTCCGGTTATTCGTCTGCCATCCACCATTTCAGTCGGAATCCCCAACTTTCCGGCAATCTCAGTAGCTGTGCGACCACCCCCATGAACCAATATTTTTTGACCTGAGATTCGGGTAAACTGATTTAAGAGTGCATCCAATGATTGGGAATCTTCTACTACCTTTCCCCCAACTTTTATGATTGTTAATCTGTCCATAAGTTGTTAAATGTTTATAATTTTAAAAAGTTCTGCAAAATCAGTGCCCCGATTTCTCCACTTTTTTCAGGATGAAACTGAGTGGCAAAGAAGTTGTCTTTTTGCAAGGCCGCACTAAAAGGAACAATATAATCACAGGTAGCAGCGGTATGTTCTCCCCATCCTGCATAATATGAATGAACAAAGTATACATGCCGGGTTTCCTGATTCTGTGAAAACAATTTGGTTTTCAGATTATATATTCTGTTCCATCCCATATGAGGTACCTTCGTAATGAATTCTTGTCCGGATTTTGGAACAAAACGTTGGACGCGCTCATTAAAAATTCCGAGACACGGGGTATCACCTTCCTCTGAATGTGAACACATAAGTTGCAATCCCAGGCAGATTCCCAAAACCGGCTGTTTAAGTGAAACAATCAATTCATCGAGGTGATGGCTTTTTAAGTATTGCATCGTTGTGCCTGCCTCACCTACACCCGGGAAAATCACCTTGTCAGCAGTTTTTATTTTTTGCGGATCTGCTGTAATTTCTGCATGAACACCTATTCGGGTGAGTGCATTTTTTACTGATTCAATATTGCCTGCGTTATATTTTATGATGACGATATTCATTCGAATAAAATTAGTATAAGATGTTGTATTTCTGGTAAACAAAAATTAAATGCATAATCTGTTTTCAGGAATGAAATAATTCGCGAACTTGTTTCTATGGAACTCCCATCATTTGAATCCTGCTGGTTTTACATCGTTATTCGTCATTATATAAGTTTATTTCATCATGCAGTATTTTAATTAAATACCACAGTCCGGTTTTTATAAACGAGGATTTTTCTTTGTAAATGTTTGTAGACAGCCTGTGAAAGAACGATTTTTTCAAGATCACGGCCTTTTCGGATTAATTTTTCAACGGTATCAATATGGCTGCATCGTGTGACATTTTGTTCAATGATGGGGCCGGCGTCCAGCTCTGATGTTACGTAATGGCTGGTTGCTCCAATTATTTTCACACCCCTTTCGTGAGCTGCATGATATGGTTTTGCTCCGGCAAATGCGGGTAAGAATGAATGATGAATATTGATGATTTTATTCGGAAAGTTTTTGACGAATTCTTCGGAGAGGATTTGCATATATCTTGCCAGTACAAGGAAATCGATGTTGTATTTTTTTAGCAGTTCCAACTCTTTGTTTTCCTGTTCTTCTTTATTCTCATTGGTAACAGGGAAGAAATAAAAATCGATTCCAAAACGTTCGGCAACCGGTTTTAAAAGTTCGTGGTTACTGATGATGAGCGGAATTTCCACGTCCCACTCTCCGGCAGTATACCGGGCCAGTATGTCGAACAGGCAATGGGGCATCTTAGAAACGAACAGGGCCATTTTAGGTATTTCTTCTGAAAAATAGAGGCGCCAGTTCATGTCCAGGGATGCAGCAATTAATGTATTAAAATATTCTCCGATTTTATCAGGAGGAATTGCAAATCCGTCTAGTTCCCATTCCACACGCATGTGAAAAACTTTCTCCTGCCGGTCGACATGCTGGTCGAGATAAATAATATTTCCCCGGTTATTGTTCAAAAATTCTGTTACTGTAGCCAGAATCCCCTGTTTGTCGGGGCAGTGGATCAGCAGAATAGCTGTATTCTTTTTTTCACGAAGAGGTTTTATCGTTTTCATTCAGATATAATTAATTGAATAGATTATATTTCCTGCAATTGAAATGACTACAGTTTCCCTTTTGTGCTGGGAAGGCTCAGGTGGTTTATGTCTCTTCTGATGGCCATTTTGATAGCTCTGGCCAGGGCTTTGAAGATGGCTTCAATTTTATGGTGTTCATTTGTGCCTTCAGCTTTTATATTCAGGTTACAATGTGCAGCATCGGAGAATGATTTGAAAAAGTGCATAAACATTTCTGTTGGCAGATCGCCTACTTTTTCACGATTGAATTCAGCTTCCCAGACCAACCAGGGGCGTCCGCCAAAATCGATGGCTACCTGTGCCAGGCAATCATCCATGGGTAAGCAGAAGCCGTAACGCTCCATTCCTATTTTGTTGCCGACAGCTTTTCGGAAGGCTTCACCCAGTGCCAGTCCTGTATCTTCTATCGTGTGATGTTCATCAACCTGCAGGTCACCCCGGGCATTTATTTCCAGTCCAACACCTGCATGACGTGCAATTTGGCTGAGCATGTGGTCGAAAAAATGAAGTCCGGTAGAAATTTTATCTGTTCCCGGCTGATCGAGACTTAACCGGACATGTATATCAGTTTCTCCTGTGGTGCGCCTTACTTCAGTCACTCGTTCCGGAGCAGCCACACAGGCGTAAATTTCATCCCAATGTTCAGTGACCAAAACACAGTGAGTGTTTAGGTGATTTGACGTTAAACTATGAGTCAGACTGCCATCGTTAATCAGAATCCCTTTTGCTCCCAGGTTTTTGGCCAGCTTGATATCTGTCAGACGATCACCAATAACATAACTTTCAGCCAGATCATAATCTCCCTTCAGGTATTCCTTCAAAAGACCAATCCCCGGCTTCCGGGTAGGGGCATGATCTTCCGGACGGCTTTTATCAATCAGGATGTCGTCAAAGGTTATTCCTTCATTTTCAAAAGCCCGCAGCATTTTATTCTGTACCGGCCAAAAAGTATCTTCCGGATAGGAGTCACTCCCGAGACCATCCTGGTTGGAAACAATAACCAGCTCATAATTCAGGTTTTTTCGAATGTTATAAAGGTTTTTGAAAACACCAGGAATAAATTCCAGTTTTTCCAGGGAGTCGATTTGCTCATCTTCCGGTTCGTAGATCAGTGTTCCATCACGATCGATAAATAATGCTCGTTTCATACCAGATTTTTTAAAGCTTCTGTTAATTGTTCATTTTCATCGGGGGAGCCAACGGTAATGCGCAGACTGTCTTCACAGAGATGTACTCTGGAGCGATCGCGGACAATGATACCCTGATCTTTCAGGTAGTCATAAATCCCTTTAGCATCATGCATTTTTACAAGAATAAAGTTCGCATCTGACGGGAAAATCCGAACGACAAATGGAAATTCAGTAAGCATTTTTTCCATTTTTTTACGTTCAGCAATAATCAGTTGTGTCCAAATTTCCACTTGTTTTGCATTTTCAATCAGTTCCAGTGCCTTGGTCTGAGTCAGGATGTTCAGGTTGTAAGGATATTTAATTTTGTTTAGCACTGAAATGATTTCAGGAGGTGCAAAGGCCATTCCCAGTCGAATCCCGGCCATTCCCCAGGCTTTTGAAAACGTTTGAAGAATCACCAGGTTGCGAAGTTCTCCGGAAGCGGCCAGTAATGATTTCCCCGGGGCAAAGTCAATATAGGCTTCATCCAGAACCACAATACCCCGGAAATGATTTAACACCTCCAGGATATCTTCATGATTGAAGCAGTTTCCTGTCGGATTATTGGGTGAACAGAGAAATATCAACTTCGTTTTTTCATCCACAGCATTTAACACTTTTTGGGCATCCAGCTCAAAGTTTTCAGTAAGTGATACATGAACCACGTTTACATTATTTATCGCTGCTGCAACCTGATACATACCGTAAGTGGGGTGAATACTGACTATATTTTCTACACCTGGTTCACAGAATGCACGAATGAGCAAATCTATGGGTTCGTCGCTGCCGTTACCCAAAAAAATCCGATCAGATGAAATGTTTTTTAGTCGTGAAATTTTGTTTTTTACCTCTCTTTGCATCGGATCAGGATACCGGTTATACGGGGGATTAAAAGGATTCTCATTGGCATCCAGAAAAATCATTGCTTCGCCTGAGAATTCATTTCTTGCCGATGAATAGGGTTGCAGACATCTTATGTTTTCCCTTAGAAGATTATTTATATCCATTTGGATTGACGCTTTAAATAAACGATTTCAATTTGTTATTTTTTTCAATCGCAGAGAAACAGCATTTTTGTGTCCATGCAGGTTTTCTGCGGCTGCCATGACTTCCACGGCTGGACCAATTACCCGGAGACCTTTTTCTGTGATTTCCTGGAAAGTGATTTTCTTCATAAAGCTGTCGATGTTCACTCCGCTAAATGCGCGTGCCCATCCATGTGTTGGAAGTGTATGATTCGTTCCTGATGCATAATCACCTGCACTTTCCGGGGAATAGTTACCCAGAAACACAGAGCCAGCATTGACTACCTGTTCAGCCATTGTACTATAGTTTTTAGTAGACAGGATCAGGTGCTCCGGGGCATATGCATTGATCAGCTCCATGATTTCCTGATCATTCTCCATCACAATCAGTATACTGTTTTCAAGTGATTTTTCAGCAAAATCCTTTCGGGGAAGATTTTTAAGCTGAGAGATTATTTGACTTTTGACCTGTTCCTGGAATGGATGATTCTTGAGAACCAGTACTACCTGGCTGTCGGTTCCATGTTCAGCTTGCGACAACAGGTCAGCTGCCACAAATACAGGGTCAGCCGAATCATCAACAACGACCATAACCTCCGATGGTCCGGCAGGCATATCAATCGCCACTGCATCAATACTTACCAACTGTTTGGCAGCTGTAACATATGAATTTCCCGGACCGAAAATTTTATCTGTTTTGGGTATGGATTCCGTTCCGTAAGCCATAGCACCAATAGCCTGAACTCCTCCAACTTTAAAAACGGTATGAACTCCTGCGTGTTTTGCTGCAAAAAGTATGGCCGGATGCACTGTTCCGTCTTTTCCCGGAGGGGTACATAAAATAATTTCCCGACAACCTGCAATCCGTGCAGGAATAGCCAGCATCAACACAGTAGAGAAAAGCGGCGCTGTGCCCCCTGGAATATACAACCCTGCCTTTTCTATGGCAACCGGTTTTTGCCAGCAGGAAACCCCAGGCATGGTTTCAATCCTGTGTATGCCTGGTTTTTGAGCAGCATGAAATTTTTCGATGTTGGCAGATGCCAGTTGAATGGCTGCTTTTAGTTCCGGGGCAATCTGTTGCTCTGCATCGATAAACTCTGCTTCAGTAACCTGGAAATTATCCATAGCTACCCCGTCAAATCGATTCGTATATTCGCGGACGGCTTCATCTCCGCGCTGTTTTATTTTCTCCAGGATTTTTTGTGCCGATTTAAAGAGTCCTGTAACATCTGTTTCGGGGCGTTGTAATAGTTGAGGCCAACTGCTTTTCCCTGGATTGATATACTCCTTCATGTACTTGTTTTTAAAAAATCATTTTTTCAATAGGTACCACCAGTATACCTTCAGCACCGACTTTTTTAAGTTTACCAATGATCTCCCAAAAATCATCCTCTGCAATAACAGAGTGCATCGAACTCCAGCCTTCCTTTGCCAGCGGTACAATGGTTGGACTTTTCATGCCGGGCAGCAGGGCCGCTACTTCCTGAATTTTTTCATTCGGTGTATTCAGTAAAATATATTTTTTTCCTTCTGCGCGTTGCACTGATTCAATCCTGAAAATAAGTTCATTTAAAATTTCCTGTTTCTCCATACAAAGATCAGGCTTGGCAATCAATACTGCTTCCGATTGCATAACAACTTCCACTTCTTTCAACCGGTTGCTTACCAGAGTAGAACCCGAACTGACAATGTCAAATATGGCATCAGCAAGCCCAATACCGGGCGCAATTTCTACTGAACCACTAATGAGATGTATGTCTGCTCTTATCTGCCGTTCTTTTAAAAAGTGATTCAAAATATTGGGGTAGGAAGTGGCAATCTTTTTGTCAATAAAAAACTCAGGACCCGGATATTCTGTTGATTTTGGAATAGCCAGTGACAACCTGCATTTGCTGAAACCAAGTTTTTTTGCTGTTACTACTCTTTTTTGCTTTTCCAGTACTTCATTTTCACCCACTATACCCACATCGGCAACACCGTCGGCGACAGTTTGTGGAATGTCGTCATCACGCAGGAATAACACCTCCATAGGGAAATTCCCGGCTTCGGATAGAAGCTTCCTTCTTCCAACATCCAAGTCGATGCCCGACTCCTGAATCAGCTTCAACGAAGCTTCATTTAACCTGCCTTTGGTTTGAATGGCAACTTTTAGCTTTTCCATGTTTTAAAATCAATCGGTAAAAAGTTATTTTTTTAAGAGCAACCATAAAAAAAGGCCTGCCTAACTGGCAAGCCCCTGGTTATGTTTTTGTATATGATTATGAAAAACGACCCTGACCTACCATAAGTTAGGTTCTGTGTAGATGGCCATGATGTTTAAAACCGTAGTTCATATCATTAAAATTAAATATTTCAGCGGTATTTACCTTTTCTTATTTTTTGCAATGATAGCGATTAATTTTCTTTCGTGCAATGCATAAAAATACTAGAGACTGTTTTGATCTTGTTTTTTAGAAATATTTTGATCTGTTTTTTGCTCAGACAAGGCAAAATTGACGCGAATAGCCATAGCTATTTAAGGAAATTTTGCAACAGTATGAGTGAAAAAGACGCAAAATAGAATAAATGGATAAATTTAAAACAGTCTCTATCCTGTTTAATTCATAAAAAATATTTTTGAATTGGTAAAGTGTTATTTGCAAATGATTTATAATACAGATGAACGAAAAACATTTTTCACAAGTGCGTTTATTTCAATGCACCTGCTTCGTTGCGAAACCCTTGAAATAGATAACTATGCCTGCGGGTTCCGGCGCCTTGCATCTGCATCAAACTAAACGCATGAATTAAACAGGCTATATGGTGTTTGTTAAAAATTAGTTTAATTTTAGTATTCTAATGATAATCTTTTATTTTTACCAGGAATTAATAATTGAACTACTATGGAAAAATTAAACCGTCGTGATTTTTTAAGTTATACAGGTTCAGCTCTTGCAATCACAGTCATTCCGAGACATGTACTTGGAGGCGTAGGGTTTGTTCCTCCGAGCGATAAGATTAATCTTGGCCTTATTGGAGTTGGAATGCAACAATTGGGGGAGTTAATGCGATTAATTCCCAACGAACGAGTTCAGGTTATTTCCGTTTGTGATCCCAACAAATACCCTGTTGGATACCATCAGTGGGGTCCGGGCAATGGTCTGAAGAACCAAATCCGCGAAATGATCGGCGAATCTTCCTGGGGTGGTAACGTTAACGTTACAGCCGGCCGTGACTGCGGCCAGGATTTTATAAACAAATATTATGCACGTTCACGTAATCTTGAAAAATTTTCAGGGTGTACGGCTTATTCTGACTTTCGGGAGATGCTTGAAAAGGAGAATGGTTTGGATGCTGTTAAGATTATTGTTCCCGATCATGCCTATCCTCCACTTATTCTGGCTGCTTTAAAGAAGAATAAACATGTTGTGATGCATAAACCTTTAGGGAACCGGGTTTCTGAAACACGCGCTGTCATTAAAGCTGCCGGAGAAAGACCTGATTTAACTACCCATATGCTGGCCTGGAGTCCTATACATGATCGGTATGAAACAGTAAAAAAATGGATTGATGATGGAGTAATAGGAACCTTGAGGGAGATACATAACTGGTCGTTCCGGCCCGTTTGGCAGCAATGGCAGAGTTATTTTTCCGAAAGACCTGAAGTTCCGAAAGGATTTGACTGGGATTTATGGTTAGGTGCCTGGCCCGATCGTCCGTATCATCCTCATTATACTCATACCGTTTACCGGGGGTGGTACGATTTTGGCGCAGGAAGTATTGCCGATATGGGCATTTATAGCCTATGGCCGTTGTTTACTACGTTTGGAATTGATCAACCTCCGTATTCAGTTGAATCCATGGGAACGCTGACCCGGACAATCGGGGAACATGATGAAATGAAGTCAGTTGTTAATGACGTAGCCTTCCCGCTCTCTTCCATCATCCGGTGGAAGTTTGATGCATCAGCAAAAACAGGACCTTTCGATCTTTTCTGGTACGACGGTGGCATGCGACCGCCAACTCCTCCGGAAATGGAAGCAGATAACAAAGAACTGGAAAGCGAGGGTATGATGTTCGTAGGAGATAAAGGGAAAATAATTGGCGGATTCCGTTGCGAAAATCCTGTAATTATTCCTGAGTCAAAAATGATGCAGGTTACCGGAGCAAAAACTGTCCAGCTATCCGGTGAACAACGGATCGATGCCACAGAAGCCTGGATCGATGCAATCTTAAATAAAAAACAATCGCCGGGAAGTATACTGACCTCCGGATCAATCATCGAAACAGCCCACCTGGCTGCAGTTGCCTTGCGAACAGGTAGAAAAATAATGTACGATCATAAAAATATGAAAGTAACCAATATTCCGGAAGCCAATAAATTACTTTACAGATCAGAATATCGTAAAGGATGGGAAATTTAATTATGGTCTGTCCATAAGTCCGCTGACTGTGTTATGCCTGCTTTAAAAATGGTCATTTACGTATAGTGATCTCACATTTTTCGAATTTCGCAAGCCTTTTCAGCGAACTTTCTATGCCAGACTCGTGACTTTAAAAACGAACACTAATTAATTACGAATGACAAATGACGAATTTGAAGAGAATGACGAATGACAAATGACAAAAATAAGATGCTGATTGGTTTCATGGAAATGAGCTTATGAATTCAATCACATACCTTAATATGTAAACGATTGAGATAAATACCATAAAAAATTAACAATTTTAACGAGATGAAAAGTATAACACGTCGCGGTTTTATTGAAAAATCAATTGCACTGGGAGCAGGCACTATGATTGCACCTTCCTTGATGAACATGCAAACTGTTCAGGCTAATCCTCTTCGGGTAGGAAAAAATAATATTTCTCTTGCCCAATGGGCGCTGGTAGATGAAATCCGTCAGGGAAAATGGAAAACACTGGATTTCGCGAAAATAGCCCGGGAAGATTTTGACCTGAACGGGATAGAATTTGTTAATACACTCTTTGAGGTTCCTATCATTTCCTATCTGAATCAGCTCAAAAGAAATGCCGATAACTATGGGGTGAAAATGGTGCTGATCATGGTCGACAACGAAGGTGAAACCTGCACCTCTTCAAAAGAAGAGCGAAAACAGACGGTCATCAATCACCAGAAATGGATCGATATTGCCCAATATCTTGGATGCCATGCCATCCGGACAAATTGCAGGGGTACTGATGATATGCCTAAATCGGAGGCACTGAAATGGGCTGCTGAAACCTACCAGATGATGCTTGAATATGCAGTGCCTGCAAATATTAGTGTCCTGATCGAAAATCACGGAGGCGTTTCTGATGATGCCGATTGGATGGTTTCGCTCATGAAAGAGGTGAATAACAGGTATTTTGGAATCTTACCCGATTGGCGGGGGCCTGGTGCAAAAGTGGATAACTTTGAATACCTGAAAAAAACTACCCCATATGCTGCAGGCATGTCATTCCGTAATCAGCCTACTGATGATCTGAATGAAAAAATGATCCGGTTTACCTATGATTACGGATTTAGAGGATGGTATGGTATCGAATCATCCGGACGTGAAAATATTGCTAAAAGCAAGGAGCTATTGCTAAAATATCTGCCAGGCCTGGGTGCATAATATGAGCAGAAGGGATAACGGTCACAATAAATAAAAAACCATGTTTGTTCTGGTGTGCCTGCTGATAACAATCTTTTCGGCATGCACGCCGGGATAGACATCTACTGGAAATTTAGCTATACAAAAGGATGTGGCTGGATTTCTTGATAAAACCGATCATCGCATGTCCGCATTCCTAACTCTTGACGCTGCACGTGCAGCAGCCCATCATTTATACTTTCCTCATCAATGGATTCAGGATGGCTTGTGCAACCCCATACTGTGGAAAGCTATTTCTTTTATTCCACCGGGAAACCTATTGCAGGATTGACATAACCGGTTGAAGTGTTGTTATTTAAATCAGGGGGTGAGATGAAATTTATAAAGTTTTTATATTTTGGTTTATTATTCTTGTCAACGCATCAAGTCATTTCACAAGTGAATTACACGAATCAGGTTAAAAGCAGGCTAAAGCTGGCCATGGTCCAGATGCTGGTTGAAGGGGGCAATCCGGAGGCTAATCTTGACCGGGCAGTCGCCAGAATTGAAATCACCGCAGGCAACGGAGCCGACCTGGTGTTACTGCCTGAAGCTTTGGATCTGGGATGGACCCACAGTTCTGCCCGGGTGAAAGCCGGATCAATTCCAGGAGGATCAACCTTTAAGAAGCTGGCAAATGCTGCAAAAAAGAACCGGGTATATGTTTGTGCAGGAATCATTGAAAAAGACGGCGAAAAGATTTTTAATTCAGCTGTGATCATAAGCCCGAAAGGTGAACTGCTGCTGAAACATCGAAAGATAAATGAGCTGGACATAGCCCACGATATATACAGCCAGGGAGACCGGATAAATGTTTGTGAAACAGAATTTGGAACCTTTGGGCTGCTTATTTGTGCGGATGCCAGGGCAAAAGATTTTATGCTTGCAAGGTCGATGGGTTATCTGGGTGCCGATCTTATCCTGCTTCCCAGCAGCTGGGCAGTGCAACCCGATTACGACAATAACAAAACTCCCTATGGCGGGGGATGGCTTGAAGCGTTCAACGCCGTATGCAGGGAGTTTCACCTGAGCATTGCCGCCGTGAGCAATGTTGGCTTAATAACCGACGGCCCCTGGAAAGACTGGCTGTGCATTGGTAACTCCATTTATATGGGCAGTGGAGCTAAAGCGACGCAGATCATGCCGTATGGAGCAGATGCAGACACCATTTTTTACCAGGATGTCGTACTCTACAAACGCCCTGCAAGGGGGAATTCCTGGCCGGGATTTTGGCGGGCAGAAAAAGATTGAGCAGCCTTACCTGAAACTAATCACTGGTAACAGACGATTTTAATCTGTCGTTTTCAAAGGAGAGCTTTTTTCTTGCTTTTTTTGTATAGTTGCCCTTGAGGATAATTTCATTGCTGCTATCTCCCTGTACGTGGACAAAGGTTCCACATCCCTCAGTTGCACGGGACTCGCTGATCAGTACTTCTGAAACATCGGTCAGCCGTATGGCAGGAATATCACTGCTTTTTAAACCCTGTCGTCCTGAAAAATATCTGATTTCTGCATCCATAACATTCTCCAGGGCTAAAGCACTTTGCCATGCTTTTTCGATTCGATCTTCTGACCATTTTACAGATAAATCTCTGACTCTGAGTTCTTTTACGTTTTCAAATTTTATTGCATGTCCGGTGCGTTTATCAATGGTATTTTCAGGATCCATAAAAATCTGCAGATTGGTCATCCTTATGTTTTCAATTGGCTGGTCGGGGTGCCCCGTGATTGTGCTCGTTCCCCGGGCATGCACCACGATATTATTCACAACAACATTCTGGATTTTTCCCAACCGCGATAACTCGTTCCGTTTGAGCAAAATAAATTTGCACATTTCGGCACTTCCCCACCAGTTCCAGTGCCGGCGGTTTTCTTCTATCGTTAAATTGGTGATAATGACATCACTTACTGTTGCCCCATCCTGGACATTTATCCCAAACCCTTTATTAGAGTCTCGAATGGTGCAGTTACTGAAAATGATATGCCGGAAGTCGGCAAAGGTTTCTGTGCCTATCATCAAAGGAGTTGAGGAGGAAGTAAGTATGCAATTCGTTACAACGACATTTTCTACCGGATTCACCTTTACGCCTTCACCCAGGGATCTTGTTTTCAGAACAATGCAATCATCACCGGTAATGATCACGGAATCAGAAATAACAACATTACTGGATGAGCAAATATCTATTCCATCGGCGTTGACTCCTTTTTCCAAATCAGAATAAATATACACACCCCTGACGAAAATCCTGTCACAGGTTGTAAAACGAATAGTCCAAAGGGGAGAGTTTATAATCGAGATATCTTCAAGCAACACATTTGTGCAATCGTTTATGATGACCATGTAAGTATTCATGCTGCTGCTCGAGCGATAGTAACGGCGCATATCCACACCTGCGTTTTTTGCAATTTCAATTTCACGGGAAATATCTCTGTCGATATCCTTCATCTCTTCGTAAACATACTGAGCCAGGCCATCAAAAGTTCCTTTCCCCTTAACAGAAATGTTGTTTGCATTTTCGGCGAATATCATGCTTCGCGCTCCCCGGATAAAGTCTTCCGGTAACTGGCTGAGGAAAAAAGTGGCTCCTGCTTCCATATAGAGCGTAATGTTGTCTCTCAGCTGTAATGTTCCAACCGTATACTCACCCGGTGGAACATAAACAATTCCGCCACCTGCAGCAGCACAGGCTTCTATTGCCTGCCGGATATATAGGGTCGCGCGCTGATCACGATCACCGGAAGCTCCGAATTTCTTTACGTTAAATAGTTGATCTGGCGTTTTTTCTGTAGATGAAGAGGCTGCTGTCGTGAATGACCCTAACATGCCTGCCCCCAGCATAGCAGCTCCTCCCTGAAGAAGAGCTCTCCGGTTTATACTTTTTGTGTTTGCCATTTTTTATTTTTTTTTGAAAACAGTTAGCTAAAAGGTTATTGTTTTATGTACATACTTTTCCCGAAACCGAGGTTACAAACCATTCCTCATGGTTAGGATCAGGGAAGCAAATTTAAAATAATTATCCTGCTTTAATGACCTTAAATAGTGAATTCAAGGAAAATTTTTACCTTTAGCGCTCATTTTTTAGAGAATAATTCAACTGATTCAATTTGTGTAGAAATACTTAATATTATGAATTTAAAAAGATTTCGATTGTTGGTATTGATTGCTGCTTCAATTTATTTATCTCTTAAAACAGAAGCTCAAACCTACCATTGGCAGAATCCCAATTCAAAAGTAATTGCCACTGGTGATTTAACCTGGCAGCCTGAGCCTTTTGAGTATCCTGTTTCAAGAGGTGAAGAGATACGATATATTGATTATGAAAGCGGGGATGATCAGAACAGTGGGTTAACAAAAGATGTTCCGTGGAAGCATCATCCCTGGGATACGCGGGCTTCAGGAAATGCTGCACGGGAATCCGGTATCAGATCGTATGTTTTCAAACGGGGTGTTACCTATCGGTTATATCCTGAAGATGGTGAAGTTGTACTGCAAGCCGATGATTCCGGTGTGGAAAATAAGCCTATCCGGCTTACCAGTGATCCAAATTGGGGTGTAGGTGAAGCAGTTATTGCTGGTTCCCGTTTGATTGATACTCCATGGCGAAAAGCAACACGAAATGATGTTCCCAAAAGGATGAATCCGGAGAATATCTGGTTCATAGACATCAATATGCCTGCTGCCCCACAAAAAGAACTGCCCCCATCGGTGCGTGAAAATTTTATGGAATGGAGGTTTGGCGGACCAAGGATGGCTGAAATGATATTGTTTGAAGTAACCCCTCAGGGGGATATTCAGGATTTGCATATCGCCAGTGATGTGGGTTGGAACATTACGAATCCGAATTTTGTAATGCATCACTGGAATCAGTGGGATGGGGAAATGAATATAAGCCCGGAAGGAGAGAAGGAAGATCTGCATGGGTACGATGACGCACTGGTGGGATTTGATTCTGATTATTTTGACGGAGGAACCCTTTGGAGCCAATACGGTGGCCTTATGGGAACGCCGACTCCGTCTGTTCTTGAACCGGGCGATTACGATCCGGTAAAAGGTATCCTGGCTCATAGAAATCAAGGACACCCTACCTTTAAGGGGGTACGTTATTTAATCGAAAATCTACCCCAGTTCCTGGATAAACCGGGAGAATACTATTTCGACAGGGATTTTCATGGCAACCGGGGACGCTTGTTCCTCCGGCTTCCGGCCGACCGTGATCCCAATCAAAGCAGGATTGAACTTTCTACTGCCTGGAATTCGATTGTTATTCACAACCAAAGTCATATTGAAATTTCAGGACTGAGCTTTCGGTTTAATGGCCGGAAAGGAGCAGTGATTGACCTGGCAAATGGCAGCAGTCATATTACCGTTAAGAATTGCACATTTGAACATCTTTCCAATGATGGAATCTACGGTCGTGTAAGAGCGAATGAATGGATGGATGACATCCGGATCACGGATTGTGATTTTTACCATGTAAACGGGGGTACAGTTATCTGCTTGCAAGGACATGGAGGTGGTTTAAAAAATGAGGAACGCCTGGGAGTTATGGATCATATCCAGGTTTTGCGCAACCGAACCCGGAACGCCGGATTATACCGGCATAACGATAGTCCCTGGTCCAATGTGCCCGCAATTGCGGTGAATTATGCCAGGATTGGTGAAGTGGCAGGGAATATGGCTGACATGTCATTTGGTTCAGGCATTGTAGTACAGGGAGGAAAAAACGGTACAGACAACCAGGCATACGATATCCCGTTGATCCGCATTTTTGTACATCACAACAAGATTGAACATACTGCCCTGGGATTGAATGACTATGGTGGTTTGTCGCTGTGGCAGCACGGTCCGTTGTATTCCTACAGTAATATTGTGGGAAATGCTGTCGGGCACTGGCCCGGTGGATTTGGAGGCCGACGCACCATCAACTTATCCTATCCCATATACCTGGATGCCGGATTCCGGGTGTTCAACTTCAACAATATCAGCTGGGCAAGGCCTTTTAAGGAAGATGACCCATACACCAGTACTTCTTCAGCTTATTTTAATGTTTTTGGATACCTGAATCCGTTTGTGAATAATACCGTTTATGGTTCAGGTGTTGCCCTGGGGGGAACTTCCGGTAACCGGAACGATTATGTTGGGAATATTTTTACGCACATCACAAGAGATTTTATCTCTGTTAACCACGGTGGCAATCCTTCATTGATTGGTGGAGATGATCCGGGAACCTCAGGAATTGACGGAGCAACAACACTTGCTTATGGAAGTAATCTTTTCTATGGACCTGCCAGAGCAGGTACGGTTGCCACGATCCGACAGGGAGCTAAGAAGGATCTGAATTCCGACGACTTGCAGGTTCTGAAAAAACAGATGCAGGAATACCCGCTGCGATTTGCAGAGGTCGGTAACCAAACATCCCGCCAGCCACTGGAAAAACCGCTGCCCGATGAAGTGAAGCCAGGCATCAGTGATGCTGACTTCCGTCCCGCCTCCGGATCAGATGCTGTCAATAATGGAATTCAGTACTTCGTGCCGTGGAGCCTTTACGGAACAATAGGAGAGTGGCATTTTAATGAAAACCACAGCAACCCTGAGCTGGTGCTGGATTATCACCATTATCCCACACTCGAGTACTTTAACCGATCTATGTACTATAAGGTGCCGGTATTTGAACTTGAAGTGAATCAGGCCGGATTGGATGATTTTATCCCATCTGCTTCTGAAAGCTGGGCTAAAGGTGCTATGGTTTTCGATGGCAGCAGATATGCCAAACTGACCGATGCTAAAATGAAGGCAGATGTGCTGATCCATATCAATGACCTGGGCAGAAGAGTTGCCCTGCCCAATGACCCGTGGATAGCCCCCGAACCTGCTTCAGTGAGTGAGGACGGCAGGCCACAGTACGCCGATGATCAATACTTCAGATTTCCGGGGGAAAAGAGAAAGAATCCGGATATGAAGATTAATAACTTCCTGCTGGAAGTGATCCTGAAAGTAGATAAAAATTACAGAAACGGTGGTGTGATGGGAAAACATGACGGGGAAACCGGATATAAACTTTTTTTGAACAAAAAAGGAAGAATGGAATTTGTTGTGAGTGTTCATGGAATTCATGAAGCCCTGACTGGCAAGAAAAAGATCAATGATGGCAACTGGCATCATGTAATTGCAGAAATTGACCGTCAGAATAATGAAATGATCATCTATATCGATGGTAAACAGGTGGGAAAACAAAAGACCAGCATACCCGCTTCAGCTTCTCTCTCGAATAAAGCAGACTTCCTGGTAGCCCGGGACAATGCCGGGAAAAATTATTTGAAAGGTGCCATTGATTTTGTGCGCGTAAGTTTGGGAACACTGGCAGATTCGGAAACCAGCATCGATGAAATCTATGAATGGCAGACAAACGGTCCGGTAAAGTATGACTTTGCTGGTAACAAACCGCAGGGGAAAAGAGATATCGGGGCACTGGAGAGAGTAGAATAAGAGACTGTTTCGATTTTGTTTTTTAGAAATATTTTGATCTGTTTTTTGCTCCGACAAGACAAAATTGACGCGAATAGCCATAGCTATTTAAGGAAATTTTGCAGAAGTATGAGTAAAAAAGACGCAAAATAGAATAAATGGATAAATTTAAAACAGTCTCTAAAACGAAATCAGAAATTTTTACGATCGGTATCCTTTAGAATTATATCGATTTAATTTGATTTTCCGGTCCCCGGGCTGGCAACTGGCAAAAGAGAGAGATGAGCTAATCGTAAGTGCGGAGGCTCCGGGACTGGCAACGCAGTTCCAGTGAGCCGTATCCATCCTTCGTGTAATTTGTCGGATACGGTTTATATTTTTTTTCATTTACCAGAATTATTCTTCATATACATGCAACACCCTGTCGCTGTAATGAGGTGCGCCCGGGTACATTCCTGGTGCTGTGAACTGCAGGAAATTTTTCCCCTTTATTTGCCGGGGAGTAGTGGCTTCTCCTGTTTTAGGATTATACCAATAGTAGCTGAATGATTTTTCTTCAGACGATTGACCTATGTTGAGATTGAGCATGCCGCCATACCTGAGATAAACGATATACTCTTTCCCCGGCACCGCCAGGCAGAAAGGTTGTGGCGAATCTTTTACCAGGTCGGGGCGTGGAGTCATCTTCCACCATTCTATTTGTTTGAAGAATGATGCCAGATGCTGCATGGATACAGCACCTTCATAGTCGAAGGAGGGAATTTCTGCACCAACCTCAATGGGCCATGCACCCCCACCACCAGCAGGAGATTCAGGTACACTGGCCAACCAGACATGTCCTCCGCCATAAGTGTGTCCAGCTGCTCCGGAAAGTATCGCTCCCCAGGCAGCAAGTCGTATATCCATTCCGGTTGGATTCCCCTCAATAAATTCATACCAGGGTTCAGTTATCACAATAGGTTTTGCCGGTTGACGTTTGTACTCATTTGCAATGACAACAGGGATCATCTCATTGGCATATTTCCCGTGTCCGGATTGACACTGATTGTAATCGAGCCAGGTTTCATCATGGAATACCTCACCGGTAGACCATTGGGGGGCTTCTGCTCCGCCATCCCAAAAGGGAGGGGTATTATGCAGACTAATAATCCGTTTATATGGATCTTCTTTTTTTACTAATTTCCCCAGGTCTTTCCAAAAATCCAGGTCGAACCCGGCATTGTTATGCATATTATATTCTCCTCCCAGAATCCATATGACATTGTATGCACCCAACCGGTGTACCAGGTATCGCCACCAACGCTGCATTTTTTCAGCACCAACGGTTCTGTTCAGCTCTGGCCGGCTCCACCATGCGTGTACCCAAACTGTTATCCCTTTTGCGTTGGCATAAGCAACCATCTGTTCCACTTTTTTCATGTGCTCAGTATCCAGTTCGGAATAGGTTTCATCAAGAATAGAACTTTCTCGTCCCCAACCGTTTCCAGGAACAAACAGTTGACCCAGGTTGAATCCTTTTTCTGCCCGGTTGTCAACCATTTTTTTGAATGTGTCAAAATGAATACTTCTTTTGGTCCAGTTCCACCAGGTATCTCCAATCCATAAGAATGGATACCCGTCGGCATACTCAAAAAAGTGACCGGCACTTTCTCCGGATTGGCTCACACGAATCACTCCCCGTCGTGAAGGATTTGATTGTAACTCATCCTCACTCCAATCTGTGACCTGAATTTTGCCGGTTTTTCCGTTGAGCCCCCGGTCAGAGGAAAAAGATTTGTATTCCCAGGTGCCTGAATAAGGGGCAGCAAAATTTACGCGCCATTCTTTTCCTCCATTCCAAAAGCCGATGAGCTTAATCCTATGTCCTTTTGCCTCTCCGTCGATGCCGGTAAAATGAACTTCCAGCAAATCGCCTGCCTGTATCGCAGGTATCTCTGCATACGGATTATTCATCTGTTTTTTTGATTGAAAAACAATAGGAGTGACTTCCCATTTATGTGCGGTTTGGGCAAAAGTGAAAATACCGGAAAGTACCAGAAAAATACTGAGACTGATTTTGATTAGCAGAGAGTTCGTTGCCATTTGTAAAAAGTTTTATTTATTATTCTGTTTTTTAGGTAGATATAAGATTAAATCCATCTGGTTTGTCCTGTAACGTGGATTGATCAGTTAATAAGCTTAGTATAAAACAAATCCTCCGTGTGGTTCCATGGACACGGTGACCGTGTTTATTGAGTTGTCGAATTTTTGAATGATCATCTCATTCAACTCTTTACCGTCGCCCATTAAAATGGTATTGTGCATATCTGCAGGTAGTTTAACCTGCACTTTCCGGGTTTCATCTTTCCCATTAATACCGGCTATATACCAATTATTTCCATTGCGTCGTGCGATAACGAAAAGTTCACCTGGTATTGCCTCCAGCATTTTTGTTTCATCCCAGGTTACCGGAACTTCTTTAAGAAAGTTTATGGCTTCCTCAGGCAATGAGTAATAACTTTCAGGGGTATCGGCCAGATGCAGCAGTCCCGTTTCATATACAAGGGTTAAAGCCAGTTCATGAGCATAAGTTGTTTTATGCGGGAATCTCTGATTGGAAAAAGTTGCTGGGGTAAAGTCGGTTGGGCCGACTACTGCCCGGGTGACGGCGGCAAGGGTATTATAATGTGCTGCGATATCGGGATAATCTGCTGCAAAACGGTAGCATTCTGCCCCTCTTACAGCCTCCATAGCCAGGAGATTGGGATAGGTACGTGACCAGCCCCTGGGCAAAGTGCAGCCGTGAAAATTTACGACCAGATGATTTTTTGCTGCATCCTTCAGAATATTGTGGTACAATTCTATGGCCATCTGTTTATCTGTGGCAAAGAAATCAACTTTTATTCCCTTTACTCCCATGGCAGCAATCCGTTCCATTTCACGGGCACGGCTTTCATCCCCAAACATGACAAAATCTTCGTTAAGTTCCGAACTGTCGCGACGTCCGGCAGAATTATACCAAAATAAAAGTCCCACATTTTTCTCCCTGGCATAATCTACTACGTCTTCAATTTTCCCGTCGGGCATATTTTCCCATCCGGCATCCACCAGTGAGTATTCCCAATTCATTTCAGCAGCCAGGTCAACAAAGTGTTTTAAATTTTTCACTGTCCGGCCTCCTCTCGATGACCACCATTCCCATGACGCGCGACCAGGCTTGATCCAGGAAGTGTCTTCAATTTTTGAAGGTTCTGCCAGATGATGAACCAGCGAAGATTCAACAACAGCATGAAGTGACTGACTGACCTGTATAAACCTCCAGGGCATCTCCCACGGCAGGGAAGAGGAAGGGAAAACCTCACCATCGCCCAGCCGTTCATTGGCTTCAGGCAGGGCAATCGTGTACAAACCTCCTGAACAATCCTGATTCAGATGGGTCGCACAGTAGTCCGGCATCAATCCGGTTTCGGAAATGAAGATCCAGTGGTTGCCGGTATGAAATAATAAAGGAAAAATCCATCCAACTTTTTTGGGAGAAGGTGTTCCTGATTTTACTGGTAAGATATCATCCTCATAACCCGGATTTCCCCAAGGAGTGGCTTCCTGATAGGTAGAAATCCATCCATCTATTTCTTCAGGAACAGAAAAACCAGTAGCTTCCGATTCAACGGTTACAGGTTGTCCCGGTTGTCCCGGGAAAATGTAACGGAACGCCAGACCTTCATCAAAAAGCCTGAAAATGATGTGTAACTCTTGTCCTGAATTATTTTTGAGAGCAACGCCTGATTCACGGGCAGTCCAAGACAATTCTTTTTGTTTCCCGGCGACCATTGTATACGAATCCGATAAATCCTGAACGTTAAATACCTCTTTTAATGTCAGATTGTCGGTGAAATTTCCGTCACTTCTGATTAACCCAAGTGGTGAAGGTTGGATGATTACCGTTTCTTCGTTTCCGTTTTGGCTGATGAGTTGGTAAAATACTTTATTTTCATTGGTGGTGACCAATACTTTAAGATTGCCGGAAGGAGACTCAAAGGTCAGCAATTCTGATTTGTCCTTGCATGACCATAAAAAGCTGATAAGAAGAATAAAAATTAGTTTTTTCATGAGATTGAAATTTCTTTAATGTATTGTATATTAGGAAAATAAAAGCAGTGTTCATGTCAAATTTCCAGGATCCATTGAACTTTTATAAAACGTATTTATCCCCTTTTGTAATAACCTGTTCATGCTTGTCGTATTTGTGACTTATTCCAAAGGGCTAAATATATTTTACTTTAAGCAAATAAAAAAGAAAATTTAAAAGGATATAGGCAATTATGACCATGGCAAGTCCGTAAACCTGGAAAAACAGGAACAGCAGGATGGCAATAAAGAGAAATAGATAGCGGTACCAGTTTTCCTGAAAGGAAAAGTTTTTTAGTTTAAGTGAGAACATAGGGAGCGAAATGACCATCATGACCGAGGTGAAAATTCCGAGGAGGAATAGATTTTTGGTGGAGAAAATCATCAAAAAAATTTCCTGATGTTTCGGGATTTCCAGCATCAACCCTAATGAAGCCCAGAAAAGTCCGTTTGCCGGGATTGGCAATCCCCTGAAGTAAGGGATGTCTGACTGATTTGCATTGAAACGTGCAAGTCTGAAGGCTCCGCAAACCGGCATCAACAGGGCAGAGAAGAGAATGAGCCATTGTTGCCAGGATGCAGCAATCACATGCACAGGCTGATTGATTTCGAATAAGGAAAATTCCAATAACGTAAATAGGATAGCTGCTGGTGCCAGGCCAAAGGAGATTAGATCGGACAGGGAATCGAGCTGTTTCCCCGTTTCTGAGTAAGCGTTTAAAAGTCTTGCTGCCATACCGTCAAGAAAATCGAACACAGCTGCAATGCAGATAAATATTCCGGCCCAGATCAGGTGTCCGTCGATGGCAAATATTACAGCAAGTGAGCCTGCCATCAGGTTCAAAGAGGTAATGAAATTGGGAATGTGTTTGATTATTTGTTTCATGCTTTTTTACTCAGCGATGCAACTAACGTTTTGCCTCCTGTTGATTTTTGATGAAGATGAACATGTACCTGAGCATCAACAGGTAGAAAAAGATCTACCCGCGAACCAAAACGGATAAATCCATATTCATCACCCTGATCGACCGTGTTTCCCTGTTTTTTATAGGTAACAATTCGTTGGGCTACCGTACCGGCAATCTGCCTGGCCATCACTTCTGTTCCATCTGGCATTCTGAAAACAGTTGAACAACGTTCATTTTTTAATGATGATTTTTTGACAAATGCAGGATAGAAGGCTCCGCGTTTATGTTGTTGATACACAATTTCTCCGGCAACAGGTGTGCGGTTTTGATGGACATTAAAAACCGACATAAAGATGGAAACTTGCAGCCGTTCGTCATGGAAGTATTCATTTTCAGTAACCCTCATGATTTCTACAATTTCTCCATCGGCAGGCGCCAACACATGGTGTTCGTTTTTCTCTATGATCCGTTCAGGCTCCCTGAAAAAGAAAATGATTAAACCTGCAAGGAAGAGAGAACCTGCCATCAGAATGTAAAAAATCAGGTAGTCCTTTAACGTTAAATAAACAATAAAATCAACTACTGCCAGTATAAAAAAGGCAATGGGGATAATTTTTTTTCCTTCTCTATGTATTTGCATAATCTATAAATTTCCTGAAATGGATAACCAAACATAAATTACGGGGATCACAAAAAGCAGGCTGTCGAACCGGTCAAGCAGCCCACCATGCCCGGGTAAAAAATTACCTGAGTCTTTTACTTTTAACCTCCGTTTAATAATTGATTCGAACAGATCGCCAAGCGTCCCGAATACAGCTGTCAGAGCTGCAATTACCAGCCAGTTTATCATCGATGGGGATCGAAAGACAAGGGCATTCATTACTCCCAGAATTAATGCAGAAAGAGTACCTGCAATAAATCCCTCCCATGATTTGTTGGGAGAAATTTTTGTGTGAATTTTGTGCTTTCCGAACCTTGAGCCGATCAGGTAAGCCATGGAGTCGAAAGTCCAAATAATGAATAAGACACCGAGCATAGTTTTTGAATCGAATACCGGGTATAACGGATAACCGGGATGCACAATAAAAATTAGCAGGCTAAATGGAATGGCTACGTAGATAAATCCGGTAAGGGTAATTGCACTGTTTTGCAGAATTCCTGGTTTATCACGCAAAGCTTCCATTAATAATATGAAGATCATAGCCGGAATGAAAATCAGGTATGATTTAGCAGGTAATATTTGATTAACCATTCCAAAGCATACAAGGAAACATAGGACACCCAGCGATGTGCCAATTGTTTTTCTGGGTGACATTCCGGCAGTTTCCACCAGGTTATAAAACTCCATTTGTGTGAGATACAGGAAAACCCCAAATACAAGCATAAACCCAATGGGGTGAATGGTTATACCAGCAATCATAACAAGAACATAAATGATTCCGGTTAGGGATCGTTGTGTTAAATCTTTCAATTCTTCAGGTTCTTTAATAGTTCAAGTGCTTTATTTTCGTCAGCATCCTTTACATATACCACAAAGTTTCCAAATAAATAAGCTGAGTCATGTTGGTTTAAAACAACAGTTGAAATTCCTGCATTTTCGAGAATGTCTTTAGCTATAGTTGCTTTGTATTCGAATGCAGCCAGATATACTTCTTTCCATCCTTTTTTCATAAAATTGATGTTAGGCTTTGTTTTTTTGTTTTACTTATCTGTATCTTCGTCAGCTGTTTCGGGTATTTTCTCTATTTCGGCTGATTCCTGGTTGTTATGATTTTCGGGTTCAATTATTTTTTTATCCCATGGTCGTTTCCCGAAAATATGTTCTAAATCTTCACTGAAGATAACCTCTCTTTCCAGGAGTAATTGTGCCAGTTTTTTATGTCCTTCAGCGTTTTCTCTCAGCACATTTTTAGCTCGCTCGTACTGTTCATCAATAATCTTTTTCACTTCTTCGTCAATCAATTCTGCCGTTTTTTCGCTATAAGGTTTGGTGAAGTTGTAGTCTGACTGTCCTGTTGAGTCATAATAACTTACATTCCCTACTTTTTCACTCATTCCGAAGTAGCTGACCATTGCATAAGCTTGTTTGGTGACTTTTTCGAGGTCGTTTTGAGCTCCGGAAGAGATTCTTCCGAAGATATTATTTTCAGCAGCCCTTCCGCCCAGTGCTGAGCACATTTCGTCGAGGAGTTGATCTTTTGTTGTTATGGATCTTTCTTCTGGCAGATACCAGGCTGCTCCCAGGGCTTTCCCCCGGGGTACAATGGTTACCTTTACCAGAGGATGTGCATATTCCAACAGCCAGCTGATAGTAGCATGTCCTGCTTCGTGGAAAGCAATGGTATTTTTTTCTTCTTTTGAGATGATCTTATTCTTTTTTTCCAATCCGCCTATGATTCGGTCAACCGCATCGAGAAAGTCCTGTTTGGTAACGGCTTCCTTGTTTTTTCGGGCAGCAATAAGTGCTGATTCATTGCAAACATTGGCAATATCAGCTCCGGAGAAACCCGGTGTTTGTTTGGCCAGGAATTCCACGCTAACATCTTCCCCAAGTTTGAGGGGACGAAGGTGCACCTTAAATATTTCTTCACGTTCTTTGAGGTCGGGTAATTCTACATGTATTTGTCTATCGAACCGGCCGGCTCTCATCAGTGCCCGGTCAAGAATGTCAGCCCGGTTTGTAGCTGCCAGGATAATTACTCCGCTGTTGGTATCAAAACCGTCCATTTCGGTAAGCAGCTGGTTGAGGGTGTTTTCGCGTTCATCGTTTGATCCAAAATTGGGATTCTTTCCACGTGCGCGGCCAATGGCGTCTATTTCATCAATGAAGATGATGCAGGGAGCTTTTTCTTTTGCTTGTTTGAAAAGATCGCGGACTCTTGAAGCACCAACTCCCACAAACATCTCAACAAAATCGGATCCTGACATGGAAAAGAACGGCACACTTGCTTCTCCTGCCACTGCTCGCGCAAGAAGCGTTTTTCCTGTTCCGGGAGGACCAACCAGCAAAGCTCCTTTGGGTATCTTACCCCCCAATTTGGTGAATTTTTCAGGATTTCTTAAAAATTCAACAATTTCTTCCACTTCCTGTTTTGCTTCAGCTAACCCGGCTACTTCTTTGAATGACGTGGTGACTTTTTGATCCTTGTCAAAAATTTTTGCCTGTGATTTTCCTACACTGAAAATTCCTCCGGGCCCTCCGCCAGATCCACGATTCATTTTTCTGAATATCCAAAGCCAAAGTAAAATGATCAGTGCAAACGGACCAATTGTCCAAAGCAGCTCTCCTGCCCAGTTGCGCTCTTCATGATATTCGGGAAGAACTTCATAGTCGGATTCTTCCTGAGCTTCACGTAAATTTTTTTCAAAAGTCTCAACCGACCCAATATTAAAAGTATAATGTGGGCCTTCTTCTGAAGGCTGGGAATAATCACCCTCATGCTTACTTTTATAGGAGGGCCAATACTCTTTTTTAATAAAAATTTGCGCTTTCTTTTGATTGATAACCACAATTCTTTCAATATGGTTACTGGCCAGCATTTCTGTTTTTACCTCACTCCAGTTGGTCTCATGTGGACGATTTTTTGTATTCAGATAGTATTGAAGGCCAATGAAAAGAGCTATTAATATCCCATAAATCCAGAATACCGGGTATTTGGGTTGTTTATTGCTCTTGGAGTCAGCTTTTTTTTCTCCCGGCTTTAGAGAATTTCCGGAATGTTTTGGGGGCGGGACGTTATTGTTTTTCTTCTCTGTCATAATATATTCCTAATTTTCTGAATCTATATTGGTAATTTTAGCATCAGCCCAGAGCCCTTCCAAATTATAATAAGCCCGGGAAGATTCCTGAAATACATGCACTACAATTTCTCCAAAATCAAGCAATACCCAGATAGAATTTTGATAACCTTCAGTATGCCACGCGTTTTCGCCTGTTTCTTCCTTTACTGTTTTTTCTACTGATTGTGCAATAGAACTCACCTGAGTGGTAGAATTCCCGTGACAAATAATAAAATAACCGCATTCAGTATGATGTATTGTATTCAGATCAATGATTCGAATGTCATTTCCTTTTATTTTTTTGATTCCTTCCAGAATGGATGCTTTTAATTTTTCAACCGTTTTTGTGTTTCCTCTCATAAATAATTTTTAACCTTACAAAGATAAACTTTTTGTATTACTTCGTTTTTGTATTTTCTCTTTCCCTTGATTAAATAAAATTTTCCCAATTTTGCAGTTTAAATCGGCCCTGATCATTGATTTGGGCTGAAATACCTTAAGTTATGCTAAAAAATAACCCACATGTCATACTTTTAGCTGAAACGGATTCAACCAATAACTATGCCATGCGCCTTATTGATCAGGGTAAGGTGGTTGATCAGACTGTCGTTTTGTCATCTTATCAACAATCCGGTAAAGGACAGCAGGGAAATAGTTGGGAAAGCTCTCCGGGTTTGAATTTACTGTCTACTATTATTGTTTACCCTGATTTTTTATCTCCCGGCATGCAGTTCTATCTGTCGAAGATTGTCTCACTGGCCCTGGTTGACTGGCTCCGTCGGGAAACGACTGAGGTTGCTGTAAAATGGCCCAATGATCTTTTTGTTGGTCAGAAAAAGATTGCCGGGATTCTGATTGAAACTTCTATACAGGGGAACCAGCTGCTTTGGGCAGTTATAGGAATAGGCCTGAACCTGAATCAGGAAGTTTTCAGTCCGGAAATTCCTAATCCGGTTGGATTAAAGTATCTTACCAGAAAAGATTATGATGTTTATGCTACCGGATTACAGGTGAGGGATCATTTCTCCCATTGGTATGAAAAGCTAAAATGCGGTTATTTTGAAGAAATTGATCGAAGTTATATCCAAACGCTTTTTCGATACAATGAATGGGCAACGTATGCTAAAGCCGGCCATATTTTTGAAGCCCGGATTCTTGGGGTTGGAGAGTTTGGGAAGCTTATGCTGGAAGATCGTTCCGGAATAGTTACTGAAAATTATTTTAAGGAAATTGAATTTGTGATCTGAGTTCAGCCTGTTTCTGCTCCAGGTTATGAATAGGGCAGAGTTGCCAGTGTTTTGACCAGCTGGTTGAGTCCTTCCTGTAGTTTTTCCCCAACCATCATTTTTATCATCATATTCAGATCGGCATGCAGGGTAAGCCGGATTTTTGTTTCAAAGGACGAGGATGGCAACAACTGAATCCAAAAGGTCAAACTTAACGGTAATCCACCTGAACTCTCCACTTTTATAGTTTTGAAAGGTTCCCGGTTGACTATCCTGATTTGTGCCAGACCCAGACCTGTGATGTTAAACCTGCAGGAGTCACGATCCGATTCAAAATCGGTGACTTTAATTTGTGGAACCTGCTGTGTAATTTTTTCGATCAGGCCAGAGTTAAGGTAACCTGAAAGATTTTCAAAATTTGACAGGTAATCAAATACAATTTGCTGATTATGGGGTATAATTTCTGTGTTACTGACGTATTTATTGATGCTCATAATTTTTTTATTTTCCCCAATCGGCCGGGTTATTCCGCCACTCCATGAGGGTTTGTACCTGATCCTGTGTAATCTCTCCGTTTTCCAGCGCCATTTCTATCAATACCTGGTAATTGCTTAAAGGTGAAAGCTCAATTTTTGCCTGACTGAATTTTTCTTTGGCTACGGGAAAGTTATACGTGAAAATGGCAAGCATTCCAATAACCTCTCCACCAAAACTGTTGACTGCTTCAGCTGCTTTCAGACTACTCTCACCGGTAGATACCAGGTCTTCAATCACAACCACTTTCTGTCCGGGTTTGAGATCGCCTTCGATCAGGTTTTCAAGTCCGTGCCCTTTGGGTTTTGAACGTATATATATAAAAGGAAGTTCCAAAACATCGGCAACCAAAACTCCGTGTGCAATTGCCCCGGTTGCTACACCGGCAATTACTTCTACTCCGGGATACTTATTCCGGATAATTTCTACAAATTTGTCCCGTACTAAAGTCCGGGCTTCAGGAAAAGATAATATTTTCCGGTTGTCACAGTATATGGGTGACTTCCAACCCGATGCCCAGGTGAATGGATTTGATGGCTGTATTTTTATCGTGTCCAGTTGCAGAAGTTTTTTTGTAACTTCAACTTGAGTTGGTTCCATAAATTTAATTTTAATTTTGATGAAGCAAATGTATAAAGTTTTTCTAAATGACCGTTTGATAAGAATTGACACATCTGAGAATATAACAAATAATAAAATAGCGGTTGTTTTTAAGCCATCCTGTACCCCTTTTGACATAGAGAGATGGTTTATGTCTTTTGTGGAAAGTGAAACAAAAGAAGTACTGCTTACACATCCTGACCCTGATCTGTTTTTCCCGGTTTTTCAACAGGCTTTTCACAAAATATATGCTGCCGGTGGAGTAGTTTTAGCCAAAGATCAAATACTTTTTATTTTTAGAAATGGTATTTGGGACCTGCCTAAAGGTAAGATGGATCCAGGTGAAAAAAACTGGCAGACAGCTTTAAGGGAAGTAGCTGAAGAAACAGGGATCACCGGCCACCGGATTGTTCAACCATTGCCGGCAACATTTCATATGTATTCTATGCCGGCTCAGCATTCCAATAAAACCTGGATTTTAAAGGAAACCTTTTGGTTTGAGATGGTATATGATGGGGAATGGAAGGGTATACCACAGGAGGAGGAAGGAATTACACGAGTTAAATGGTTCAGGAAAAGCGAGTTGGGTGAAGTTCAGGGTAATACCTACAGAAGCCTGGAACAGATCATTCAGTTGTATGCCCCTCCATTGCGTTGATCTTCAAAAAGCTTTCGCCTGAGAAAATGTCCGAACTGCTGCTCAAATCCATCCAGTGGAGCCAGGGTGTGCTGAAAAACGACTTCGTGATTGCCGTTCAGTAGAAAACACATGGGGAAAGATCTGATCCGGTAATTTACAATAAATTCACTCTTCTCATCGATCAGATGAATGCCAGGGATCTGTTGTTTCTCCAGGAACATTTTCATTGCTATCAGATCGGTCTTTTTGAGAATAATATATATGTCCAAATGTTTTTGAAACAGCTCGTTTATTCGCGTGAGAAATTTGAGTTGTTCCTGACAAACAGCCATTTCAGTGTCGGCGAAGATCAGATATTTGAATTTGCCTGTCTCTCCCGAAGGATTCCCGTCGGAACAAACCAGATGCCCGTCGGTATTTTTCAGGCATACAACCGGGGCTATGGTTCCCGGTCTCAAATGTTTTAGTTTTTTTTGGATGTTTTCGGCTATACTCCGGATGTTTTTATCCCCATCAGACAGGAAGTAGCCGGAGGCCAGCAGTTTTAAAATATGATTTTGTGAAAAATCTCCGGAATAATATGCATCGTGTAGCATTTTTAAAAGTACAAGATCAGCCATAGAGCCTGATCCCATATATTTTTCAACAGTTATTTTTTTTAGTCGGGAGAGATCACCGGATGCAACCGCTTTTTTTACATCCTGTCCGGTTCCGGAGCGGGATTCAAAACTGAGCAGATTTGTGAAAGATTTATCAAGCAGCTGCATAAAAGCAGGCTGGGTCCAATATTCCGGCTGGACTTCCCGGATTGCTTCAGCAACATTTTTTGCCGTTAACCGGAACGCATCTGCTTCAACAGCTTTTAATTTCAACTTTTTATGCCATTTGAAAATATTTGACCGGGTAGCTCCGAATTCTCTTTCCAGTTGGACTGCGATTGAATCATAAGTCGTTCGCGACTGATTAAAATATAAGGAGTTAAAGTGTTTGTCGGTAAGTTGATTGAGGTGAGCATCAAACGCTGCAATTTGGTCGTTAAGCAAATTGGCTTGATCTGTTGCAAACCAGAATTCAACAGGGTTGAAGAAAGGATTTTTTTGATCGGCAAATAACTTTTCCCGGAAAGGAGGTAGTAAAAGGTTGATGGTATTTTCCTTCTCAAGTATTAACATCCCCCGGTAAATGCCAAAATCGCAGGTTACAAAAGCGGGTTGAGAAAGGTTCAGTTGGGTTGAGAAATTTCCATTTTGGTCAACCATCAGCGTGAATACTTCCTCTTTTTCCTGAGTGACAGGATCAGTATACCTGAAAAAAGTTAGTTTTTTCCCGGCATATTCCTGATTGTTCCCTTGAATTAATTGGGCATGGCCTGATAATGAGAAAGATAAAAAGAAAATAAACAAGAAAATTTTCATTCAAAACGCTTTACTCATGCTATTCCGGTTTAAAATCATTCCGGTCGAGGCCGGCTGGAAGAAACATGCTGGCATCTCCTCCGTGAAGAACGATATCGCGTATAATGGTTGCATTAACTGGCGTATGTTCGGGCAGGGTCAGCAGGAAAATGGTTTCAATTTCAGGATGCATTTTTTTGTTCACCTGTGCAATTGCCCGTTCGTATTCAAAGTCGGCAGAAGTGCGTAACCCACGTAATATATAAGAAGCCCCTGCCTTCTTGCAGAAGTCTACTGTAAGTCCTTCATGTACACATACTTCTATTTTGTTTTCATGCTGGAAAACCTGATTGATCCATTTTAATCTTTTTTCCAGTGGAAAGAAAGATTTTTTATTCGCATTAAACCCTATCATGATGATTATTTTATCAAACATCGGTAAGGCTCTCCTGACAATGGATTCATGGCCGATCGTAAAAGGATCAAAGGATCCTGGGAATATGGCAGTTTTCATCTCAAATAAATGATTTGTTTTCTATTGTATCAGAAAAAACTCGCATAATTTGATCATGATCGTTTGTGTCATGAATTGCCATGCTTGTTTCATCAATTCTTTTTGTTGCTAAAGTACAAACATATTTTAAACTTTTCTTTTTCTGGTGAAAAACGCCGGTTTTTTCAGTTTATTGCTTTTGCCCTGTTTGCATTGACGAACAATATATTTCCCAATGAATCGAAGCCTTTTGTAAATTCTTCGGTGTTTTTCAGCATTTCAGTAGTGAATCCAATTAACGTCAGATCGGCATCAACAGAATATTTAGTAATAACCTTCTTCTTGTGCCCCTCTTCAAATGAAACCATGGTAATATTTGACGGACTAATGGGTAGTCTTCCTGTTTTGATCAGTTCCAGCAGTTGTTTTCGTTTCTCTTCCATTGATTCGCTGGGGTAGAGTGCAAATATTTTGATTTTTCCTTTTTTCCAATCCGGATGGCCCAGAATGATATAACCCAACAGGATCATCAGGTTGCCGTTGCGGTAATCGTCGGGTTTGATCCAAATATGTATCTCTTTTTTGTATCCGAAATTTTTATAGGATGAGTTTAAAATGCATATATCAAATCCCATGGATTCAACAATTTGATAATTTTCGGTTATTTCTTTTATATTCTCTGGGGTCAACCTTGAGAACTCGAACAGGATCAGGTTGTTTCCTTTTCCTGATATGCCGGAAAGCTGCACTACCTGTGCAATAGCTGATGTGTAGGATGGTGATATGATGCTGTCGAGGTAAACCCTGTTTTTGGTGCCCTGAGTAAGCTTGATGAGGCGTGCCAGGGTTTTCCTGGATTCAGCAGTAGTTTCGGCATTAAGATATCCTTTAATGAAATGGATGTAAGTTCCAAATCCATATTTATAGGAGATCCAACGCATGATATCAAAGGCCGACTGCCTGTTAAATGTTTCATTTGAGATACAAACTCCAAAAGGTCGCCATCCTTTTTGAGTTTCTAAATTCTCTGCTCTCTGAAGAAATAGCTGCATTTGCCTGCTCAGCTGAAATATTACGCCCCTCAGGAGTTTGTTAATTCCCTGGTTCTCTTCATTTCCTATCATCACGATATAATAAATCATTCCCATGATCAGCAGGGAAAAGGCGGCATAAGTTGCATTCATTTTGAACATGAGCCAAAAGGAGAAAAGGGTCCCAACAAGTGAAATATACCAGGAAGACCTGAAAGTGGGCCTGTAGGCGGGATCGGCAGCAAAATGTTCCAGAAAGGAGATGAGACAGATAGCACCGTATGTAACCATGAAAAACATGGAAATAATTTGTGCTACCGAATTGATGTCTCCAATACAAACAAATACAGTAGCTATGATGATAGATACCAATGCACCGTTAAATGGTTCATTGTCGTCCTTTTTCCCCAGGGCTAACCATTTGTTCATTTTGTTATGAGGGAATATGTTGTCGAATCCCATAGCTTGTAATGTGCGGGGAGCAACTATGATGGATCCCAGAGCTGAACTGAGGGAAGCAGCAGCAAGACCGAGGGGAATAATTGGACCCCAAATAGCTATTTTGCTCATGATCAGCTGGTTGTTGACCAGTTCCTCGGGAGTGGCAGAAATGGCAAGCTTCCAGGCAACAAAAATGTAAATAATCATCCCGACAAAGGTAGCCCACAATGTGCCTTGTGGAATTGATCGTTGAGGATTTTTTAAATCGCCCGATAAACCTAATCCTGCAGCTAATCCGGTGAAGGCAGGAAATAAAATGGTGAAAACATAAAAGAAATCTTCAGGCTCTGTTACGCGTGAAAACAGATTGATATCTTCAGGTTCAGAAGAGGGTTGCCCCAGTAAAAAAAACAAAATGGAGGTTCCAAGAATAGTCACAACAACATAAAGTGCTTTCATTCCCAGATTGGCACCTCTTTTTAGAATCAGTAAGGCCAGGATCAGCATGGTTGGAACAGAAATCCAGCGCCGGTCAGCGATATAAACACCAAATTGGTCGTTTATCCAGTTGAGTAGCGGTTCAAAAGCCTCCCCAAAGGCAATGATGTAAAATGCCACACTGATTGCCTGCGAAAGAAATAAAGTTACTCCAATGGCTCCACCTATGTTCATTCCAAAGGATCTACTTATAATATAATAAGCTCCACCACCATACACCCGCTGGTTGGTCGCAATCTCGGCAATAGCAAATGCCGTGGGAATACTGACTACATGCCCTAACAGGATGATGCCAATCACTCCCCAAAAGCCTACATGTCCGATTGCCCACCCAAACCGAAGGAATAGTATAGCACCCAAAATGGTGGATA
>JAQVON010000102.1 GCA_028702595.1 Mariniphaga sp. | reverse complement strand
TGTGCTCTCCCTGAAGCGGATAAAAACGGTGGTCATCGACGAGGCCGACCGGATGCTGGATATGGGGTTTCTGCCGCAGCTGCGCAAGCTCATGGAGATCCTCCCTCCCAAACGGCAAAACCTCCTTTTCTCGGCTACTTTCTCAGATGCTGTGGAAAAACTCACGGAGGAATTCCTCGACTTCTACGAAAAACTGGAGGTATCACCTTCTGCCACACCCGTGCAGGAAGTGAGCCAGGTAGCCTACAGCGTACCCAACTACCTGACCAAGCTGAACCTGGTCAGGTACCTGTTGAAGGATGAAGGGGCCTTTTCAAAGGTGATCATTTTTGTGAAGACCAAGGGGCATGCCGATGCTTTATTCCGCGTCATCCAGCGCAAGGTAGAAGGGGAAAAACGCATTCTGCATTCCAACAAGGGACAGAACACCCGGATCAACGCGATCCAGGCGTTTAAAAAGGGTGAGATCCGCATACTCATCACCACCGATGTGTCGGCTCGCGGACTGGATGCCAGCCGGGTAACGCATGTCATCAACTTTAATGTGCCCACCAACTACGAAGAGTATATTCACCGAATTGGCCGTACCGCACGTGCCGGTCACCTGGGTGATGCCATCACCCTCGTGGAACCCTCGGAAGAGTGGCACTGGAAAAAAATTGAAGCCTTGATCCGAACCTCTATACCCCTCAAATTAGTCCCGCCGGAGGTGGAGGTGGCAGAAACGGATTTCGGGGAACGACAAGAGCAGTTGCGGGAGATAGACCGCCAGAGAAAAATCGACGACCCGGAATTCCAGGGAGCTTTTCACCAGAAAAAGAGAAGAAAGAAAACAGGAACCCTCCATGAAGACCGGTTTAAACGTACCAAACCCAGGCAGAAAAGGCCGAAACGGAAGAAATAAACTTAGAGACTGTTTTAAATTTATCCATTGATTCTATTTCGCGTCTTTTTCACTCATACTGCTGCAAAATTTCCTTAAATAGCTATGGCTATTCGCATCAATTTTGCCTTGTCTGAGCAAAAAACAGATCAAAATATTTCTAAAAAACAAAATCAAAATAGTCTCTTATACTTTATGTTGATGAATCCACCGGTTCAGCATGCGGAAGAGGTGACCTTTCTCCTGAAGAAGGTGCTGGTATACGTTGGGCTTAACCCACTTTAACCGGAGAATACGGTACCTGCCCTGGGTTTTTCTGAATACCCGGTACCACTGGAATGCCAGCTTGCCGGCAAAGGGGAGGCTGATCAGAAAAATCAACCATGCCCATGCTCCGGGAAGGAGCCACGCCACGGCAAACAGTTCAATCAGGTAGAAAAGAGGGAAAAGAACAATGCCCCCAATCAGGAAAAATGTACTCCAAAAGGTCGGGTCTTTCACTTTCTGTCGTACTACCTTGTCGATCAGGAAAAACGGAATGGCATTCAGAAGAAACCCATACAGGAATACGGGCAGCGTAACCAGCAGCAGGATCGTGCTGAGGATAGCAGGGGGCAGATGCTTTTTCCGGCGACTGATCAACCAGGGGCGGAGGTGGTGCTGTTCAATCGACCGGGAATAGTTTCGTGCCAGGTCAGCCAGGTCTTTGGCCGCTTTGGGGTCCCGGGCTTCCAGCTCATCCAGCTTCCGTACCAGTTTTTGATCCGAATAAAACCGGTTCAGGTGCGTAGTCCGTTTATGCTGTTGCTTCAGGTAATACCTGCCATAGATCGTGCGGATAGACTCGAATTCTTCGTAAAACGTTTTGCTTTGAATGTCGATCACCAGGGGAAGAATCGATTCCCTGATCCTGTTTTTCAAGTCGATGAAGGCCGCACTGGGATTTCGATCGTAAGCTTGCAGAAAATCTTTCACCGGTATGGGTTTGCCGAAATGCACGATGACAGTCCGGTTAAATTTCCAGTAATGGCTGTAGTAGATCCCGGTTGGTACAATTTGTATATCGAGTTGATTTCCTGTTCTCTCCTCAGCCATAAATACGATTCGCGGTACGGCTTTTTTATGTGCCAGCATCTGTCGCTTTCCGGAATGGGCTGCCTCAGGGAAGAGAGCCAGGGCAAAGTCATTCTCCAGTACCCTGATGGAATGCTCAAAGGTTTGCTCGTTTTTCTCCAGGTTCTCCTTGCCGTCGCGGAGACGATACACCGGCATGATTTTCAGGAACTTCAAAATAAAATCAGTTATTTTTGATTTCCCGAAGATATCGGCACGGGCAAGCCACACGGGTTGGTATTTTGTGTTCAGCAGCACAGCCATCGGGTCGCTTAGCGCATTCTGATGGTTCGGTGCAAAAACGAGTGGTTTATGGTGAGGGATATGTTCTTTCCCCCGGATAATGATTTTTTTATGGATCAGCCAGTCGGCAAACCGGATATACTCTTTCAGGAGCCAGTACCCAATTGACCACTTCTCATACTTCATCGCACAGCAGGTTGGTATATTGATTTTTTTGACCAAAATCCGGCTATAGCCATTCCGCTGAGGATATGCCAAACACCCCACCAGGCAGCAATAATGGTCATTCCTCCCAGCTCAAGCTCGGGAGGGAAAATTTTGGGATTGAACATCAGCACCAGGGCCAGCCCCGAGTTCTGAATGCCTGTTTCAATGGTCACAGCCCGCCGGTCGATCCGCGGCAGCTTCATAAGTGAACTAAAGGAAAAACCGGTGAGCAGCGCCAGACTGTTATGGATCAACACAATGAAAAAGACCACGTGCACATACTTCAGAAAATTGGAGAAGTTAGCCGAAAGCAGGATGATGACCATGGCTATAAAGATGAGGATGGACAGCTGTCGGATCGGTTTTTTAACTTTCTGTGTCAGTTTTGGAAAATACTGGGAAAAGAGAAGGCCGAGCACAATAGGGATCCCCAGCAGGATGATTACTGTTTGAACCATTTGCATGAAATCGATTTCTATGGGCACGAGATAGGTTCCTGCTCCCGCCGATTGATAATAGTTCAGGTAAAGCTTACCCCAAACGGCAAAGTTCAGGGGGGTCATGAATGTGGCAGCGATTGTGGCCACAGCGGTCAGACTGACAGAAAGGGCTACGTTGCCCTTGGCCATGGCACTCAGGAAATTGGAGACATTACCGCCAGGGCAGGCCGCCACCAGGATCATACCCAGGGCAACTGTGGGCGTCGGGTTCAGCAATAAAATGAAGACAAAAGTGATGAACGGCAGTAATAAATATTGAGAGATTACACCTGTAATGACCGACCGGGGTTTCATGATCACATCTTTGAAATGTTGAAGCCTGACATCAAGTGCCACACCAAACATGACAAAGGCAATGGTAATATTCAGGATCAGTAACCCTGACGGAGAGAAATTTAATCTGACGTGATCCAGGACTTCCAATGCTTCTTTCATGAGGAAACAATTCTAATTAAATAATCCCCGAAAATAAAAAAACAAATGGGAATAACAATACAAAACAAGTGGATTTATGTTTTGGACAACCCTTCAACCTGCCTGATTTATAGCATACAAAACCTTTAATTTTTTCTGTTTTGCAAAAGAGATGATTTTTAGTCTGGTGATTATTTTTTAATATTCAGAAATTTTATGATTTTTGCCTCCCGAAAGGAGAGTTGCCAGAGTGGTCGATCGGGGCAGACTCGAAATCTGTTGTACCCTTCGGGGTACCGGGGGTTCGAATCCCTCACTCTCCGCCAGTTTATTTACCAATCAATAGTTTTGATATTTTCTTTTTGATTTCGGTATTTTCCATGAACCCGGAAAATTCTTCTGCTCCGGGACCCCATGCCAATACGGGTACCATAAGGCCTGTATGTCCGCCTGTTGTGAATTCACCTTGTACCATTCCGGTTTTGTAGTCGCCATTCAGTATGGTCATTCCTCCTGTTTCATGGTCGGAGGTGATCACGATCAGGGTTTGTTTATTCTTTGCAGCAAACTCCAGGGCAACTCCAACTGTGCGGTCGAAGTCGAGCATCTCTTCGGCAACATAGATCGTGCTTCCGGCGTGTCCGCCCCAGTCGATTTGCGAGGCTTCCACCATCAGGAAGAATCCTTTTCTGTTGTTAATTAGTATGTTGATTGCTGTGTTTGTTGCCAGGGGGAGCATGTCGCCCCGTTCTTTGATCCGTCCGTTATGATCTTTGGCAGTCAATCCTGCCAGCTTGCCGGATGTGATGTGTTGAATGACATCCATATCCTGTTCTACGCGGTAACCTTTTTGTTTCAGCTCTTCGGTCAGGTCTCTTCCATCTTTTCGCTGGGTGAAATGTTTATACCCGCCGCCGATGAACACATCGATATCGGTTTTCAGGAAGTCGTCAGCGATTTCCTCATACATATTCCGGCTCGGCTGGTGGGCAATGAATGACGCCGGTGTGGCGTGGGTAATGGCCGATGTGGAAACTAATCCGGTGGCCAGTCCTTTGTCTTCCGCTTCCTCCAATATGGTTTTTAGTGGTTTCTTGTCGGGGCCAACGCCGATGGCACCATTATTGGTCTTTTCACCTGTCGACAGTGCGGTTCCTCCTGCAGCAGAGTCGGTGATGTAATTATTGGCTGAATGGGTTTTTGCAAAGCCAATTTTTTTGAAGTTCTCAACGTAAAGGCTTCCCTTGTTGGCGGTCATTGCAGCATGCAGATGAGGCAGGCTCATCCCGTCGACAATAAAGAAGATGACATTTTTGGGCTTCTTTTTCCTGAACTTTTCCGGAAAGGATTTGACCTCATGGAAGATACCTCCGGTGTATATTTTTTCATTTACTTCTGCCTTTTTATTCAGGTATTCCTCCTGGGCAGCAGCCTGAAACAGGGTGAGGAGGGTAAAAAATAAGATAATAGTTCTTTGTTTCATAATTACAGCTGTTTGTTTACAAAATAAACAGAAAAAGAGGAAAGATGTTTGGGATGTTGTTAAAATCTTTCGAAATTTTTCTTGTCGAACTCTTCATTTAGCACGAACAGTGTGTTTTCCGGGGTGGTTTTTATTTTTATTACCTCCATAATGACGAAGTTGCTCAGGATATCTCCTGCTTCTTTGGGGGAGATATGAGCCATTCTTATGAATTTGGGAAAAGATATGGATTTATTTTTTTGCAGGTATTCCACCAGGAATTTTTCATTGTCGGAATAGGTAAACCATATACCGCGCGAATATTTTTCTTTTTTCCAGACGATCAGTTGGATGGGGTGTGCCAGGATGTTTTCATCGTTCAGGCGGATATATGCCAGCCATTTCCCTGACTCGTCGCGGGCGTAATGTGGTTTGCGGGTACTGGGGAGTACTGCAATTTCCAGTACGATTTTTCCATCCGACTGCCATTGTCGGGTTGAAAAACGGATAGGTGGCTTACTGTAAATCTTTGCTGCCGCCTCCACCATGTAGTACTCCTCGTCGGTGCTGATGCCCACAATTTTGCCATTATCTTTCACCCCGATCAGCAGTCGTCCGCCATCGGTATTGGCAAAAGCAACCAACGATTTTGCAATTTTTTTTGAATCATTGATGCAAAATTTAAAGTCTTGTTGCTGGTGCTCCCCTTCTTCTATTAATTTGTAGAGCGCTGTATTCAAATTCAGGTCATTTAAACCATTCAAAAGTAATATAATGATCGGAGGTCATGCCTAGTTTATGGTACACCTGGTGTGCACTCCGGTTTGATTTGTCGGCATACAGACGGATTCCCATCAGTCCGGTATCATGCAGCACTTCATTTTTTATGAATGCGTACAGCTTGCTGTATGCCCCTTGTCGCCTGTATTCAGGAAGCACATATACCGACTGGATCCACAAAATGGTACCATTCCTCCAATCGCTCCATTCATAGGTTGTGAGCAACGACCCGATTATTTTTTTATCTTTTTCTACCACGAAGTATTGTCCCTTAGAAGAATCTTTAAAAACTTCTGCTACACCTTTCTTAACTGTATGTTGCACTAATTCAATCTTTTCTGTTTCCAGAGCCATGGCCAGCTGGAATGCAACAATTGAATTATGGTCTTCCGGTTTTGCTTTTCTGACTAACATTTTACAATTTTAGCAGGCGAAAATAATAATTCCGCAGGAATACGTGAGTCCGGGAATTAAATTTCGTAACGTTGTTTAAAAAAGATTGAATATGAAGATAGTTTTAGCTTCAGAGAACCCGGTGAAGTTGGATGCTGTAAAAAGTGGTTTTTCTGTTTTTTTTCAGGATTTTGAGTTCGAGTGTATTTCAACAAACTCAGGGGTTTCGCACCAACCGTTGACCGACAGGGAGACGCTGCTGGGTGCCCGGAACCGCGTAGCCGAAGCCCGGCAGCGCATTCATGATGCTGAGTTCTGGGTTGGCATTGAAGGTGGGGTGCAGGCCGATGATATGGGACTGATCGCCTTTGCCTGGGTAGTCATCTATTCCAGAGGTAAAAGTGGTGAATCACGTACCGCAACTTTTACACTTCCCGAAAAAGTGGCTCATCTGGTCGCGGGCGGACTGGAACTGGGATTGGCAAACGATTTGATTTTTAAAACTTCCAACTCAAAACAACAAAACGGAGCAGCTGGTTTGTTAACGCAAGATAAAACCAACCGGGCCGAATTATACCGTCAGGCAGTAATCCTGGCACTGATCCCTTTCATTAACCCGGATTTGTATTGATTGACGATGGTCTGGCCCGTTTTTTCTCAGCTAACTTGACTTCAACCGCTCAAGGATCTCTTCGATCTTGATCTTTTCCTCAGGAAGCAAGACCAATTGTAGCTTTTTCTTTTCGAGGAGTTGACTTACCGAAGGGCCCACTTCACCGGTGATGATGGTGTTCACCCCTTCCTGGATAAGAAAGTTAACCAACTGAATTCCACTTTGTTCTGAGTGCTTGAAGGGGTTCTCTTTCAGGATGACCTCCTGGCTGCCCCGATTGAAAATGACAACTGTTTCACATTTGCCAAAGCGTAGATCGAGAAATGATTTTTCAGTTTTTCCTGCCGAGGAAATTGCAAATATTTTATTCATATGCCTTTTGGGTTTCAAAAACGTTTAAATTAACTGTAAAATATTCAATTTAGTACATATTTTTGTCTGAAAAGTTACAGATGGTTTATCTATATTCACCAAATTAAAATTGAATATTGATTTTTGGAATAAACCATTTTTTTATTTTATTGTTGCGGTATAAAATGGATGGATTGCATGGTAATGATGAAGCATTTTATTTGGAGAGGGTTAATCTATTACATCTAACAACAGGATATCGATGTTCATTGTGCTGGTTGTATTTTTTGTAGTATCATTTGGCATCTTTTTTTTGCCTGTGTGGCTTCGCAAACACAAGGCTTTGGTTTTGGCTGCTTTTCAGTTGGCGGGCTTTCTGTTTTTTCTTTCAGCTTTATTTCCCGGCAGGTTGCCGGAAGCACAGATCCTCAAGTTTCCCTGGATTCCCCGCTTAGGACTTTTTTTTGAGTTTAGCCTCGACGGGTTAAGCTTGTTGTTTGCGTTGCTTGTTACCGGGATTGGGGCGTTGGTTTTTATCTATGCGCATGCCTACATGAAGCATTATGCCGGCACCAACCGGTTTTTCTTTTTTCTGATGTTGTTCAGCGGATCGATGTTGGGATTGGTACTTTCGTCAAATCTGATCCAGCTGTTTCTTTTTTGGGAGCTGACCAGTTTTCTTTCCTTTTTCCTGATCAGTTTTTTTCATGAGAAGGAGGCTTCGCGGAAGGCTGCTTTTCAGTCGTTATATATCACTGGTTTTGGCGGGTTATGTATGTTGGCGGGAATTCTTTTACTGGGTAGTGTTGTTGGAAGTTATTCGTTGGGCGACTGGCTGATTCACGGGGAGCAAATAAAGGAGAGTCATTTATATTTGCCGGGGTTGGTACTTATACTGACAGGTGTTTTCACCAAGTCGGCACAGTTTCCTTTTCACTTCTGGCTGCCTGGTGCCATGCAGGCCCCGGCTCCGGTAAGCTCTTATCTGCATTCGGCTACCATGGTGAAAGCGGGTGTTTTCCTGCTGGCCAGGCTCAGTCCTGTTCTGGGGGGGACACCGGAATGGACCTATATTATTTCGATGGTGGGGGTATTGACCATGCTCACAGGTTCCTATTTTGCCATTACACAGACCGACATCAAAGGAATTCTTGCCTATACGACCATCAATGCACTGGGGGTGCTGGTTCTTTTGCTGGGTATGGGCACCAGCGAATCAATTAAAGCGGCTATGCTCTTCCTGATCATTCATGCCTTTTATAAAGCCTCGCTGTTTATGATAGCCGGGTTTATTGAGAAAAAGACGGGTACGCGTGAGCTTGCCGCTTTAGGCGGATTAAGACGGTACATGCCATTTACTTTTTTTATCTCTCTGCTGGTTTTGTTCTCCATGGCCGGTTTGCCTCCCATGCTTGGTTTTCTCGGGAAAGAGCTGATTTATGAAGCCAAGGCTCAGGTCCCCGGGGTGGCACCGGTCCTGCTGTTGCTGGGGGTGACCTCCAATGTTTTTATGATAGCGGTGTCTCTCTATTTTGCCTGGAAGGTTTTTCTGGGTAAGACAGGAAAGTTTGAATCCCTGCCCAACGAGAAGGGAGTTGCTTTCCTGGCAGGACCTGCGGTACTGGCCTTATTAAGTCTGGTGCTCGGACTGTTTCCCGAAAATCTGGGTATTCGCCTGATACAACCTGCTTTAACTGTGGTTTCGAGGGATGCGGTTGCTGTAAAACTGCAGTTGTGGCACGGATTCAACCAGGTATTCCTGTTGAGCCTCCTGACCATCTTCCTGGGAGGCGCTCTTTTCTGGGCCATGGTGAAGCGAAATAAAGTACTTGAGGTGTGGGGAAAGGTTAACCGCGTGGTTTTTTCGATTGAGCTGGACCAGGTTTTCGCCTGGTTTATGCATCAGTTCGTCGCGGTTTCTACCCTCAAAACAAGAGCTGTTCAACATGGTTACCACAGGTATTACCTGTTGACCGTTTTTCTGTTTGCCAGTCTGCTGTTATGGGGACAGGTGCTGGTTACCCAGGGCTGGAAAACCAATCTGGTTTTTTCGATGCAGCCATTTTATATCTCCGGTCTGGCTGTGGTTATCCTGCTGGCAGCATTGGCTGCAACAGTCTCTCTCTCCCGTATTGTCACCATTATGGCCATGGGTGTTGCCGGTTATGGAATTGCCCTGATTTTTTTGTACTACAGTGCGATTGACCTGGCCATCACTCAAATATTGGTAGAAACCTTAACCCTGGTCATGTTTATGGCCATATTG
>JAQVON010000031.1 GCA_028702595.1 Mariniphaga sp. | reverse complement strand
TTCCCCATTTTTTCTGCAACAACGTCTTTGCAGGTATTCTTTATAACTTTCGGGTGTATACCTGTCTTTTACCGAAGTACGTTTAAACTCCTCAATATTATCAAAACCATAAATATCCAGGATGGCTTTGTTGGCATAAATGGTTTCCCCATCGTCGGTTACAATCCGGATACCCAGTGGAGATTCTGCCACTGAGCGATAAAAATTCTCTCTGGAATGGATGAGGGCCTGCTGGATAATTGTCCGTTCCTGCTCAATACTCTGAATCCGTTCCTTCTGCTCAATGACGTCCTGCAACAATGCCTGTCGCTCGATAGAGTAATAAATAGAACGTGACAGGATCTCCGGACTTAACCGTTGTTTGGTGATGTAATCCTGGGCACCCTCCCGGATAAGCTCCAGGGCAAAATTTTCATCTTCACTGCCGGTGATCAGAATAATGGGGAGATCCTTTCTGTATTCATGAACATCCCTGAAGGTATCCTTACCTTTACTGTCGGGCAGGTTCAGATCCAGCAGAACAACATCAAAATTGTTCGTATTCAAATGGTCAATACATTCTTTTAGTGTACTGACAGCAACAATTTTTTTACTGTCGGTACCCAACATCTTTTTAATGAGTTTCAAGTGCAGGAAATTATCCTCCACCAAAAGAATGTGAATGGTTTTCATGCCAGACCAGTTTGCTGCAAATATAACACATGTTTCCCAAAAAAAATTGCATGTATCATTTTCATTTACAAGGATAACGAAAATCTTACATCATACCATGCAGAAATTTTTACACAAATCCACTAACTACCTCAATTTAAACACCTTACCAGGAAGAGAGCAAATTAGATTTTTAAACTCCAGATTCAGCAATAAAGCAGACACTTTACTTCCCGGCATTTCCAGTTTCGAAGAGATCTGGTCGATGAATAATTCCCCTTCAGACTGTAAAATATTCATTACTTTTTCCTCTTCGGGAGTAAGATTATCAAACAAGAGAGGATGTTTGGCTGATTGATGTTGTAGAGGGTCCCATCCCATGAGGTATTCCAGGTCTTCGATTCCCTGGATCAGGTTAGCCTGTTGCATTCCGATCAGCCTGTTGCATCCTCGGGAGAATGTTTTATCTATTCTTCCGGGGAAAGCAAACACATCGCGGTTATAGGATGATGCGATATCGGCAGTGATAAGAGCTCCCCCTTTTTCGGCTGATTCCACCACGATGGTGGCATCGGCAAGACCGGCGATAATTCGATTTCTCCGGATGAAGTTGGGAGGGTCAATTTTCGTTCCACTAGGGAAGTCAGCAACGAGTCCGCCGTGCTGCATCATTTCTTTGGCGACATTGGCATGCAGGGCGGGATAAATCCTGTCGAGCCCGTGCCCCAGCACGCCGATGGTTGGGATGTGGTGCTTCATAGCCATTTTATGCGCGTGAACATCAATACCATACGCCAGTCCGCTAACGACCAGAACAGGATGGTTTCTTTCCGCTAACCCCTGGATGAGCTGTTCACAGATCATTTTCCCGTAGCTGGTAGCATTCCTTGTTCCCACGATGCTGATCACACGCTGTTCATTTAATGATGCATTCCCCTTATAAAATAGCACGATGGGAGCATCAGGACAATGTTTTAACCGGCGGGGAAAGTTCTGATCGGCAAAAAAAAGCACCTCAATTTTATGCTTATCGATAAATTTCAGCTCTTTTTCTGCCTGAATAAATACCTCGCTGTTTTTAATCCCTCGCGCATGAACTTCACCAATACCCGGGATCTTCATCAGGGAATGGTAAGGTTCGGAAAAAACCCGCCGGGCACTGCCGGTATAAGCCAACAGGTTGCGTGCCAACACACCGCCAATTCCCGGGATCATCGATAGCGCCAACTTGTAATACAATTCATCTGTTTTCATGTGTTTGGAGAAAAAAATTAAATACCCGCGATTCGTAGCAACGCCTCCCGGATCTTTATTCGCTTATCCTTTGGCAGTGCACTTAAACTCACTGAAGGATAATCGGCTATCCCCCTCCGGGTTTTCACCACAATAGTCAAATCAGATAACTTCCCGAAAACGGAGCCATCAAAACGGGCATGGTGTAAAATCTTTTGTGGAAACTCAATGGAATGATAGCTGATCTTTCCAAAATGAACCACTTTATGATAACGCAAAACGATTTTACCATCGGCATCACTAAACTCAATAAACTGAAAATCAGCAAACTGAAAGAATAGAAACCAAAGTGCAAAAAAACCGGCAACCATCAGGGCAGGGATTAGATAATCCAGCAGGAAGAGGGCCAGTACACCGATTGCCACTCCCAGGCAAACCAGGTAAAAAAGACGCCGAAGGAAAATTGTTTCTTTTTTATTTGAAATAATCATGATTATAAACAATCAAAAAATGCAGAAGTCATGGGTAACTAAAAATAGACAAAACAAAATTATTATAACTTTACCGCAATTTAGCATCAAACCATGGATAATTCAAAAATATATTCGAAAATTATTTTCAGCAACTCGCCAAATGAAAATCTGACAGAGTGGATAAAAGGCTATGAAACAGGGAAAGTATTCCTGGCTACCGAAGAAAATGTCGACAAGTTATGGGGTTCCAGGTTCGGGGAGCTCATGCGCACATTTGCCATTCGGAAAATAGTTCTTCCTTCGGGTGAAACCAACAAAAAGCTCAGTTCGGTTGTTCAAATCTGGGAGTATTTATCTCAGCATGGAGCTGACAGGAAATCGTTGCTGATCAATATTGGCGGAGGCATGCTCACTGACCTGGCGGGATTTGCCGCGTCAACCTTCAAAAGGGGGATCGACTTCATTCACATACCCACCACCCTGCTTTCCCAGGTGGATGCATCGGTGGGAGGCAAAACAGGCATCAACTTTAACGGGTTGAAAAATGAAATCGGCAACTTCAAAGAGCCCGTTGCTGTTCTTATCGATACAGAATTCCTGAGTACCCTTGATCATGCCAATTTTTTGTCGGGTTTTGCCGAGATGATCAAACACGGTCTGATCAAAAATCCCGACCACCTGGATGAGCTGATCCATTTTGATCTGAACAACATCAATTACAAAAGTCTGTTACCCATTATTCAACATTCGGTAAATATCAAGGAATATTTTGTGATCAATGATCCCACAGAAAAAAATATCCGCAAATCACTGAACTTTGGACACACGGCAGGTCACGCACTGGAAAGCCTGGCTATGGAACAGAACCGGCCGGTTTTGCATGGCTACGCTGTAGCCTGGGGAATGATCATAGAACTGTTCCTTTCTGTGAAAATTTGCGGACTGGATGAAACCCACCTCTCTCCATTAACACAATGGATACTGGAACACTACGGAAAATTCACCATCCATGAAGATGATTTTCAGCGGCTGTTTGAGCGGATGACACACGACAAGAAGAATGAGATGGGAAGGATCAATTTTACTCTCATCTCAGATCTGGGGAAGGTAAAAATCAACCAGGACTGCAGCAAAGAATTGATCATGGATGCCCTGCAGGACTACCATAAATTATAAAGCTTTCTGAAACGAATTATAATTTGCCGTAATTATTCAGTATGAAGTATCAGGTAACTGCCATAAAAAACAGGTTAAATGCGAGTATTTCTATACCGGCATCGAAAAGCATCAGCAACCGGGTACTGATCATACATGCTCTGTGTCAACATGCCGGCCGGGTACACCATCTTTCCGATTCGGATGACACCCGTATTTTGCATCAGGCTCTTACCTTACGGGAAAGCAGGATTGACATCGGGCATGCAGGCACGGCTATGCGGTTTCTCACGGCATTTCTTGCGCAAACCACAGGGGAATGGGAACTGACCGGATCGGACCGGATGAAGCAAAGACCTGTAAAAATCCTGGTGGAAGCATTAAAGTGTTTAGGTGCACGAATAGACTACCTGGAGGAAGAAGGTTTTCCGCCATTAAGAATAACCGGGTCGGAGCTAACCGGCACCACATTGGAGCTAGATGGGAGCATATCCAGTCAGTACATCTCTGCTTTGCTTATGATTGCCCCCGTGTTAAAAAACGGATTGGTCATCCAGTTAACCGGTCGGGTTACTTCCCGTGCTTATATTGAGATGACACTCCGGCTCATGAGCCGGTTTGGAATTCATACGGAATGGGAGGGAGACACCATCAGGATAAAGGAGCAGTCCTATAATCCTCAGGAGTTTACTGTAGAAGCCGACTGGTCGGGAGCCTCTTACTGGTACCAGATGCTTGCGCTGGCCGGCGAAGGTCAGGTATTTTTAAGCAACCTGCATCTGGAAAGCCTACAGGGGGATTCCCAAATTGCCGGCTGGTTTGAACTGTTTGGCATCCATTCGGAGCAGGCAAAAGGAGGAATTAGAATTTCAAAACACAGTCCGGTGATTCCTTCCAGGCTGGTGCTCGATTTTATTGAAAACCCCGATATTGCCCAAACTATGGCATGCCTGTGTGTGGCGCTGAAAATTCCCTTTCACTTTTCAGGATTAAAAACATTAAAGATCAAAGAGACCGACCGCATTGCAGCCCTTCGTTCCGAGCTGGCAAAGTTTGGAGCAGGGTTAACTGAACCCGGCGATGGTGAACTGGCGTGGAATGGAGTGCTAATCGCTTTGGAAAGAGGAAAAATTCCGGTCATTCACACCTATCACGACCATCGCATGGCGCTGGCTTTTGCCCCACTGGCCCTGACCGGGTCACCACTCATCGTGGATGATCCGATGGTTGTCACCAAATCGTACCCTGCCTATTGGGAGCATCTGGAAAAAGCAGGCTTCCGGATTACTCCTGTTTGAAAACTTCCATTATTCCGGGCAACCGGCAAAACCGAAGACAATCCATTGGGAAGCTCCCTTTCATACAGCTGTATTATCGTTTTTGCTTAAAAAACTCCTGGATCAGTTCGGCACATTCAGTTTTCAGTACACCACCAACCACTTCGGTTTTGGGATGGAGAACGTGGGGTGCAAACTTGTTATATCCTTTTTTGGGGTCGGAAGCTCCATAAACGACCTTACCTGTCTGTGCCCAGCCCAGAGCAGCTGCACACATAGCGCAGGGTTCCAACGTAACATACAGGGTACAATCGTTCAGGTATTTCCCACCCAACAGGTTAGCAGCAGCCGTAATAGCCTGCATCTCAGCATGAGCTGTCACATCATTTAAAGTTTCCGTTAAGTTGTGTGCCCGGGCAATCACCTTCCGGTTTGCTACAATTACAGCTCCCACCGGCACCTCTCCTTCCTCAAAAGCAAAAAGTGCTTCAGCAAAAGCTTTTTTCATAAAATACACATCATCGAATGGCTCCATAACTTCTACAATGCAATTGATTAAATACGGTACAACAGGTTAAAGGATCATACCAAGGTCAGGTTGTACCAAAAACAGGCTAAAAGTAGCACATAACATCGAGATGAATATCAAATATTAGTCGGATTAATTGCTAAAATCTTCTTATTTTCGCAGTTCAACTAAAAATGGGGACTATGTACAGAACACATACTTGTGGAGAATTAAGACTGGAGCATACCGGTCATACCGTTACGCTTGCCGGCTGGGTACAACGGGTGCGCGATTTAGGAGCCATGTCATTTATTGACCTGCGCGACCGCTATGGCATTACCCAGCTAATCACCGATGAGCATACTTCCGGTGAGGTTAAGGCTATACTTGAAACGCTGGGACGGGAGTATGTCATCCAGGCCACAGGGAAGGTGAGGGAGAGGTCAAGCAAAAACAAAAACATCTCAACCGGTGACGTGGAGATTGAGCTGTCAGCCATAAATATTCTGAGTCCTTCTGCCGTACCACCATTCACCATTCAGGACGACACCGACGGAGGTGACGACCTGCGCATGAAGTACAGGTACCTGGATTTAAGACGGGGATACGTACGTAAAAACCTGGAACTACGTGCTCAGATGGCTCATGCAGTCCGTTCATTTCTGAACAACGAAGGGTTTATTGAGACGGAAACTCCGGTTCTCATCAAGTCAACTCCTGAAGGGGCACGCGACTTTGTTGTACCTTCCAGGATGAATCCTGGTGAGTTTTATGCTTTACCACAGTCTCCTCAGATTTTTAAGCAGCTGCTGATGGTTGCCGGATTTGACAAATATTTTCAGATTGTAAAATGCTTCCGGGATGAGGACCTTCGAGCCGACCGCCAGCCCGAGTTTACCCAGATTGACTGTGAGATGTCATTTGTGGAGCAGGAAGATGTGTTGTGCACTTTTGAGGGGCTGACCAGGTATGTCTTTCGCGAGGTACTTGGTCAGGAGATTTCCGATTTTCCACGTATGTCATACAGTGAGGCGATGGAGCGTTATGGCTCCGATAAGCCGGACATCCGCTTTGACATGTTACTGAACGATTTGTCGGATTTGGTGCGGGGGAAAGGTTTTTCCATCTTTGATGAAGCCGGATATATCGGAGCGATCTGCGTGAAAGGGTGTAGTGAATATACACGTAAGCAATTGGATGAGTTGACCGAATGGGTAAAACGACCGCAGATTGGCGCCCGGGGTATGGTTTACGTAAAATACAACAGCGATGGATCATTTAAATCATCGGTCGATAAGTTTTATCCTGCCACGGAGTTGGCTAAATGGGCCCAAAAAACCGGTGCTGAGCCAGGGGATTTGTTGTTGGTACTCTCCGGTGAGCGAAAAAAAATGCAGGAAGCCTTGGGAACCTTGCGCAATGAGATGGGCAACCGTCTGGAATTACGCAAAAAAGGTACTTTCAGTCCCTTGTGGGTAGTTGATTTTCCTTTACTGGAATGGGATGCTGAAGCACAGCGCTATTTTGCCATGCATCATCCCTTCACTTCACCCAAGCCGGAAGATATACTCCTGCTGGATACCCGGCCGGGCGATGTACGGGCCAATGCCTACGACCTGGTTATTAATGGCGTGGAGATTGGTGGCGGGTCGGTTCGTATATTTGATTCGGCGTTGCAGGCGAAGATGTTTGATATATTGGGATTTACACCTGCACAGGCAGAAGCCCAGTTCGGATTCCTGATGAATGCATTTAAATACGGTGCTCCGCCTCATGCCGGGATTGCATTTGGATTTGACAGGCTGGCATCATTATTTGCAGGGTTGGATTCTATTCGTGATGTGATAGCCTTTCCCAAAAACAATGCAGGCCGGGATGTGATGAACGACTCCCCTGCTCCCATCTCCCGGGAGCAGCTCGACGAGCTAAACCTCCGGTTGGTGGAAAAAAGGTCATGAAGAGAATCATAGAATAAACCAAAAAAGAGGCTGTCATTTAAAGGCAGCCTCTTTTTTTAACGTTAATAAAAAAGATTTATCGTTCTACTTTTTTCCTTGAGGAGTAATTGATATGCAGAGCTGCTGATTTTCGCAGTTCCTGTTTGATATCGGTGATGATACCCATTGTTGTATTTTCATCAACTTTTAATGAAGTAATCATCTGGTTCCTCTCGGCTTCATTTCGTGCCTCTCTTTCAGCAATAATATAATCCTGGATATCGGCAACGTTGGCAAATTGATCGTTAAGCTGAATTCGCGGAGCGACACCAAAAGTTTTTTGGTATTGCGGTATGGGTTCACCCACATAAATATAACTAACGAGCGATTTTTTCTCCAGTTTACTTAATTCTGTAGCAGTAGGCAGAGTAATTTTAACCATATAGGTAACTTCCCTCATGGTTGTTGTTACCATAAAGAAGAACAGCAACATAAAAACGATGTCGGGCAATGAAGCTGTTGAAATGGCAGGTAACTCATTAGATCCACTTTTTTTAAATTTACTCATATTAATTTCCTCCCACCTTTTTAGGTTCAGCTTCTGAGATTCTTGAGGGATAAATTTCCCGGATTGATTCCTGTTGTTCCTTTGTCAGGTCTTTATAGGATTTCCCGAAATGACTTTTTGAAAGTTCTTCCCTCAATTCATTAATGGCAGCAACCAGTTCGTTTTGAACAGCGATATAGGTTCCATATTTGGTATCCATGTCGTTACGCAGAGAGATAACTCCTTTTGTTATCATCACTTCACCAAAGTATTGCACCTCTTTAGGTTCTTTCTCGGGTAAAGCTTCATCGTTGTATGGATTTTTCATGAACTCTTTGGTCCTTTCCCGGAGTTCTTCGATCCGTGAGTACTCTCCTTCCACCAGCAGGTCGTTATTTCGGTTCACCAGAACCACAAAAACGTTTCTTTCTTTAATTTGCTGATCGTCATCGAGTTCTTCAGGGTCAACCCATTGGGGCAGTCTCCGTTCTAATCCGCTGTCAACGTCCATCGTAGTTGTTACCAGGAAAAAGATAAGCAGCATAAAGGCAATATCTGCCAATGATGACGAAGGTACTTCAGGTGTTTTTTTAGCCATAACTTATTTTCCTGTTTACTACGGTTAATACTATTTAAATATCCGGGTTACTGAAGACGCTACAATAGAAAGGATTGCAATTCCCAACAAGATGTAGGTCGCAAATAAACCGGTATCAACTAATTTTGCCACGTTGGGAGTCAATGTCCCATCATTTATAAACTTCTGTACTCCGGCGAATTGTGGAATTGCATCCGAGGCAAGAAGGTAGGAGACCAGGGCAACCGCAACCAGGAATACGATTGAGATCAGCCCTTTCTTGGCTGCCTGCATATCGGTGGCCATGTGGAAGATTCCCGAGAGAACCGCAATGCCGGCACCGACAGCCATTAAAATATAAGCCCAGATCAGGTTGGAATTGATCCACCCCCCCATTGTTGCATCGGCTTCATTTTCACTGATGTTAACCATCAGGGAAACAACGAGCACTGCAGATACAATGAGCAGGACCCATAGTATAATAGTAACTATTTTACCTAATTTTTCCATCTGTAATGCTTATTTTTTCAATTGATATTTTACCAACAGGTCTAACAGAGAGATAGAAGCATCTTCCATATTATTTACAATGCTATCGATTTTTGCCAGACAGTAATTATAGAAAATCTGAAGGATAATGGCAACGATAAGACCGCCTACGGTTGTGATCAAAGCCACTTTAATACCTCCTGCAACCAATGTGGGGGAGATGTCCCCGGCGATTTCGATGGCGTTGAATGCTTCGATCATACCGATTACTGTTCCAAGGAAGCCGAGCATAGGTGCAAGCGCAATGAAAAGTGCAATCCAGCTCAGACCTTTTTCCAGCAACCCTGCCTGAACACCACCGTAAGAAATGATTGATTTTTCAACCACTTCAACGCCATGATCGAACCGGTCGAGTCCCTGATAAAAAATACTGGCAACAGGGCCGCGTGTTTTGCGGCATACATCCTTTGCTGCTTCAATACCGCCACTCTCCAGCGCCTGTTCAACGTTCGCCAACAATTTTTTTGTATTGCTTGTTGCCAGGTTCAGGTAGAGCACTCTTTCTATTGCAAATGCCAGACCAAGAATCAGAGCAATCAACACAAACGACATAAACATCGGTCCTCCTTCAATAAATGTCTTTTTCAACTGGCTGTGCAGTGATTTTCCTCCTTCAGCAGCTGCAGCTGCTTCTTCTAACGGGTCAGCAGTAAAATCAACCTGCTCCTGCTGAACAGATGAAGTGTTACTGGTGGCTGCTTCATCCTGAGCAAGTGCAGAGCCCTGTACCAAAAAAAACAGCATCCCTGATAATGCCATGAACGCGAATAGTTTTTTCATAATTAATCTGAATTTTTAATTAATAATCTTCTTGATTTTATTCATTATTTGAATTACTTCCCTATAAAATCCTATACAAATAACACATTTCCCTGCGAAAATATCAAATATATCAACTTAAACCATCACAAGTCCCATATTTTTTTGACTTTTTCTCATCATGTTGCGGAGAGAGGGGGATTCGAACCCCCGGTACCGTTTTGCAGTACACACGCTTTCCAGGCGTGCCAGATAAGCCACTCCTGCACCTCTCCGGGTTATTCCGGTATTCCCGGAATTAAGGGGCGCAAAATAATAAAAAATTGCGAAACAAACATAGTAATTATCAACACAAACGAATAGGTTTCTTTTTCCCCGGAATTACATGTTATCCCCTGACTGAAGGCTTGTTATTTACGGAATCAGCCATAAAGACCGAAGTATATTATTACACATCTCCTATATCCTGAACAATCTTCTGGCATTCTCGGAGGTAATCTCAGCCACCTCTCTCACGGAGATATCATATATTTTGGCCACTTCCTGTGCAACATATATAATATATGCACTCTCATTTCGGTTTCCTCTTTTTGGAACCGGTGAGAGATAAGGAGCATCGGTTTCAAGAACCACGTGCCGGAGGGGCACAGATTTCACCACCTCTGCCAGCTGGTTATTTTTAAAAGTAACCACTCCGCCAATGCCCAAAAGAAACCCCAGGTCAATAACTTTTTGGGCTTCTGATTTATCTCCGGAAAAACAATGGAACACTCCCTGGAGTGTTCCATCCTGTTCTTCCTGTACTATAGTATAAACTTCCTCAAAAGAATCCCTGACATGAATAACAATGGGCAGGTTATGCAGTTTGGCCAGTTTTATCTGATACCTGAAAGCATCCTGTTGTTCCTTCAGGAATGTACGATCCCAGTAGAGATCGATCCCGATTTCGCCAACACCGTAAAAGCTCCTTTTCCCGAGCCAGTATTCAACGGCTTCGAGTTCTTCCCGGAAATCGGCTGAAACCGATGTTGGATGTAATCCCATCAGAGGAAAGCATAAATGGGGATAGGCATCGTTCAGGTCGAGCAATCGCTTCACTGTTCCGGAATCAATATTCGGAAGAATAATTTTTTTCACATCGTTATCGTAGGCGCGTTGCAGCACTTCATCCACATCGTGCAGGAACTCCTCCGAATAGATATGAGCATGAGTATCAATCAGCATGTCACAACATAAATTTTGACAAAAATAGAAAAGTGTTTCATCCTGCGTTGATTTTCAATCTTATCAATAGATTAAATTTTACAGGATAAAACACTTTTCAGGCGTAGCCCGGGGTTTTATCAGACCACTCCCTGGGCCAGCATAGCGTCGGCTACTTTAACAAATCCACCGATATTGGCTCCTTTAATATAATCGATTCTATTTCCTGCGCCCGGCACTTTTCCATAATTGACGCATGTACTATGAATATTATTCATGATTACCTTCAGCCGGGCGTCGACTTCTTCGCGTGTCCAACTGATTCTCATACTGTTTTGTGACATTTCGAGTCCGGAAACTGCGACACCACCAGCATTTACAGCTTTTCCCGGGGCGTATACAATTTGAGAAGAAAGATATTCAGCGGCTTCGGCTGTACAGCCCATATTGGAGGCTTCGGCCAGGAGGGTACACCCCTGCCTGACAAGCATTTTTGCATCGTCGAGGTCTACTTCATTTTGTGTAGCACAAGGGATTGCAACATCCACTGGCACCTCCCAGGGGCGTTTTCCGGGGAAGAACTGAACCCCAAATTCCCTGGCGTACGGTTCAACAATGTCGTTATTCGTTGCCCGGAGCTCCAACATATAATCGATCTTTTCACCCGATATACCTTGCGGGTCGTAAACATATCCATCAGGTCCGGAAAGGGTCACGACCTTTCCACCCAATTCATTAATTTTTGAAATGACTCCCCAGGCAACATTTCCAAAACCGGAAACGGCGAAGGTCATTCCTTCGATATCTTTTCCAAGTTGTTTCAGCATGTGCTGGGTAAAGTAAACAACACCAAAGCCTGTAGCTTCAGGTCGGATAAGGCTGCCTCCCCAGGAGAGGCCTTTGCCGGTCATTACTCCTGTGAATTCATTCTTCAGCCGTTTGTATTGTCCAAACAGATATCCAATTTCCCTGCCGCCAACCCCTATATCACCGGCAGGAACATCGGTATCCGGACCAATATGCCGGAACAGTTCTGTCATGAAGGATTGACAAAAACGCATGATTTCAGCATCAGTTTTCCCTTTCGGGCTAAAATCTGACCCACCTTTTCCGCCACCCATAGGCAGGGTCGTCAAACTATTTTTAAAGGTTTGTTCAAAGCCTAAAAATTTCAAAATGCTTAACGTAACACTGGCATGAAAACGAAGACCTCCTTTGTAAGGTCCTAAAGCAGAATTAAAACCTATCCGGTACCCCCGGTTGACCCGGACCATTCCCTGATCATCTATCCAGGGCACTCTGAACATGATAACGCGTTCAGGCTCAACCATACGGTCAAGGATATTCACTTTTTGATAACGTGGATTTTTCAGATAAAAATCCCAAACCGAACCAATTACCTCCTCCACAGCCTGATGAAACTCGTTTTCACCGGGTGTTCTTAGCTCCAGTGCTGCAATAAAATCACTAAAATTTGTACTCATCTCATAAAAAAAAATTAATTAATATATAAGTATACTTTATGCCCAGTAAATTCATTCTGAAAGATACTGCCAGTAGAATTGCACGATATGTGTTTCCGGCAGGTATCCGGGAATAGCTCCCATTTTGCGGAGTATGAAGGAACCTCAAGCCATGGATAAACACACATGGATGATTTTTGACGGGTAAAGTTAAGGAAGTAAATAATAAAAAAAAATGATCACTAATTCTATCTGATGAGATTACTTATTTATTATCAGCACAATAAAAAACCCAATCTATGTTATACAACATAAATAAATTATTTAAGGAGTTCACATAAAAAAGCCCTTCCTGTAACAGGAAAGGCTTTTTATTTAAAATTCAAATATATTTTACATCATTCCGCCCATTCCGCCCATTCCGGGATTACCGGCTGGCATAGGTGGATTATTCTCTTTTTCTTCGATGATCACTGCTTCGGTAGTCAGGAGCATACCCGCAATTGATGCGGCATTTTCCAGGGCAATGCGGGTTACTTTAGCGGGATCTATCACTCCGGTTTCGTAGAGATTTTGAAATTCATCGGTACGTGCGTTATATCCGAAGTCATCTTTACCTTCTCTCACTTTTTGCACGATCACAGCTCCTTCTTTTCCTGCGTTTTCAACGATTTGGCGAAGAGGTTCTTCGATAGCTCTTTTGATGATTTCGATTCCGGTTTGTTCGTCATCGTTATCTCCCTTCAATTCGTTTAAAGCTTTCACTGTACGCAGGTAAGCGACTCCACCACCGGGAACGATACCTTCTTCCACAGCAGCACGGGTTGCGCTCAGTGCATCGTCGACGCGGGCTTTTTTCTCTTTCATTTCCATTTCAGAAGCGGCCCCGACATAAATGACAGCTACTCCGCCGGCGAGTTTAGCCAAACGTTCCTGCAATTTTTCTTTGTCGTAGTCGGATGTGGTTGTTTCAATTTGTTTCTTGATTTGAGAAACGCGGGCGGTAATATTTTTAGGATCCCCTGCACCATTAACGATGGTAGTATTTTCTTTATCAACTGTTACTTTCTCAGCCTGTCCCAGCATTTCCAGGGTTGTTTGTTCCAGCTTCATCCCCTTTTCTTCGGTGATTACGCTTCCACCGGTAAGGACAGCGATATCTTCCAGCATTTCTTTGCGACGGTCGCCAAATCCGGGTGCTTTCACAGCACAGACTTTCAGTGATCCACGAAGTCGGTTCACAACAAGTGTAGCTAAAGCTTCGCCGTCAACATCTTCGGAGATGATCATCAAAGGCCGGCCGGTTTGTGCGGTAGCTTCCAGGATGGGAAGCAGGTCTTTCATGATGCTAATCTTCTTATCATGAATAAGGATATATGGATTTTCCAGTTCAGCGGCCATTTTTTCAGCATCGGTAACAAAGTAGGGAGAGATATATCCGCGGTCGAATTGCATTCCTTCCACTACATCAACATATGTATCGGTACCTTTTGATTCTTCGATGGTGATCACACCTTCTTTGTGAACTTTCTGCATCGCTTCAGCGATCAATGCTCCAATGGTTTCATCATTGTTAGCCGACACTTTGGCAACAGATTCTATTTTCTTATAATCATCGCCAATGGTTCTGGCTTGTTCGGCCAGTTTATTCACCACCTGAATAACAGCCTTGTCGATACCTCTTTTCAAATCCATAGGATTAGCACCGGCGGCCACGTTTTTCAGACCTACTGAAATAATTGACTGAGCCAGAACGGTAGCTGTAGTTGTACCATCCCCGGCATCATCTCCGGTTTTAGAGGCCACCTCTTTCACCATCTGAGCTCCCAGATTTTCATATGCATCGGGAAGTTCAATTTCTTTAGCTACAGTCACACCATCTTTTGTGATAAGAGGTGCACCAAACTTTTTCTCAATAACTACGTTACGTCCTTTCGGACCCAGTGTAACTTTTACTGCGTTGGCCAACTGGTCAACACCTGATTTTAACTTGTCCCTGGCATCCAGGTTAAATTTAATTTCTTTTGCCATTTCTATTTACTTTTAATTTAATTTAAGCAATGTACAATACGTCAATTTGTGACATAAGCAAATAATCCTCACCGTCAACTTGGATTTCGGTACCGGAATATTTTCCATAAACAACAACATCACCCACTTTTATTTCCATGGGTTCGTCTTTTTTTCCTGCACCAACCAAAACTACTGTTCCCTGCTGTGGTTTTTCTTTTGCTGAATCGGGAATAATAATCCCACTTTGTGTTTTCTCTTCGGCTTCCTGTGGTTTTACCAGGATTTTTCCAGCCAAAATTTTACCTTTAAGTTCTGCCATTGCTATTTTCTTTTATAATTAAACAATTGTTTTTAAATCGACAATTTGCCTAATCATATTCTGTACCAAAATCACTGGAGTTGTTTTTACCCTGCAGAACGGGACAAAATTGCACAAGAATGACGGCAATTCATCACACATTTACATGTAAAAAATTGATTAAAAGCAGATTAGATTAAATGACATGTTTCATGACAGGGTGACAGGCATATTTTTTTGTATTCATTCGAACCGGTAATCCAGGATTTCCCGGAATCCCCGAAGAAAGTGGGAAGTTTTTAATCGTGTTTTTCCGGCGAGCTGCAGGTCGGTAATTTCAATCCATCCGTCACCGCAGGCCACATTCAGGTATGTTTCTCCATCGGAATCGATGGTTCCCGGCGAGGAGGTTTCAGCAGCAATCACGGTATTGGCAAAAAACACCTTACAGGTTATGGTCCGGCCACTTACTTTATGCACCAAACTAGCCCATGCTGTTGGATAGGGTGAGAGTCCGCGGATCAGGTTACGGACAGACCGGACGCTTTTTGACCAGTCAATTTTGCAGTCCATTTTAAAAATCTTTGGAGCATGTTTCAGTTGATTATTTTTGGTCCATTCCGATTGTGGTATGGCTTCGAAATTTCCTTCAGCCAGGGCGTCAACTGTTTTCAATACGAGAGTTGCACCTGTTTTCATCAGTTTATCGTGCAGGTCTCCCGCGGTATCATTCTCCCCGACAGGAGTTTCTGTTTGAAAGAGAATTTTACCTGTATCGATTTGGTGATCGAGAAGGAAGGTCGAAACGCCGGTTTTTGGTTCTCCGTTAATAACAGCCCAATTCAGCGGGGCTGCTCCCCGGTATTGTGGCAGCAACGAAGCGTGGAGATTAAAAGTCCCCAGTCGGGGTAAATTCCAGACCACCTCCGGAAGCATCCGAAAAGCAACCACAACCTGCAAATCGGGGTTCCATGATTTCAGCTCTTCCACAAATGCAGGATCCTTCAATTTTTCAGGTTGAAGAACCGGCAATCCTTTTTGAACGGCAAATTTTTTCACTGCAGATTCAGTAAGCTTTTTCCCTCGTCCTGCAGGCTTGTCAGGTGCTGTAATTATGCCAACAATCCGGTATCCGTTTTCGACCAAAGCGTTCAGACTGCCAACAGCGAAGTCGGGTGTACCCATGAAAACGATCCGGAGCTCTTTTCCTGTCATCACAATAATTTTTGGTAAAAATAAACATTCAACAAGGAAAGATCACAATGCCTTCACTCCTTCAAAAAAAGCAAGGATATTTTCGTCCGGTGTATCATCCTGGAAGTTATGAGCAGGAGCGATTATATACCCTCCTTCCCTGCCATGTATTTTTGTTCTTCTTTTTATTTCTTCTCTGATCTGTTGCGGAGTACCATTAGGCATGAGGTCCTGCACGCAAATCCCTCCAAAAAATGAGATCGACTTACCAAAATCGTTCATCAGTGCCTGCGGCTCCATTCCTGCTGCGCGGGGTTGAATCGGATTAAGAAAGTCTATTCCCAGCTCAATAAACTCGGGGATTAACGGACGCACGGCGCCACAGGTGTGCCAGGCAATTTTTATATCCGGATTGATCTCCCGGAAGGCGGAAAACATTTTCCTCATTCTCGGTTTAAAATAGTACCTCCAGGTATCCAGGTCCATGATCAAGCCGTTTTGGCCACCAAAATCATCGCCACACCAAATCATATCGGCTCCAAGGCGGATCAGCTCCTTGCCGGTTTCGATATTGATATTTAATATTTTATCCAGCAGTACATTCAGGTATGGAGGCTCAACCAACAGGTCCATTAAAAATTTCTCCAGTCCGGTCAGGTACCAGGCTGTTTCAAAAACAGAGGTTTCCAAATCGGCAATGATCCCATAGTCTTTCCCATATCGGGCAACGGCATTCCTGGCCTCATCAAACCTTCCCGGGGCAAACGGATCAGGGAAAAGATACCGTTCAACATCTTCAATTTTTTCAGCATGTGCCAGAGGGTATTCAATAAATTCATTATAGAGGCCTTTATTGATAAACTTCATCCCCCATTCATTGGTGATGATTCCGTTCTCATCGGTAACCGTAGGGGCATCATAAGGGGCACAGGCAGCTATTCCCACGGCATCATTCCCGAGTTTCAGGAGCAATTGGGTATGTGAATTGCGAGTCGACAACAGGGAATCGAGGGGTTCTTCATAATCCACACCCAGTTTCTCCGACATTCGCTTAGCAACCTGGGGTGTGAATGTAGCAAATACGGCCGGCCTGTCAGGATTATTTCTGCATATCGTTCTGATAAATCGCTCTCTTGAATTCATAATCAATATTTTCTACATAAGTTTAACTGGTCCGATCATTCCCATGGGAATGAGAGGCTGATATACTACCCAGCGCCGGGCAACCGGATTATCGTGCTGCGTTCTCAGATAATTTCCGGTGATTGTGGTTAATTTTACTGACAATTTATTTTCGCCCGACTTCACTGCTTCCCGGATATCATAAACATGGGCACCGTACCACCTCTCCCCGATGACCTTTCCGTTCAACGACAGTTCCGTGGTTCCCTGCACATCACCCAGGTCTAACAGGTGGTGCTTGCCTGCTTCCATCGGAAAGCTGATCTCATAAATGGCTGTGCCGGCGAAATCTTTCGTCTCCTCCCTGTTGATAAGATCAGTAAGCGACTCCATCTGAAGTTCAAAATCTGCCCCGTTGACCGGATACAGTTTTACCTGCCATGGCCCGGTGATTTGCTCCCCGTCGGCATGCTGTGATACAGGGAAAAATTCTTCTCCCGGAACATCTTCTTCAAAGACGATCAGCAGGGAGGTAGCGCGGGGCAATTCCAGAATAATCTGTTTATCACCAGCAGGAACAGGGTAACGCCATTTCTTTCCGGTTTCGGGATCCCAAACCCATGGGATCATATTTTTATCCATGTTAAAATCAGCTTGTACACGAACATGATCAGTTAGCCCGCAATTGGCGATAAAGAACATCTGATGACCGTCAAGATCAAAACAACACTGCGATAAGGAGGGATGGGTCTGATTGAAACGCACATAAGGTTGTATATTCAGTTTTTGCATCAACGTACCATACCAACCCGCAATATCTTCTCCGGGAGGATCATAAACCAGCACCTTGTCTTTATGTTGAGTCAGCAGGTTATCCATTATTTCCATCACGGTGGCATCCTTTTTTTCATGATCAGTGAACCCGGGCGATTTAAACGGTATTTTTCCAATAAATACAATTTTTCCACCAGCCTCTGCGAAGTTCTTAACAGATTGGGCTGTTTCGGGCTCCATGGTTTCCACTTCGGGGAGCAGGAGCATCTGGTATGAACGTTCGTTAAAGTTCATGGTTCCCTTGCTGAAGGAGCTCTTGTTAATTATTTTCTCACTGACATAATCACATCCTCCCCCATTTTGGTGGATTGCTTTCCAAATTTCGTACTGGTAAGGCGGGTAGAACTTGTGAGGGAAGGGGTCGCGTTGGAGTCCATGTTTCAGCCAGAGGTCGTTCAGCGGTTGTAACACAGCAACATTTGCCTGAGGGACGGCCTGTTGCAGGACTGTCGACATACGTGCTTTATAGTCGGCCCAACGGCGGAAGTAAGGCCACCAGGTATTTCGTTCATTAAACCAGGTACCATACCGCACCCATCCCGGGAACGGAGCTTCAGGAGGAGAATAATTGAATCCGTGCAGGACGGAATGTGTAACACCGGAGATCATACTCTGATCGCCTGTCATTTTAACTGCTTCGAGAGTTGTAATAAACACCCGTGTGGTGTTGGTGATATCCTCACAACTCACCAGTCTTTTTCCGACAAGAGCTGCTGCGGAAGCCACGTATTTATTAGCTGGTGTAGGGCCGCGGCCAAGCCACGATTCGCACTCAGGAATATCAATATCCATGCTTGTTTCCAGCGGATGCATATCGCGCCCGTAGGCTTGCATTCTGGAAAGAACCTGATTCCTGTGGCACCAATCGGTAAAGGTATCGACAAACCGTTCTTTGAACAGTTCAATCCGGGTTTTGTAATAATCAAGTCGTACCCGGTTTATTATTTCTTCGGTTTCACCGGAAAAGCGGGTGCTGAATTCCTCCTGCACAGGTTCTCCCATGTGACCAACTTTTGTCAGTACAAAAGGAAGGTAAGGCCAGAGGGAATATCCCCTCCGTTTTTGGAATTCGTCGGGCAGGTCATCATTCCAGTTGGCTCCTTCCAGTTCCATACTATCGCAAAAAACAGAACGGATATAATCCCCCATGTTCCCTACTTTGCCGGTAATAAATCCAGAAATTTTATTCAGGTAGTTCTCCGTTGCCGGCTTGCTATAGTGGTTAAGGACAGGGCCTGATGCTCCGGGAGCACCTTGGATGACAGCCATATAACCGGTCAGTTTCACCACGCAATAGAGGATATGCTTCCCTTCCGGCACGTCAACATCAACTTCTTCGTTGGCTACCCGGCTGAACAGGTCTGTTCCCTCAACGAAACGGTCTGACTCTGCCGGCATGAGGCGCAGGGCAATCAGGTCTTTATAAAGAGTTTTGTTTTTGGAAGAAATTTCAGGGTTTACTTTATCGAGGAGTTCTTTCACTTTAAACCGGTATGATCTTCCTCCCTCCAGGCCAACCGTTTCGATAGTAACCATTTGCACCTGGTCTTGTTTTTCAAGGAATTCAGCACCGAAGGGCCACCCAGAGCCCACGATCATGTCGCAGATCATTCCCCGTTCTTTGGCACCTTGCAGGGCGACCTTCAGCATGTTGAGCCAGGACTCTTCAAAAATCACCAGGCTCTCATAGCCTGCAGCATCGGCTTCCCGGGGAAAAGCAATTGGATTAATTTCCACTCCTCCGATCCCGGCTTCTTTCATCACATCGAGCTCGCGGAGTATCTCCCTATCTGTCAGCCTGTTTCCATTCCACCACCACCGCACGAATACCCGTGAGGTGACAGGAGGGTTTTGGAACGCGGCAAAATATTCCGGAAGTTTCTGGTTATCCAATGCCGGATTGATGCATCCAAGTAGAGAATCTACAAAAAACAGTCCGGAGGATGCAGCAACACCCGTCTTTACAAAATCTCTGCGTTTCATACTCAAGTTGTTAGTTTTTTATGGTTTTGGCCTCAGTCCATGATTTTTTTAGGTGCAATCGGTAAACTTCATAAGCTCATTTCAACAGAATGAATTCGTCATTAAACTATCATTCGTCATTCTCTACTCACTTCAGGAGGGTAGCTATTGTTTCCCGCAAATCCTCACCGCGTTTATCTTTAGCAATAATTTTCCCGTTTTTATCGATGATAAGGCTTGCCGGGATGGAGTTAACGGCGTACAATTGGGCGGCAGCGTTATTCCAGTAAGCCAGGTCAGAAACGTGCATCCAGGTCAGGTGATCGTCTTCAACAGCTTTGAGCCAGGCATCACGATCCCGGTCGAGTGACACGCCAAACACGCTGAATCCCTTATCTTTGAATTCGTTATAAACAGCTACCACGTTAGGATTTTCGGCTCTGCAGGGACCGCACCAGGCAGCCCAGAAATCGAGCAGGGTATATTCATTTTGCTTGTAGACATCAGAAAATCTAACCGGATTTCCGGCGGGATCATTCATGGTAAAATCGGGAGCTATTTGTCCTTCAGCAACAGTTTTCAGCTTTTCAATCCGTTCTTTCAGTGCAATGATTGTCGGCACTTCATTCAGTTTCGGGTCGAGTGAGCCCACCAGGTTATCCAGGTCATTCAACTCCATTCCGTATTGCACCCTTGAGAGGAAATACGGAGCAGCAAATGATGCCGGATTATTTTTAATGAAGTCGGCTTGCAGGTCATTGGTACTCTCAAAGAGTATTTCCACCTGTTGCATCAGCTCAGCTGCTTTCACATCATCTCCTGCTGCAGCTGTTTCGCGGGCTTCCCGGTACAGAGCCATGTACTCATCGCCGATTTCCTGTATCCTGGTGTTGACCTGATGATACTCCTGATGTGTTTGAGAGCCCTCAACAACAGCAAGTTCCAGATTACTCACATCACCGGTAACTTTCATGGCAGTATTCTCAACGAAAAGGATCATTTTGCCCTGCTGTCCTACAACCGACAGGTAGTGATCTTCGGGGACCACAACTTTCCCCTTTAGTACGGCTGTGCCATCAACGATAGTGGCTGTGTCAACCGGAATCCATTGTGAGGATTCAATCTTTTCCAACAATACCTGTCCATTGGCACCAATCAGGTTCACTGTTATTTCAAAACCTTTATCTTTCTGGCTGCAGGCAAACAATCCAACAACTGCTATTAAAATCAATACTTTCTTCATGATCATCAAATTAATTGTATTAAATCCAGCCGAAAGATAGAAAATCATTTAAACAATAAAAAAGGGAGCATGAGTTGTTTGTCAAAAAACTCAAATTTCTTTCTGAATTTCGAAATAAGGAAGTCTGGTGAGGGCATCATTATTCCCATCTGAAGCATATTTTCAATGGTGGGGAAGGCCTTATTTTTCAGTTATCATACATCATTGTGTACATTCTGTTTGCGGTTGATTTTTCTTCACATCTTCGAAGACTGTTCCTTTCTCATGCACTGAATTCACGGCTCTTCCCGAAGGGTCGGCATTCCTTTGGAATGCTGCATCCCAGGCCAGTGCTTCACCGGTGCTACAAGCGATGGAAGGAACTGACGGGACACAAGCCGCAGCCTGGTCGGAGGGGAAATGCTCACTAAATATAGCACGGTACATATACTCTTCTTTGTTCCTGGGGGTATGAACCGGAAAGCGGTAGCAGGCATTTTCCATCATTTCATCAGACACCTGTTCGCGGGCCATTTGTTTCAGGGTATCGATCCAACCATATCCCACTCCATCGGAGAACTGCTCTTTTTGTCGCCAGGCCACGGATGACGGGAGGTATTTTTCGAATGATTTTCTAAGGCACCACTTTTCCATTCGCCCGTTTTTAACCATTTTTTCTTCGGGATTGAACCGCATAGCCACATCAATAAATTCTTTATCGAGAAACGGCACCCGTCCTTCCACGCCCCAGGCAGCAAGAGACTTGTTGGCACGCAGGCAATCGTACAGATGCAGACGGTTCAGTTTGCGGACGCTCTCTTTATGAAACTCTTCGGCATTGGGTGCTTTATGAAAATAAAGATACCCCCCAAAAATTTCGTCTGCACCTTCACCGGTAAGCACCATTTTTATACCCATGGATTTGATGAACCGGGCAATCATATACATAGGAGTGGAAGCACGCACAGTAGTAACATCATAAGTTTCGATATGGTAAATCACATCACGGACCGCATCGAGTCCTTCCTGGATAGTATAATGAATTTCGTGGTGAATGGTACCGATATGATCGGCTACCTTACGTGCAGCTGCCAGGTCGGGTGAGCCTTCAAGTCCGATCACAAAAGAGTGCAGCTGAGGCCACCAGGCATCGATTTGGTCGTTTTCCTCAATCCGCCGGGGAGAAAACTTTTTAGCCAGGGCAGAAGTAATGGATGAATCGAGGCCGCCGGAAAGCAATACGCCATAAGGAACATCTGACATCAGCTGACGGTGAACCGCATCTTCCAGTGCCTGAGCCAGCTCATCCATGTCGGCAGGATTGTCTTTCACTTTTTCATACTCGCTCCATTCACGTGTATACCAACGTTTCAACTCCCCGTCTTTGCTATACAGGTAATGCCCGGGTGGAAACTCTTCTATTTTTTTGCAACACCCTTCCAGAGCTTTCAACTCCGATGCTATGTAGTAGTTGCCAAACTCATCCCACCCCTGATAAAGTGGAATAATCCCGATGTGATCACGGGCAATCAGGTAAGCATCCTCCTGCTCATCGTAAAGACCAAAGGCAAAAATTCCGTTCATTTCATCCAGAAACTTCTCTTTTTTGCTGCGGTATAACGCTAAAATCACTTCACAATCTGAATGGGTCTGAAACTCATAAGTGTCAGAAAACCGACTCCTTAATTCGCGGTGATTATAAATTTCACCATTCACACCCAAAATCAACTTCCTGTCTTTGCTGTATAACGGCTGACCACCCGACTCCGGATCAACAATGGCAAGCCGCTCATGAGCAATGACAGCCCTCTCGCCACAATATATCCCCGACCAGTCGGGCCCACGGTGTCGTAACTTCTTCGACATCTCCAAAACCTGCGAACGAAGCTGCCAACTTTCTGTCTTTAAAGCAAATACACAAACAATCCCACACATATCCTGATTTTTTCGTTAAATTCTTCAAACAAAGAAAATCATTTTGATATTAAAAACAAAATTTATTTGCCTTATTTCTATTATTTATTTATTTTTATTTACAATTATATAATTTTAAAAAGAAATTCTATCTATTCAACAAAAAAACAAAGACTGGTTGTGGATCCGGATAATATCTTTGAACGCGGTCAATCGATTTTTGAATGCATGTACCTCGTTATTCTCTATTAACTAAAAGGAATAGGGCTCACTCCATTGTTTATTTTAGTGGTACCCGACCTCATACTCATTTATATTTTGGCAGGATTTGCCAGGAAATGACAACAAAATACACAATCGTATTTCGTTGTAACTGCCACGAAAACTTTACTGTTAGTTGTTTGTTTAAAGATTAACATGTTTGTTTTATCTATTTTTGTAATCATGTGCAGGGAATTTTTTGGACATCCAAGTTTTCTCCATTGTGCTCAACGTAAAAGAAATAAGTATGAACTATTATTTAAGTACTGTTTTAAAGAACAGAAAGTTTGATGAGGTCATTGACCTGGTAAAATCGGAATTAGGGAAGGAAGGTTTTGGCGTACCCACGGAAGTAGATATGCAAAGCATTTTCAGTGCGAAGTTGGGAGAAGACTTCAGAAGGTATCAGATTTTGGGTGCGTGCAATCCCGGTTATGCCAAAAAAGCGATTGAAAGTGAAAGGAACATAGGAGTTTTGCTACCATGCAGCGTGGTGGTACAGGAGTGCGACAACGGGGATATTGAAGTAGCGGCTGTTGATCCGTTGGCATCGATGACTTCGGTTGGCAATTCTTCTGTGCAGGAAGTTGCCACTGAGATAACCCGCCGGTTGCAACGGGTGATTAAAAACCTGGGGATTTCTGAGTAATTCTTTAACTTTTTCGGCTCATTGCATCAGATAGAGATTTTTCTCTGTCCGCAGCACCATTTTTCCCCGGACAAAAGCCGGAACAGCTTTAACAGTTTCGCCAATACTATTATCTGCCACTTTTTGAAATGTATCACCTGGCTTGATAATCGTACAGTCCCCCTTCACATTAAAAAAATAAATATTTCCTCCGGCATAAACGGGTGACGCATTAAAATTGCCATTTAGTTTTTCCTTCCAGATCACTTTTGCGGTCATGGCATCGAGGCAGGTCACCATACCCCGGTCGTGTACCATATACATTTTCCCATCTACGATTACCGGTGTTGGGATTTGGGGCACTTCATCCTCGTACATCCATTTGACATGAGTTTGTGTCACATCGCCCTTACCGGTTGGATCCACGGCATATTGCCTGGTGAAGAAGGGTAAATTATCCAGAAAAATCCAACCCGAGTTGACAAATACGAGGCCATTCCAGTAGAGGGGCTGGCTCACTGTGGAGTCGTATCCGTATTCGATTGTCCAGACGACCTCACCTGTTTTCACATCGTGGGCAAAGCACATGAAGGCGCCATTGCTGATCATCAGTTCCCTTCCATCGACCTCAATAATAATAGGTGTTTGATATGATTTTCGATAAACTGGCTCCAGCGGGTCATAAAATTCTTTAGGCCGCACACTTTTCCAGATGGTTTCCCCTGTCTTTTTATTAAGTGCAACAACATACGGATCATGGGTTCCTTCCAAATGAAGGATCAGCATATCTTTATGCAGAACCGGAGAAGAAGCCGGTCCCTGCATGTGTTCACACTTTAAATCCTCTCGTTTCCAGACTACATTAAAATTCCGGGTATTGATACAAGCCGTACCAAATGTACCATAATGCACATAAACAAATCCCTTTTCAATACATGGGGTTGGTGTGGCATAGGAATTGGTGCTGTGTATTCGTTGGGGATTATCGTTTATAAAGACTGTGTTTTCACTTAAAATACGACCCGATTCAAAATCGAAGCACTGTGCATAGAATTCTTTTCCGTCGTCGGTGGCTGACGTCAGCCAAATTTGGTCACCAAAAATTACAGGAGAGGAATATCCTTTCCCCTTTACCCGGGTTTTCCAACGGATATTGGAATTCTCGCTCCAAGCAACCGGCGCAGTTTCCGTAGCAGCATGACCATCCAATTGTGACCCTCTGAAATGAGTCCAGTTTTGGTCTGTTTTTGAACAGGAAAACCAGAACAACGCTGAACTGGCAAGGAGAATAAATGTTAATCTGATATGCATCGGATCTCAGTTTTGGGTTTCTTTTTATAAATTGAACTTAAAAAACTTTGAATGCTAAAAATAAGGTTTATTTTTAAGTCCAAAACAAATGGATTTGAAAAATACAACAATTAAATATTCAGTTGGAGTACTGGCGGTTTTTTACCTGGTTGGGATAGTTGGATTTATTCTTCCTGCAACCCATCAATTATTCATTCGGTTAATCCCGTTGGCTCTTCTGCTCAGCTTAGGTTTTCTGATCTGGTTTCACCGGCCAAAGTTCACAATAAAAGTATTGCTGATTTTCGGCATCATTTTTCTTGTATCTTTTTTTGCTGAGGTTGTTGGAGTAAAAACCGGATTCATTTTTGGCAGTTACCGCTACCATGGCGGACTGGGAATAAAAATACTGGACACGCCCCTGATGATCGGCATGAACTGGCTAATGCTGGTATACTGTTCCAAAATCATTACTGAAAAGTTGTTTACTGACAGCACCACCAGTCTGTTTTTTGCTCCAATCCTGATGGTACTGTATGACCTGGTAATGGAGCAGGCTGCACCGGTTTTAGGGATGTGGAGCTGGAGCGGGGGGAAAATTCCGGTTCAGAATTTTGTTGCCTGGTACTTGTTGGCTTTCCTGTTCCATTTACTGCTCCAAAAAACAAAAACCGTCTTTTCCAACAAAATGGCGGGACCGGTTTTCGTGATTCAATTCTTATTTTTTGTCGTTTTGGTATTGAACTTTTTAACTTCCTCAACATGATCAAACCCCGGCATCACTGGTTCGTATATCCGTTTTTTGAATGGTACGCCTGGAGAAAAATAAAGCGTAATTTTTCAAAAGTAATTTTGTCGGGTGAGGTTGTCGTTACCAACAAACCCATATTCATTGTTGCCAACCATTTTAGCTGGTGGGACGGATTTTTTATTGGATCGCTGAACCGAAAAAAATTCCATAAGAAATTTCATGTAATGATGCTGGAGGAACAGTTAAAGAAAAACTGGTTTCTTCAGTACACCGGAGCATTTTCTATCCAAAAAAGTTCAAAAGGCGTCATCGGGTCGCTACAATATTGTATTGACCTGCTGCAGAATCCAGGCAACCTGGTTACTTTTTTCCCGCAAGGGAGATTTGAATCCGTTTACATTCAGCCCTTACACTTTGAAAAAGGGATGGAATGGTTGCTGAAGAATCTAAAAAATGATGTACAGATGATTTTTGCTGCCAACCAGGTGGACTATTTTGAATCAGTGAAGCCTTATCTTTTCATGCATTTCCAGGAGTACAACTATTCCGGAAAAGCGATTCATACGATCGAAAAGGATTACAATCTGTTCTACCAGAGTTGTGCACTTCGCAACATTACACTTAAAGACGAACCATGCTGACGGGGATTGCATATATTGCCTTTCTGTTTTTGGTTGTAAGGTTTCTGGTATCCTTTATAAACATCCTGTATTCACCGGTTTTGAAACACCAAAAGATGGCAGGTACTCCAAAAGTATCGGTACTGATCCCTGCACGAAATGAAGAAAAAACTATTGTACAACTGTTGAATGACCTCATCCAACAGGACTACCGGAACATGGAAGTAATCGTTTACAATGACCAGTCGACCGATCGTACCGGGGAGATTGCCGAAAGCTTTGTCGCAAATGACAAACGTTTCCGGGTCATTCATTCCGTTGGACTGCCCGAAGGATGGTTAGGGAAGAACCATGCCTGTCACCAACTGGCAGGGGAAGCCAGCGGAGAATACTTTCTCTTTCTTGATGCTGATGTACGGGGAAACCGGAATTTCATAGAAAGTGCGCTGGCTCAAATGGAGAAGCATCAGCTGGCGTTGCTCTCTGTTTTCCCCAGGCAGGAGATGCAAACCCCTGGAGAAAAAATGATTGTTCCGGTCATGAATTCCATTCTACTCTCTCTGCTTCCCATGATACTTACACGTATAAGTCCACGCCCCTCGCTGGCAGCAGCCAACGGACAGTTTATGCTTTTCAGGGCAAAAACCTATCGCAAGGTTTTACCCCACAAAAAAGTAAAAAACCTGTTGGTGGAGGATATCCTCATTTCCAGGCTCTACAAATCAAATCACCTGAGGATACAATGTATGACAGGGAATGAAACCATCCGGTGCCGCATGTACCAGAATCTGAAGGAAGCATTGCACGGGTTATCACGAAGCGTAGCCGAATTTTTCGGAGGAAGCCATTGGGTCGCATTTCTTTACTGGCTGACAGGCACAATTGGAATTTTTGCAATAATTTCCGGACTGTCCGCAATTTTCAGCTATATTGCACTGGCTCTTATGGCAGGCACAATCGTATGTGTTTCTGTTGCCAGCCGGCAGCCCGTATGGCAAAACCTGTTGTATGCCATTCCCAGGCAACTTTTCCTGGGGATCATTATTTTTATTTCTTACAAGAATAAAAAACTTAAAAGAACACAATGGAAAGGACGAAATATAAACAAATCATCAATTACCTGATAATCATATTTATGCTGACAGGAGGCCATGTTGTTTCGGCAATGAAAAGCCAAACAACCAACGATGCAACTCAATCTCAGACGATGCAGAACAGTTCAGGAACAACCTTCAGGCAACAGATCTATCAGGCATATATTTCCGGGAAGATGAGTTCCTGGAAAACCGTTATTGATGCCATGGAAAAACAAAAAAATTACCAACCGGATTTTTTGACTGACCTGATTAATTATCAATATGGATATGTAGCCTGGTGCCTGGGTAACAATAAAAAAGCAGAAGCAACAGAAATCCTGTCACTGCTGGATGAGAACCTGAGAAATCTCAAAAAGGCAGCAGGTGAAACGGCTGATTACCACGCCTATTCAGCTGCAGCATATGGATTCAAAATAGGCTTAAACCTGTGGAGGGCTCCATTCTTGGGTCCCCGCAGCATGGGGCATGCGGAGAAAGCGTTACGAGCAGATAACCTCAATATCCAGGCCAACATTGAACTGGGAAATATATGGAACTATATGCCAGCCATATTCGGAGGGTCACCGCAAAAAGCGCTGAACTACTTTTTAAAAGCATTGGAGGGTATGGAGAAGGAATCAGCTGAAGTCAGGAAAAATAACTGGATGTACCTGAACCTGCTTACCATGGTGGGACAGAAATATAAAGAATTGGGAGATAAGGATCAGGCCAGGATCTATTTCGAAAAAGCAATCCAGGCGGAGCCTGATTTTATTTGGGTAAAAAAAGGATTGTTACCATCCCTTGAAAAAATAAACTGACAGAGATATGAGCAAAAAAGTAATCATTGTCGGAAGCGGACTCGCAGGACTCGCTGCAGCCCTGCGCTTATCCAGGCGGGGATACCAGGTAGAGCTGGTCGAGAAGAACAGTCGTGCCGGAGGAAGGCTGAACCAGCTGAAAAGTGATGGATTCACCTTTGATGTGGGGCCCAGCTTTTTCAGCATGTCATACGAATTCGATGAATTTGTGCAGGATGCAGGGATTGAAATGCCCTTTACCTTTGTTGAGTTGGATCCGTTATATACGGTAAACTTTCTGGCCACGGGGAAAACCTATACCATGTATAAAGATCTCTCAAAGCTGGCAGAAGAGTTTAAGGAGGTAGAACCCGGCATGGAAGAGAAAATCAGGAAATACCTGCGAACGGGGCAAAGAATCTTTGATGGCACGGTTGATCTGGTGGTTCGCCGCAACTACAATTCTCTGCTACATTATTTCATTACTCTGATGCAAGCTCCACCTTCCCTGATGCCAGTTCTGTTCCGAAGTTTCTGGCAGCAGGTATCCAGGTACTTCGATTCAGAGGAAGTCAGGCAAATCCTGTCCCTGGTAGCTTTTTTTGTTGGCCGCACGCCCTTTGATACTCCTGCTGTTTACTCACTGTTGTCTTATACTGAGTTTATCCATAACGGCTATTTCAATGTGGAAGGAGGCATGTATAAGATTGTGGAAGGATTATGCCGGGAGCTGGCAAAACAAAACATGACCATTCATTACAACACTGAAATTACCGGGTTCACTGAAATCGACGGCAAGTTAAAATCGCTTACCGATGCAGCAGGTCAAAAATGGGAAGCTGATATTTTCCTCATCAATGCTGACGCTGCCTGGTTCAGAGGAAATATTCTGAAACGGCCGGAATACTCGGAGGCCAGGCTGGACAAGCTCCGCTGGACGATGGGAACCCTTACATTTTATCTGGGGATTGATACCAAGATCCCTCATATTCATCATCACAATTATTACCTGGGAAGCAACTTTAAGGAGTATGCTCATAAGGTTTTCACCCATCCCGGGTCTTTCGAAAAACCCTATTACTATGTAAATGTCTTGTCGCGTTCCAATCCCGACTGTGCTCCCCCGGGCTGTGAAAGCCTCTTTTTTGTCTGCCCCGTACCCGATTTACGATACAAATCAAACTGGGACGACCGTGAAGAGATTGTGAACAGCATCATCACCGATTTCAGCCAGCGTGTAGGAATGGACATTCATTCGAAAACAGTGACTAAAACCATTTACACTCCGGAAGAGTGGCGAAACCAGTTCAACCTGCACAAAGGCAGTGCGCTTGGCCTGGCACACGACATGAATCAGATAGGCGGATTCCGCCCAAAAAATGTGGACGAAAAATATAAAAATCTCTTTTATACCGGTGCATCCACCATACCGGGTACCGGTTTGCCTATGGTAATCATCAGCTCAAAACTAGCAGTCGAACGCATCGAAAATTATGAAACTCTACGATAAAAACGCTCTCGATTGCAGTCGGATCACTGCCACCAACTACAGTACGTCGTTTTCACTGGGCATCCGGCTATTCAAAAAAAAATACCGCCCGGCAATTTATGCCATTTACGGGTATGTACGCTTTGCCGATGAAATTGTGGATACCTTCCATGAACAAAACAAAGAGGAACTGCTAAACAAACTGCGTGAAGATACCTGGCAGGCAATTCATGCCGGATTCAGTTACAACCCAATCATTCACAGTTTCCAGAAAGTGGTGAATACTTATAAAATAGACCGGCAATACATCGAAGCCTTTCTGCATAGCATGGAAATGGACCTTCACCAAAAAACGTTTCATCCTGAAGAATTAAAGATATATATTTATGGCTCAGCCGAAGTGATTGGTCTGATGTGCTTAAGGGTTTTTTACAGCAACAGGGAAGAAGAATTTGATGACCTGATCTACCCTGCCAGAAAACTGGGAGAGGCATTTCAAAAAGTGAACTTCCTGCGTGACATCCGCGCTGACTACCACGACAAAGGAAGGATTTATTTCCCGGGGATTAACCTGGAGAATTTCTCGGAAGAGCAGAAGAAAAAAATTGAAAAAGATATAGCATTCGATTTTTCCGAAGCAAAAACAGGCATCAGCAAACTGAACCCGGATGTACGTTTAGGCGTTTACCTTGCTTATACATACTACCTGAAGCTGTTAGAGAAAATCCGGAAAACCACTCCCCGGGAAATTCTGCACAAACGTTACAGGGTGTCGTCTACAACCAAAATTATCTTGCTGTTTAAAGCCTGGAGCAGGTATATTCTGAAAAAAATTTAATTATTTTACGCGAAGTTTTACTAATTTTTATAATACGATGAGAACAAGTTTAACGGTTACATTTTCGTTGTTGATGTTCATCTCTATGGCTCAATCTTTTCCAAAAACAGATGAAACCTTCCGTCTGCAACAGCTTGAGCCACCCACGGGGAAGGTACGTATGGTGCTTGACACCGACACTTACAATGAAGTAGACGATCAGTTTGCGCTGGCTTATGCTCTTTTATCGAAAGAGAAAATCAAGTTAGAAGCTGTTTATGCAGCGCCCTATCACAATAATAGGTCTGATGGACCAGCAGATGGGATGGAGAAAAGCTACCAGGAGATTCTTCGGTTGCTTCGGATGTTAGGCCAGTCGCCTGAGGGATTTGCTTTTCGCGGTTCCGACAGGTATCTGGAGAATAGTTCGAAGCCTGTTCGCAGTGAAGCAGCGCTCGATTTGGTAAAAAGAGCCATGGCCAGCAGTCCGGAAGATCCGCTTTATGTTGTACCCGTTGGCTGCATTACCAACATCGCGTCTGCCATTTTAATTGAACCCAGGATCATCAGGAACATTGTAGTGGTATGGCTGGGTGGCAACGGACTGAACTGGCCGCACCAAAAAGAGTTTAATCTGAAGCAGGACGTATCAGCCGCCCAGGTGGTCTTCAACTCAGGAGTGCCTTTTGTTGTCATGCCCTGCCAACAGGTAGTTTCACATTTTCATACCTCATTACCCGAATTAAAACATCACCTGGAAGGTAAAAACGAGCTTTCGGATTATCTGTACAATATTGTTGTGGAATACAGTGGAGGCAGGGATGTCTACTCCAAGGTGATCTGGGATGTTACTGCAGTGGCCTGGCTGGTTAACCCCAACTGGATAAAAACAGACCTGATCCATAGCCCTGTTCTCACCGATCAGGTAACCTATAGCGTTGACCATTCGCGCCATTTCATCCGCATGGCTATCAGTTTAAACCGGGATGCTATATTCGGGGATTTATTCAGGAAACTCACAACAAACTAATTGCGAATCAACACCTTTCCATTTTATGATTTAGAGATTAAAGCCACCCATTCGAGTGTTCCGGGGGCAGAAAGGGTAACCACTTCTCCTCCTTTCAGCTCCACTTCAGCAGCAAGTTTTCCCTTTCGCACATCGAACCATTTAATTTTAAACCTGGCCTTCGTGTCGCATAAATTGAGGCCAACCTCTCCCCCATCTGAAAAGAACAGAACATATGTTTCCCCTGGGATAGCAGTCAGGAAAGCCTCATTTTCCTCCCGTTCTGAGAGCAGATCATTTCCGGGCATTAATTCCCAAAAATTCACTTCCTTCTCTATTTCTCTTGCAATTTTCACTGAATTCATTGACAATTCTGACAATCCCAGTCCGGAAGGCGGCCGGTGGAACCTTGCTGAGGCGACCCCTCCGAGCAGATGCCTCCACCATCGTTCCAGTCCATCTTTGGTACTTCCGTGAGTTCCTCCGTCGGCGCCATAGGTTTTTACTGTATTCAATGGTCGTGGTTGCTGAGCGACATAACTTCTCACCCATTGAAAATTGTCCCAGTGAATCTGTCCTTTTTTCTGATTATTCTGGGAAACATCGCAAAATGCATATCGCTCGGGATGATCGAAGGTTCGTTTATGGTGTGCAGTAGTTAAATCCCAGTTATCCCACATTTCCGTGACAAAAATCTCCCTGCCTGCTTCCTGAGCACGGGTCAGTATAAATTCGGCCCAGTAGACTGCCCACTCCTCTTCCGCGGAAGTCTCGTTGTCCATACAGTAAAGTATATGATCATATTGCAATGTATAGGAAAGCATCTTTTCAACAAATTTTTCCTGATATTTCAGCACCACTTCATTATTTTGCTGACGGGGAGTGGTAAAGAAAAAGGGTTGTTCGTTACGGGACGGATGATTCGGATAAAGAGAATCCAGTTTCGACTCACCAGAGGTATAGTTAACATTATTCCAGGGATGATAAGGATGCCCGGGCCAGTGATCGCGGGAATAATCAAAACGATCCCACACTTCAATCTGTACAATGATATCATGCTTGCCTGTTTCGGTCAGAAAAAAATCGAACCGGCTCCAATACTCCTCATTCCACTGGTTCAGATCATATTTTCCGTTTTCCAGCATTTTAAACGGATAGAGTTCAAACCCCTGGTCTTTACGATCGCTCATGGTATTGCGCACATAATTTGCCCCTGTCTGTTTCATCTGATCGAGGTGAGGCACCAGTGTCTGAGCCGGCCACTGAAACAGGTTATCGTCATTGCTGGCTCCCAGCAGCAAAACCGGTTTTCCTTTATACTCCCAAAACCAGGGGTTTTCAGACCAGGGTTGCACTGGAGTATCCGCTGTTTTCTCCATCGTACAACGCAAAAAAAATAAAGAACAAAAAACAGTTAACAATAGCATAAGCTTCATCCATTTATTCATAATCAGTTCATTTATCTGTTGTTCCATTTACAAAATTACAATTTTTACGGTTTACCCATTACCCAGGCAACCAAATGATCCTTCTGATCATTCATTTTTTGCCGGATAAACGGCTCCACCACAGCTATCACGCCGGGCACCGGTAACTGAAGCCAGGCAATTATCTTCTTCCAGCAGGCGCAGGATTCCGAGAAAAGCGAAAATCAACGCTTCTTTAAACAGGATCAGCTGGTCAGATGGAATGAAAATTTCGCCTCTTGTTTTTTCACGGATTCTCTCTATCAGGAAATCATTCCATGCGCCGCCACCGGTCACGAGTATTTTCCCAGGCTCACTTACCGATGCAGCTATTTGGATGGCAATATGTTCATATACTGTTCGAAGCTTATCCCGCAATGAGCAGGAGGAGGCCTCCATAACAGGCAGGAAGTATATATCCACCCATTCTCTGGCCAGCGATTTAGGAGGCATCAACCGATAGTAATCAAGCTGATTCAATTGTTCCAGCAATGCTTCATTCACCTTGCCTTTCCGGCCGATGTTTCCTTGGCTATCAAAAGGTTTACCGAGTACTTTTGCGAGATGGTTTAACATGAAGTTTACCGGACAAATATCAAATGCAACCCGTTGCCGGTTTTTTTCGAAGGAGATATTGGCGAATCCACCCAGGTTGAGGCAATAGGTATAGTGTGGAAAAAGCAATTGGTCACCCACAGGGACCAGAGGTGCTCCCTGTCCGCCCAGTGCCACATCACCCACACGGAAATCAGCTACGGTTGTTATTCCGGTTTCTGCCGCAATGGACGCGCCATTTCCGATCTGAAAGGTTATTCCTTTGCCGGGTTGGTGAAAAACAGTATGCCCGTGCGAGGCTATCAGGTCGGGAGAAAGTTGATGAGAAAAAAGAAAGTGATGAGCTTCCTGACCAATATACCTGCCATACTCATGATGTAACCCGATGAGTTCCTCACCGGAAAGATTATGGGCATTTCTCAACTTCTCCTGCCAGCCAGAGGAATAAGCCACAGTCTCAGCCTCAACAAGAGAGAAGTTCCATCGGTTGTACCGATAAGAAAACTCCACAGCTGCCAGGTCCAGGCCATCGAGAGATGTACCCGACATGATTCCCAGAACCAGGTATTTATTTCCAGAAAGAGGCTTCATACAAGCTTGCATTACCTTGGTTATCCGTTATTGTTACGTGTAAACTATGTCTTTTCCCAAATGTAAACCGTTCGCTATCAAAGTAGTGAACCAAAACCCCTGTTTTGGCATCATATTCAAACAGTGCCCATTCTCCATCTATTATTCCTGTAAAATCTTTGATTCCTGACAGATCGTCAGCAATTTGAAACCGGATACGCGATGATTCGGTCAAAGCAGATTTATCTTTTATGCTCAGTGGCAGGATGCGTGGCGGAATGGAGTCAACAGCCACGGAATAATTTCCGAAACTGCGGATTTGACCTGTTACCCACCCATTGGCATAACTGCCACCCATTCCGGTGATCTTTCCTGTAAGGGTATCTACACGAACCAGCAAAACCTTATCGTGCAGTCGTTTTTCCACATTCGCGGTTTGAATGGACAAACGCGCACTGTGGTGCAGGGGAACAGTATTTTTATGAACCACATGTACGTCAGATAAGAATTTCTCCGATGATGGCAGAAATCTCCACACAAAAGGCACATCGGAATAAAAACAATTCTCCGGGAAATCGATCCGTATATTCTCCGCTATAAAAGAACCGGGAGCATTGTATTTCAGCAATTTATTGTATGGCTTAATTTTTCTTTCCACCTGGCTGACTTTGCTTACTACCTGAAAATCGAGTGTTGAAGTATTCCCTGCAAGGTCGGCGATCACGAAACGTACATGATGAATATTTCCATCCGTCACTCTCACTATTCCGTTGTTGCGCACATAATCATAAATACCCAGCCGGTTGCCGGGGTCGATCCAGGCTTTATGAAACCTGCTTTGTGACTGCATGTATTCTTCAAAATCGATATGACTGTTGATATAACGACTCTCATCAAATGAAAATCTGTCCATCCGAAATGAATAATACAGCTCTCCATCCCAGAACATTCTGATGGAATATACGCCACATCGGTTGTTTGAGCCATCAAAAAAGTCGTTGGTGGAAATCGCGAAACCGGTCATACCATATACAGGAATGAGAGAATCATTTTTCAGAACATATTTCCCGTTGTTCTCCACCACGGGGAGGGCTATTTTTTCAGGTTGGTAATTCACGTGGGCATATTCATGAAGTGGAACGATCATCACCGAATACAACCGGGGAGGTGTTTTATCCACCACAGGAAATGAATAATGCAGGGGATTCACAGGTTCTTCTGTTTGGGTATCACGGAGTTCAAAATGCAGGTGAGGTCCGCCTGAGCTCCCACTGTTTCCGCTTTTAGCGATGAGTTCACCCATTTTAAGCGGAAACAGATCATCAGGAATAGGTACATCCAGACTGAAA
>JAQVON010000101.1 GCA_028702595.1 Mariniphaga sp. | reverse complement strand
GCGCCAGCTGTTGGGACCGTTGTCGGAAAGGTAGATTATAATGGTACTTTGGGCGAGTTCCAATTCTTCGATGGATTGAACGATGCGACCAACATTCCAGTCGATGTTTTCGCACATTGCCAGGGCCGCACGAGTGAAGGGGATATCTTCTTTTTCAGGATCATCGTGTGTATTTTTCAGCGTTAGATTTTCATATTTCTTCCACCATCGATCCGGCATCTGCATTGGACTGTGTGGGGTATTATAAGCAAGATAAAGAAAGAAGGGATTATTTTTATTTTGTTGAATAAACTGAATGCCGTGGTTGGTGAAGTCATCTGCCATGAAGCCTTCCCCCTGCACAATCCGTCCATTGTGTTCCAACATGGGACTGAAATAGTTTCCCCAGTGACCCGAGCAAAAGCCGTAAAAATCGTCAAAACCCCGGGCATTAGGGTGGTAGGGTGGCTGCATACCATTGTGCCATTTCCCGTAGGCAGCAGTGGCATACCCTGCTGTTTTAAAAAAATCGGCCAGGGTTGTTTCATCCATGTCGAGTCTTTCGCCACCAGACGACGTGCCATAAACACCACCCCGTACATGATACCTGCCGGTTAGCAATTCTGCCCGGGTTGGAGAACAAACCGGACAAACATAAAACCGGTCGAAGAACACTCCGGTGTTCGCCAGTTTGTCTATGTTAGGCGTTTCAATGTTGGTATTACCGGTAACACTTAAATCACCCCATCCCTGATCGTCGGCTAAAATGACCACAACATTGGGGTACTCACGCTTCAATGCTGACTGACCGGAACAGGAGAGTACCAGAACAGCTAATAAAGAATAGAAAAACAATTTACCCATTTTAAATGTTCTTATTTCAATGTTCAGGCTATCTGTATGAATTCACATCTACCTAATGTATTTTTTTATTTAACTGATTTACATATAATTACAAGACGTTCAAAATATTGTTTTTAATCCGTTCAGGTTTTCTTGAAGAATGAGTTTTACATCGGCATCGGGAATATGGCCCAATATTCCATAAGGACCATGAAATCCGTTTTTTTCAAGTATGTGGATCATCTCCTTTTCCCGGGATCCTTCACCAAGGGGCAGGATTTTCGGGCCTTCGGAGTTCATTCCGTTGAGGTTTACAGCCCATAAAAATGGTGTCATTTTTTTTACCTTGCCGGAGAAGTCTTCTATCCATTCGTGGGCATGGTGAAAGTTGAAGATGATTCCGATCTCCTGATCAGGCAACGACCGGATGATTTCCACCAGATGATCCGGGTCTCCGAACCAGCCACCATGATTGTAGAGCCCTATTTTACAACCCTGCTTTTCTGCTTCCCGACTCACATAACCGATCATCTCCTTTGCTTTTTGGACTTTTAAACTGTCAGGGAAAGCATCAAAATGGTTTTCAGGAAAACTGACCCATATTTGGGTATGGATTCCGGATTCTTCCAGCGATTGTAAAACAGATTGGTTGTTTTTAGAAAGTTTTCCTACGGCATCAGAATTGTCCAGCCACATCCACACAGCTTGCACGGCTATGTCATTTTCGACAGCCAGCTGAAGCTCTTTGGTCATTTCAGAGAGATGTTCCTCCCGCCAGTCGTATGCATAAGCTTTAAATCCCAGATTTTTAAGCATCTCCATGCGCTCTTCGGGAGTGCGGTTTTGGTTATCGAAGGGAACAATACACCAGGCATATAAGTCGTCCATGCCGGGGATATTTCTGTTACAGGCATAAGGTACTGCAATGATGATTGCTATTGCGAACAATTTGAAGAGTCTGGTTTGCATGAATCTCGATTTAGGTTAGACTTTTATTTTAGGATAAAGATGCAAAAAGAAAGATTAAAAGTTTAATTTGAGGCAGCATACACTTCATCCCAGTTAATTTTTTTCAATTCCTGCATCAGGGAATCTTTCAGGGTTATATATTCCTGCATTCTGTCAGGATGCACGGGTTCCACCGGAGGAGCTTCCACTTTCAGGGGATCGACAGGTGAACCATTCATGAACACCCGGAAGTCGAGGTGTGGCCCGGTAGCCAGTCCTGTAGCCCCCACATAACCAATAACCTGGCCCTGCTTCACTCTGGCACCCTGCACAACGCCCTTTGCGAATCCTGACAAGTGCATATAAACCGTAGTGTAAACCGAGTTGTGTTTTATCCGGAGGTAGTTGCCTCCACCGTTAGCCTGGTATGCCCGTGCAATCACTGTCCCATCGCCTATACTTTTCACCGGAGTGCCGGAAGGAGCAGCGTAATCAACCCCATGATGAGGCCGGCGTATACGCAAAACCGGATGCAAACGGCTATGCGAAAACCGGGAGCTTATTCTGTAGAAATCCAGAGGTGATTTTAAAAATGCCTTGCGTAAACTCATACCTGTTTCATCAAAATAATCATACCGTTCATCCTGGGAAAAGCGAAATCCATAATTTTCCGTTCCGTAATGATCGAACTGAACAGCATATATTTCTCCAATTCCAACAACTACTGAATCAACATATAACTCGTCATAAATGACCCGGAATCGATCCCCCTTTTGAATGGCATAAAAGTCAATGTTCCATGCAAATATCTGAGAAAGTTCCAGCGCGAGTAGGGGATCCATGCCATTGTCCTTCATGGCATTCCACAGGGATGTTTCAATTACCCCATGAGCAGAGCAAAGTTTAGAATGAACATCCTTTTCTCCTCTGTAAACCCGCAATGAATCAAACAACTCGAAAATATAATATTCAGTTGCTGAGTTTTCATAAACAAAATAGCGAGCTTCGGCTAACGAATCAGGAGTTTGGAAGATGGTATAGTTGTTCCCGCTTTTGATTTTTCGCACATCAAATATTTCTTTAGAGAACCGGGCAATCTGATCGACTATGCCCATGGCGACTCCGTAGTTACCCAGTATATGGCTTAAATGCTGGTTCGGACGAATGGTACCATGTTCTATTAAAAACGAATCAACAGGTAATCCGTATTTCAGTTGGGGGGGAGCGACCACTATTGTGTCATTATTTGATGATTCCCCTTTTTTCTTCCCTTGTTTAAACTGGCAGGAGGAAGCCAATGCAATGGCTATTGCCAGTCCAATATAGAGCACCTTTTGATATTTATGTTTTTCCATGAAATTCATTCACATTTTTAATTTATCAAAACCTTTTCCATATACACCCATCACACTTCCCATGGTGATAAAGGCATCCGGGTCAATTTCACGTATCTTTCTGAAAATCTGACTTGTTTCTTTTTTCCGGACTACCGACATTATAATTTTTGTATTCTCCCGGGTGTACCATCCTTTCCCTTCAAGTAACGTAACTCCCCTGATGGCTTCGTGATTGATAAAATTTGCAATTTTTTCGTATTCTTTCGAAATAATAAACATTTGAGCTGAACGATTTGCGCCACTAAGAAATGAATCAAGCGCATAAGCAACGACCCACATGGATACATATCCGTACACCAATTTTTCGGCTGAATGGAAAACAAAGTAGGAAGAAGCAATGATGATTACATCACAATAAAGAATAATTCTACCTGGACTGATATTCCGGTATTTATTGATGATCAAGGCAAAAATGTCGGTGCCTCCTGTACTGCCACCCCTGGAAAATACTATGCCAATACCAACACCACAAGCCATACCTCCAAGTACTGCTGACAAAAATATGTCATTGACTATGGGGTTTTTTAAAACGTTTTGGAAAAGAGCAAAGAACAGGGATAAAACCAAAATGCTATAAATGGTTTTAACTCCAAAATTTGCACCCAGAATTTTTATGGCAATGAATACCAGGATGACATTTACAGAAAGATAGGTTAAACTAACCGGGATTTTGGTAGCAAAATAGAGAACTGCTCCAACGCCACTGATCCCTCCTCCGGTAATTTCAGCCGGAATCAAAAACATGACCCACCCGAGTGCATATAGTAACAATCCAAAGGTGATTATAATATAATCTTTAATCACATTTGCCCGCTTCCGATCCATTTTTATTCAATATTTTGTGCAAAATAAATGATTTAAAGCAAAACTGATGCAAAAGAATAAAATGAAAACTGAAAATTATTAACGGCTTTTATTTATTTTCCGTATCGAGTTGTTTAAATTGAATGTTTTTTAATCCTGCAGTAGTTATCCATGAGCAAATTCCAAAAGGTTTTGAGAGTTCTACTTCAGGTCGGATGGTCAGTTTCCTGTTGTTGGTAGAGAAATTTACTGTCTGTTCATTATCGATCCAGGCTTCAATTTTTCCTGGTGTCACTTTCAACCGGATATTGTACCAGGTGTTGGGTTCAAATTTTTTCAGCATTCGTGTTTCGTTTTCCGAAGCATCCAATCCGTCAATGTTACTGAGCCCCACAACCGGACCGCCCCATCCACCCACAATCAATGAACAAAATGAGTCGCCTGCAGGAAAGGTCATGCCACAGAAAAAGTCATTGCCCGATTGTTTATTTGCGTCGAGGCTGACTTCATAATTCATTTTGGGAAAATCTCCATTCCAGGTAATCCCTGTACAACCATCGCCCATTCCTAAAACGATGGTTCCATCGGAGATATTTACAGGCCCTTCTGTTCCAAACCCGGTAATCTTCCAACCTTCCAATGATTTCCCATTAAACATGGATATCCAACCCTTTTCTCCTGAAAATGGCTGCGAATTTTTTTGTGTTTCCCGGTTCTGCTGACAAGAGCAATTTGTAGTCATTAAAATGAATCCGCAAATAATCGGAGCGAATAGGATGATACGGATAAATCTGATGGTTGGCATGTTCGATCTTTTTTATTTTCACGAAAATACTTCGAATAAACGGATTTTAAAAACGGATCAACAGAATTCAGGTGATGTTATTACCCCATTCTTAATTTTTATCGGATTTCTAATAAATAATTATTCCGGATGGAAAAAAACTTTCATTTTTGTGATTATGCGGTCTTAATTTTTTAAGAATCGGATTTTTAAAAGAATGTCTTCGTACATATTTTGCTTTGGTCAGCCCGGTAAGATACACGCAGGTTTAACTTTCTTTTAATTGTACATTTGTTCTGTTTAATTTCAGGGATGGCATTTCTTGTTTGATCTGAGTGATGGTGATTAAAAAAAATGATTAAAAATATTTACAAATGGAAAATGTTTTAAGCAATGCGTTGGTAATATTACTTGTAGGGATGCTTACGGTATTTTTGATTCTTTGGCTTGTCGTATTAATAGGCAATGCCATCATTATGGTTGTAAACAGGTACTGGCCTGCACCACAGGGTCCGGTGAAAGCAGGAGGGAAAACCGGGGCTATTTCTTCAGGTACAATGGCTGCCGTTGTGGCAGCAGTTGAGGCAGTGACCGGTGGGCGAGGAAAGGTAACTAGTATTGAAAAGAAATAATTATAAAAAAAAGGATTAATATGGCAAGAGAGATTAAATTCAGCTTATTGTATCGCGACATGTGGCAGTCATCGGGGAAGTATGTTCCCCGCGTAGATCAGCTGCTGGAAGTTGCTCCGGCAATTATTGATATGGGTTGTTTTGCCCGTGTAGAGACCAATGGGGGAGGTTTTGAACAGATAAACCTGCTGTTTGGGGAGAATCCCAACAGGGCAAACCGGCAGTGGACCCAACCTTTCAACGATGCAGGGATTCAAACACACATGTTGGAACGCGCATTAAACGGTATTCGTATGACTCCGGTACCAGCCGATGTACGGAGACTAATGTATCAGGTAAAGAAAAAACAAGGAACTGATATCGCCCGTTCTTTCTGTGGATTGAATGATCCGCGCAATTTGGAAGGCTCGATAAAGTATGCAAAAGAGGGAGGAATGATTTCACAGGCAGCCCTGAGTTTAACTGTCTCGGAGGTTCATACGGTTGAATACTACCCCGGTTTGGCCGATAAATTGATTGAGATGGGTGCCGATGAGATTTGTATAAAAGACATGGCGGGAGTTGGCCGGCCGGCATTCCTGGGAAAGATTGTGAAGAATATCAAGGATCGTCATCCGCGTGTTCCGGTACAGTACCACGGTCATGCCGGTCCCGGGTTCCAAATGGCTTCCATTCTGGAGGTAGCCCGTGCCGGTGCTGAGTATATCGATGTTGCCATGGAACCTCTCTCCTGGGGAACCGGACATGCTGATGTACTCGCTGTGCAGGCTATGCTGAAAGATGCGGGATTTCAAGTTCCGGATATTAACATGAAAGCATACATGAAGGTACGTGCTTTAACCCAAAGCTTTATCGATGATTTTCTGGGGTATTATATCAATCCCAAAAACCGGTTGATGAATTCGCTGTTGATTGGCCCCGGTCTTCCGGGAGGTATGATGGGCAGTCTGATGGCTGACCTGGAGAATAACCTTGCCAGTATCAATAAATGGCTTTCCAAACATGGAAAACAGGAGTTGAGCCAGGACGACCTGCTCATCAAGCTCTTTGATGAAGTAGCGCATATCTGGCCCATGCTTGGCTATCCGCCACTGGTAACTCCATTTAGCCAGTATGTAAAGAACCTCGCCCTGATGAATGTTATTCAACTGGAGAAAGGAAAAGGACGCTGGTCGATGATTGCTGACAATATCTGGGATATGATTGTTGGGAAGTCGGGTAAACTTCCCGGAGAGTTACATCCCGACATCATCAAACTGGCTAAGGAACAGGGAAAAGAGTTCTATACAGGAAATCCACAGAATCTTTATCCGGATAAACTTGATGATTTCCGCGCTGAGATGAAAAAGAATAACTGGGACTTTGGGCAGGACGATGAAGAACTGTTCGAGTTAGCCATGCACCCTGAACAGTATCGTGCCTATAAGTCAGGTCAGGCTAAGGCTGACTTTGAAACAGACCTGGCAAAACGTAAAGCAGAAGCAGCCAATGCTACATCTCCGGCAATCCAAACATCAGTTGTATCCGCTGGTTTTGAACCTAAAAAACTGCATATTGATGTGAATGGTGAAAAGTATGTTGTTCATGTATCCTATGGTGACGGAAATGGCCATGATCAAAAAGAAGCCTCAACACCAACACCGGCATTACAACAGCAGGCAGTTGTGTCAAATGGCGAAGTAAAAGAGATCATTTCGCCACTGGAAGGGAAATTCTTTTTAACGAAAGATCCTTCTGAAAAAGCGATTAAAACAGGCGACATGATTCAAAAAGGAGATACCGTTGCCTACATTGAATCGATGAAAACGTATAGCGCTATTGTTGCTGATGAGGCAGGAAAAGTGGTGGAGATCTGCCTGAATAATGGAGATTCAGTTGATGAAGACGATGTAATCATAAAATTGCAATAACCAAATGCATAATATTTTTTCGAGCTTAGTTGAGATGACCGCTTTTAACGTAATCAGTTATCAAACGGTCATCATGTGGATTATTGCTTTTGTACTGCTTTTTTTGGGTATAAAGAAACAGTATGAACCTTTGTTGCTCGTTCCCATTGGTTTTGGGGTGTTGCTGGCCAATTTTCCGGGAGCGGAGATGGGGATCGTAGATGCTTCGAATATTGACCTGGGCAACGGGCGTTACAAAAACCTGTTCGAGATTGCCAGTGAGTACGGGATATTGAATTTCCTCTACTATTCACTTATAAAAACCGGATTTTTACCTCCCATCATTTTTATGGGAGTAGGTGCCTTGACCGATTTTGGACCGATGCTCCGGAATTTGAGACTTGCTTTTTTCGGTTCTGCTGCCCAAATTGGTATTTTTGGTGTTTTGATCGGTGCAGTCCTCATGGGTTTTGACTTGAATGAGGCAGCTTCTTTAGGAATTATTGGCGGTGCTGATGGCCCCACGGCTATCTATACCACCATCAAGCTGGCTCCTCACCTCCTGGGACCTATTGCCATTGCAGCATACTCATATATGGCATTGGTGCCTGTAATTATTCCCCTGGTGGCAAACCGGTTGATCTCTAAAAAAGAATTTCAGATCAATATGAAGGAAATGGACAAAAAATTTCCTCCTAAAAGGCAGATCAAGAATTTAAAAGCAGTGAAGATCATTTTCCCGATTGTTTTAGGCACTGTGGTGGCCATTTTTGTTCCATCATCTGTTCCATTGCTTGGGATGTTGCTTTTTGGTAATCTGGTGAAAGAGATAGGTACTTCAACAGCCCGACTGGCCGATGCTGCAACAGGACCAATCATGAACACTGCCACCATCTTTCTGGGATTAAGTGTGGGCGGTACAATGACTTCTGATGTATTCCTTACATCTAAAACGTTAGGCATTGTATTTGGAGGATTCATTGCTTTTGCAGTATCTGTTGCCGGAGGAATTCTGGCAGTGAAAGTATACAATCTATTTTCTGAAAAGAAAATTAACCCACTGATCGGAGCAACCGGACTAAGTGCTGTTCCAATGGCATCGAGGGTTGCTAACGAAATGGCATTGAAACATAATCCCGGCAACCATATCCTGCAGTACTGTATGGCGAGCAATATCTCCGGGGTGATTGGTTCTGCTGTTGCGGCAGGTGTGCTCATCTCCTTAGTATAAAGAGAATTATTGAAGAAATACTTTTTCCCGGATAAGATTGGAAATGACAAATTTGATAACAAGAAGAAGGCTGTCTCAACCCGGGACAGCCTTCTTTAGTTCGATATTGATTGAAGTTCCTGTGAGGTATGATTCATCCTTTTTTCCCGGCAGACAAATGATCCTGATTTCTTTTTTTAAAAAAGTAAAATTTGCATTCCAAAAGATTTTGCCAATGAAAAAACAATTAATACATTTGCACCCACCAAAAACAGACGTTCTTTAAGGTTGGAATTTTATAAATAAGTAAATAATTAACGACTTTTTCATACTGTGATGAATCAGGGTGAGGTGGGTGAGTGGCTGAAACCAGCAGTTTGCTAAACTGCCGTACGGGTAACTGTACCGCGGGTTCGAATCCCGCCCTCACCGCTTTTTCATGAACGCACATTCTGTTAAGCGTCTCCCGATAAGGATTGGGAGTTTCGCAGGTTGAAAGGCTTCAGTTGAAATCGCCGTGAAATTAAAATTCGGGGTATAGCGCAGTCCGGTTAGCGCACCTGCTTTGGGAGCAGGGGGTCGCAGGTTCGAATCCTGCTACCCCGACAGTTGAAGATCAAGGAGTTAGAGTAGTTTCTGACTCCTTTTGTTTTTTGCCTTTGTCGCAATTTTGTCGCAATGCAAGTTGATATTAAATAACATTTATGCTACAGCTTTCATCTAAAGTACTGGACCAAATTATTAGGTTGTATTAAAATGTGCCACCAATATGTATCCGGATAGCATGGATAGTTTTCGGCGCCGGTCTAAAACGGTACCACTTGCCGGGTTAAAACAGTACCACCCTCAAGGTACTGTATTTAGATAAAATTTGACTTCTGTCCGCCACGTTAAACAACATCTTTATAGTTTAGCATAG
>JAQVON010000100.1 GCA_028702595.1 Mariniphaga sp. | reverse complement strand
TGATCGCATGCCAGATCATCTGGTGGACATTCTCCATTTCTAATTTTATTTAGAGGTAAAGATAGAAAAATCAGAAGACCATTATTGGTGTCACCAGCGAGATAATAATCAGAAATATGATTTGCATAACAACACAATTCATCTGCCTGTAAGATCGCAACAGGAATACCTAACTCTTGTGAACTCTGTGATGAAGTATTTTAGAATCAAACAACCAAAAAATCTGCTACATTTGCAGGGAAATTCCAGAAATGAAACGAGTAATGACCATCCTTTTAATTTTTTCTTCTGCATTGCCGGTTTTAGCCCAAAACGAAATCGGACCAGAAGGCCATAAACTGTTATGGTTAGTTATCGTTCTTGTGGTAACAGGAATAGCACTTTTATTTTTCACCAGATCAGGAAAAAATAATTTCAGATTAAAAAAACCATTGTTCAAACAAAAAAAAGTAAAAATTGAATTACAAAAAGATCGTCTTTACTACCCCGATTATTTAGATCTTACCATCATCAATACCGGGAATACAGAAGTAGACATCAATACTCCGCTGCTGGTTTTCAGCGGTTTATGGTACAGTCGGAAATTTAAACTGAAAGGAATCAATAACACCTCAATATACCCGTTATATCTGATGAAAGGGCAAAGTCACACATTATGTATCGATCTGAACCGGTTTTACGGCTTCGACAAAACGCTGAAAAGACTACCCCGTGTCAGGATTGTGGTTTCGGAAGTTAACGGGAAAAGACTGGGAAGCAGGAAGGTTTTATTGCGCAAAACGTTATTTAATTTTTAATGAGAGACTGGAAATTTAACCATATTGATTTTTCAACTTATCCCTTTTACGGAGGGAATGATCTGGGTGTGTTCTGGTCGCCCGAAAAAACTACGGTGAAAATCTGGGCGCCAACGGCCAAAATCGTGGAGTTCAGGTTATACAAAGATGGAAAAAGTGGCGAAGCTTTTCATAAAACACAACTTTTCTCCAACGGTGATGGTACCTGGGAAACCATCCTGATGGGTGATTATGAAGGGAAATTTTATACCTTTCGTATCAACGACGGGGAGTGGCTGGATGAAGCCCCGGATATCCACGCCCGTTGTGTGGGAGTGAACGGACTGCGGGGAATGGTGTACAACCCGGTAAAAACCAACCCCCAAAATTGGGAAAACGATAAAAACCCGAAATTAAAAAACGTTACCGACGCAATAATTTATGAACTTCATGTGCGCGATTTCTCCATTTCCGATACTTCAGGAATTCAAAACAAAGGAAAGTTTTTAGCTTTTACTGAAAAGAATACCCATTCACCTGAAGGATTATCCACCGGTTTAGCTCATCTGAAAGAACTGGGCATTACCCATGTTCACCTGCTTCCCACCCATGATTTTTTCACAGTAGATGAAGAAAGACCACTTGAAAAATACAACTGGGGCTACGATCCACTGCATTTTAATGCCATTGAAGGTTCCTATGCTACTGATCCGTATGACGGAACAGTCAGAATCAAAGAATATAAAAAACTGGTGTTGGCTTTGCACTCCGCAGGTATTGGAATCATTCTTGACGTGGTTTACAACCATACATATTTTACAAAAGAGTCGGTATTTAACCAAACTGTACCGGGCTATTTCTACCGGCAAAAACCCGATGGCTCGTTTGCCAATGCTTCAGGATGCGGCAATGAACTGGCCACCGAACGTGCCATGGTGCGAAAGTATATCATCGACTCGCTCAAATACTGGGCAGAAGAATATCACATTGACGGGTTCCGGTTCGACCTGATGGGTATATATGATCTGGAAACCATGAAGGCTATTCGTAAAGAGCTCCCGGGATTACTCTTGTATGGTGAAGGGTGGGCAGCCGATCAGAGCCCAATGCCTGAAGAAAATCGGGCTGTTAAGGCTAATATCTCAAAACTGCCGGGAATAGCTGCATTTAATGACGACTTTCGTGATGCCTTGAAAGGAAACCACAGCAATAAAAAAACCAAAGGATTCATTAGCGGTCTCGATCTGGGTGAAGAAGGCATCAAATTTGGAATAGTAGCCGCTGTTCATCATCCACAAATCGTCTACGATTATGTGGAAACCTCCATAGCTGCCTGGGCAGGCCAACCCGGCCAATGTATCAACTACGCCTCATGTCACGATAATTATACCCTCTGGGACAAGCTGAAGCTGAGTTGCCCAAAAGCATCCGAAGAAGAGATGCGGAAAATGATAAAGCTAGCCGGGGCACTGGTCATAACCTCGCAGGGTATCCCGTTTTTACATGCAGGAATGGAGTTCTGCCGTACCAAAAACGGAAATCACAATTCCTATAAATCAGCCGATTCAATCAATCAAATTGACTGGAGCCGCAAAAACAAATATTACGATGTTTTCGAATACTTCAAAAATCTTATTCGTCTGCGAAAAAGCCATCCGGCATTCCGTATGACCAGTACTTCTGATCTTCAAAAGTCGGTGCATTTCTGCACAGAATACAAACTTGGCATAGTAGGTTATTGTATCGATGGTGCAAAAACAGGCGACAGCTGGAAGCAAATCACACTCATTTTTAATGGCAACAGGAAAGAAATAGTACAACCACTGCCCAAAGGAACATTCAGGATCATGATAACAGGAGATGTATTCAACGATGAAAACCAGGGAGAAATGGTTTCTGGTGAAGTAAAAGTTGATGCCATCTCATGGACACTCCTCGTAAAAACAGAAAATTAAAATACCGCCAGCAACAAATCAATGTCCTTGGAGGGGATATGAAACATCCGGCTAATCTCAGGATTGGTCAGGATGCCATGATAAATATATACGCCTTTCCTGAATCCTTTTGAATTTTTAATGTAGTTATCTATTCCGCCACTTTCGCCAATGGAAAGGAGGATAGGTATAAGTGTATTGCTCAAAGATATGGATGCTGTGCGGGCGACAATAGCCTGGCTGTTAGGAACGCAGTAATGAACAATACCATGTTTGATAAAAGCAGGATGATTCAGATCGGTACACCGGGTTGTTTCGAAGCATCCTCCCTGGCTGGCGTTCAGGTCAATGATCACTGAACCCTCCTTCATCTGTTTTACTAAATCTTCGGAAACTTTAAATTTTGGTACTGTATTAAACTGCATGGCACCAATGACAGCATCAGCAGAGGTAAGGGCCTTTCGCAACACCTTGGGATAAAAAACAGAGGTAAATATGCGTCGTCCCAGCTTTTCTTCCAGTCGGCTCAGGTCGTAAACAGATGTATCGAAAACCTTGACCAGGATACCGAGGCTTAGTGCTGCCCGGGCGGCATACTCGGCAGCTGTGCTTGTGCCAATAATAACAAGTTCCGCAGGAGTAATCCCGGTTACCTCACCGAATAATACTCCTTTTCCATGATGCGCATTGCTTAGGTATTCGCTGGCCAGCGTGATAGCTGTTGCACCAGCTATCTGGCTCATCTGATGGACAATAGGAAGAAAACCGTGCTCATTTTCAATATTTTCGTAGGCGATAGTCGTTACTTTCTTCTGCATCAGCCGATGAATCGATTCGCTGCAATGTGCCTGAATCTGCATATTGGACAATACAGCCTGACTGCCCCGAAGCATCTCAATTTCATCACTGCTGAAAGGAGCTACACGTAATATGATATCACTCTGGAAAATCTCTTCCTTTTTATCCACTATCATTGCACCAGCTTCCCGATACTCCTTATCGCTGTAACTGGCCATTTTGCCGGCATCCTTCTCAATCAGTATTTCATGGCCATAAGACGTAAGCAATTCAATTGCCTGGGGCGTGAGGGGTACCCGGTATTCCACCTTGGAAAAATCAGAAGGTATCCCAATCTTAATTTTCTGCTCCTTGTTTTTCAGCTCTAACATCTCCTCCTGGGGCATCAGCATGTTTTTTGAAACCGACATGTTCTCTTTCATTCCTTCCCGGGTAGTCATTCGTTTATATTTTGATAAAATAAAAAATTCAACAAGTTACAACCTGCTGCTAAATTATTCAAAATAAAAATACCAGGTTGTATTTCTCAACTAAACAACTCGTGCAGTAAAATTTCTTCCTTCATCCGCCAGCACATCAATCTTCACTTCCACATAGTGTTGAGGTAAAAGTTGCTCTATCTTTTCCGGCCATTCAATCAAGCAATAACAACCACTGTAGAAATAATCTTCATACCCCAGATCAAAAGCCTCCTCCATATCCTTTATCCGGTAAAAATCAAAATGGTATATAGAACTGCCATCTCCTGAATTGTATTCATTGATAATGGCAAACGTCGGGCTGGTTACACGGTCGGTTGATCCCAAAATCCTGCATAAAGCCTGAATAAAAGTAGTTTTCCCTGCTCCCATCTTCCCATAAAATGCAAATATCCGTTGGGAAGAAAACTGCTCTACAAGTTCCTTTGCTACCCTGTCGAGTGTGTCTATTGTATTTACCTTAGCTGAATAAGCCATAATATATAATCTGCCGGGTACAATATTACAAAATGATAACCTTTAAAAGGTGATTCTGTTTCAAAATTATTAACTCTTCAGGTGAATTGGAATCCACATAAATCCTCATATCAGTAAAAAATATTAAATTTGACCAAAACTAAAAAATAAAACAGATGAAGATACCAGCAGATTTGAAATACACGGAAGACCATGAATGGATTCGTGTTGAAGGAGATATTGCCCTTGTGGGAATAACTGACTTTGCCCAGGGAGAACTGGGTGATGTTGTTTTCGTGGAAATCGAAACAGAAGGCGAAGAATTGGAGAAAGGAGATACTTTCGGCACAGTTGAAGCCGTAAAAACGGTTTCCGACATGTTCATGCCGGTAGGGGGTGAAGTAGTTGAAGTAAATGAAACTTTGGCTGATGAGCCTGAGTTGATTAATAAAGATCCATACGAAAAAGGATGGATGATCAAAATTAAAATGGCTGATGCATCTCAACTGGATGAATTACTTTCAGCTGAGGAATACAAAAAGATGACAGAAGCCTAAAATGGGAAAAAACCAGAATCATAAAATGGTTCTGGTTTTTTCTTATTATTCAATTACCCGCATTTTGAGGATCCGCACGACAGGCAGGTCAGGCATCCCTCCTGGTAAACCACTTCGTCTGATCCGCACTCTTCGCAGAGAGCGTCTTCGGCCAGTGTACCATCGGGGATATATTTTTTCAGTGCCCGTGCCACACCAGCTTTCCATGAATTGATCGTTTCGTTATCAAGCTGCAGACTGGTCACCAGTTCCACTATCTTGTGTATGGGCATCCCATGGCGCAATGTTCCGCTGATTAACTTGGCATAATTCCAGAAAACCGGGTTAAACTTGTATGACAGCCCTTCTATTGTCGTTTTATACCCTCGTTTATTCACGTATTGAAAATCGTATCGTGAATTATCATCGGCATCGTAACTTTTTATGATATACCCGTGAGTGATGGAACGGGGAAGCAGGATACCATCCTCATCGTCTGACAAACCGGTAAAAATTTCATAGGGTTTATTATCCATCAGTCCGATGAATGCGATCCATTTTTCTTTATTATTCTGGAAACGTACCACATCAGCTTCCAGAATCTCAGGACGTTTGGTCGGGAATCCCGACTTCTTCTTCTCTGTACCGTTACCGGCAACCAACACTCCTGACCGGGAACCGTCACGATAAACCGTTACCCCTTTGCAACCGCTTTTCCAGGCTTCGAAATAGAGCTGTCCGACCAGCTCTTCCGTAGCGTTCGATGGCAGATTAATGGTTACGCTGATAGAATGGTCCACCCATTTTTGAATACGTCCCTGCATCCTGACCTTTGAAAGCCAGTCTACATCGTTTGAAGTAGCCTTGTAGTAAGGTGATTCTTTTACCAATTCATCCAGCTCTTCCTGGGAATATTCCCTGTTGATATCATGACCATTCACTTCCATCCAGGTCTTAAATTTTTGGTGAAAGACGATAAATTCTTCCCAGTGATCCCCCACCTCATCGACAAAATCCACACGCACATCCTTATCGTTCGGATTTACTTTCCGGCGACGTTTATAAACCGGCAGGAATACCGGCTCAATTCCGGAAGTGGTTTGTGTCATTAAACTGGTGGTTCCGGTGGGAGCAATGGTGAGCAGGGCAATATTGCGACGGCCATATTTCGCCATCTCCTCGTAGAGGGCAGTATCTGCATTTTTCAACCTGTTAATAAACGGATTTTTTCTCTCTCTTTCCGTGTCATAAATAGCAAAAGGTCCGCGTTCTTTCGCTAAAAAAACCGAAGAACGATAGGCTTCCAGTGCCACAGTTTTATGCACCTCTTCAGAAAAATCAGTTGCTATGTCGCTGCCATATTCTAATCCTAAAGCAGCAAGCATATCTCCTTCAGCAGTAATCCCAATACCTGTCCGCCGTCCTTCTTTAGCTTTTTTACTGATATTCTCCCAAAGTCTTTTTTCCACCGCTTTAATTTCCTCCTCTTCGGGATCAGCATTGATTTTAGCAAGAATCGCGTCAATCTTTTCCAGCTCAAGGTCAATAATATCATCCATGATGCGCTGTGCATAATGAATATGTTCCTTGAACAGCTCGAAATCAAAGGAAGCATTTTTTGTAAATGGATGATTCACATAAGAATATAGGTTTATTGCCAACAACCGGCAGCTGTCATACGGACAGAGTGGGATCTCCCCGCAGGGGTTGGTTGAAACAGTACGGTAACCCAAATCGGCATAGCAGTCAGGCACCGACTCTTTGATGATGGTGTCCCAGAAAAGGATTCCCGGTTCAGCTGATTGCCAGGCATTTTTTACAATTTTATTCCATAATCTTCCTGCATCAATCTCTTTTTTATAAATCGGAGCAGAAGAATAAATGGGATAGGCTTGTTCATAAGATTCACCTGCTTCCACAGCTTTCATAAAGTTATCTTCTATTTTAACAGAGACATTTGCACCTGTTACTTTCCCCTGCTCCAGTTTTGCATCAATAAAACTTTCGGAGTCGGGATGTTTGATGGAAACGGAAAGCATCAAAGCACCGCGTCGCCCATCCTGAGCCACTTCGCGAGTTGAGTTGGAATACCGTTCCATAAATGGAACTATACCGGTAGAGGTAAGCGCAGAATTTTTCACCGGTGAGCCTTTGGGCCGGATGTGCGACAGGTCGTGCCCCACACCACCACGTCGTTTCATCAGTTGAACCTGCTCCTGATCAATCTTCATGATCCCCCCGTACGAATCAGATTCACCATTATTACCTACTACAAAACAGTTAGATAAGGAAGCAATCTGATATTCATTGCCAATACCCGTCATGGGCCCTCCCTGAGGAACAATGTACCTGAAGTCTTTCAGAACATTAAAAATTTCATCTTCAGTGAGAGGATTGGAATAACGCTTTTCAATCCGAGCAATCTCTTTAGCAAGCCGGCGATGCATATCGTCAGGGGTACGCTCAAAAATATTCCCAAAAGAATCTTTCAATGCGTATTTATTCACCCATACCCTTGCCGCCAGATCATCCCCCCTGAAATAGGAAAGAGATGATTTTACCGCCTCTTCCTGAGAATATGTCTTCTTGCCGCTCGCAGTCTTTACTGATAATTCTTCAATTGCCATAGTGTCCAGTTAATATTTTAATGTTCATTTAATTACCCTGAAATGATAAAAAATTTCTGACTTGAAATTCTGTACCGCAAGATAAAACAGAAACCATAATAATGGTATACTTTTTAGATTAAAAAATCTAAAAGTTATCAACTTCAAAGTGTTATTGTGTTGATTATATGCAACTTAACCTGTTACTTCCAAAAAAAAGTTTACAAAAAGCCAGAATTTAAGCGCATTTGATGAAATTTTTAGTATTACAATCTATAGCAAATAAAAGCCAATTTTTGCCCTATTATTTATCCACAAAATTGATGCAAAAAGGAGCTACGTGTTAAAAACTTTTTTAATGATTGTATGTGTTGCTCCGGTGTTGTTTATTACATAATTTTTGCATATTCCCGATACTTCTGACAGTTTATGCCGGTCAGCCAAAAGATCATTCAATATTTTTTCCAGTTCTTTGCTATTTTCCAAAGAATATGCACCCCCCAAATTTTTTAGCTCAACAGCTTCTTTGAATTTTTCATGGTTTGGTCCAAATATCACTGGAAGTCCGAAAGTAGAAGCTTCCAGAATATTATGAATACCAACTCCAAATCCTCCGCCAATGTAAGCCACATCTCCATACCGGTATAGTGAGGACAGCATTCCGACAGAATCAATGATTAACACATCAGCCTGATGAATTTCACTTTCGTTGGCTTTACTAAAACGTACACAGGACTTTTTCAACAAATTCTCCAACCTGTTCATATTTGGTTCTGTAACTTCATGTGGAGCAATAATTGTTTTCAGCCTGCTTTGTTTATTTAAAAATCCGGCCAGCAACTCCTCATCGGGCTTCCAGGTACTTCCTGCTACCAGAAGTGGAAAACTGCCCTTAAACTTTTCAACCAGGGGGATTTCCTTAACTCCTTGGGCAATGGTTGCCACCCTGTCGAAACGCGTATCGCCCGAAATGGTATAATTATTTAGCCCAACGGTTTGCAGCAAACGTGCTGAGTGTTCATTCTGAATAAAAAAGTGGGAAACCTTCAATAACATCTGACGGTACCTCTTCCCCAACATATTATTTTTAAAAAACGACTGGCCTTCCCTGAATATGGCAGAAATAATATAAAAAGGAATATTCCTTTTTTTCAGCTCATCGATATAAAAATACCAATACTCATATTTGATAAAAAAAACCTTTTCCGGTTGAACAATCCGGATGAACTGCCTGGCATTCTTACGGGTATCAACAGGCAGGTACATAACCATATCAGCCAGTTCATAATTTTTCCTGATCTCATATCCTGAAGGAGAAAAGAAGGTCAATAAAATACGGTAGCGGGGAAATTGCTTTTTGATCGCTTCTATTACAGGCCGGCCTTGTTCAAACTCGCCCAGCGATGCACAATGAACCCAAATATAACTTCCATTGGTTTCGATACATGCAGCCAGCTTTTTTCTCCAATTCCGCCGCCCACGAACAAACTGCCGGGCTTTCGAATTGAAAGGGGAAACCACCCGAATGATAACCGAGTAAAAAAATATTCCCAGTTGATAAAAAAATACCATCACTAATCGCTTTGATCCTAGTTTAAGAAAATCATATAAATTGTTGCTTTCTCATATACTCATAGATCGTGAGATTCATGATCAACAACAGAAATAAATAAAAAAAGTCTTCTACTGGAATTGTAAAAATCCGAATTCCCAGCATATGCATGTCATTATATTCAACCACGGGGAAAGCTGTAAGTATGCCGTTGACGACCAGGAAAGGAACCAGAGAGATCAGCCAGGTAAGGTAAAAGTTGAATAAATGGGATTTAAAATGGTTTCTGAAAATAGTATAACCAAAATAAATACTAAGCAGGAAAAAGGTAAAAAAGGTATACAATTTCTGTCGGGCAAACCAGGCCAGCAGGGCAAATGCTACCAACAACACCAGGCTGACAACGAGAAGAAGATTGGGTTTCCGAAACACAGGAAGCTTAACGTTCAGGATTTCATAAATAAATACACAACAGTAAGGGATAATCAAAAAGAAAAGCCACTCCTCAACGGGTAGATTCAACCAATAAATCCCTAAAATATAGTCCGGATTAAGACCCCATATTTGCAGTTCTTCAAAGCGAAGGTCCCAAAGAATAAAAACAGCGCCCGAAAAAAGAACGGCAGGAAACAGGTATTTCCACTTGGTATAAA
>JAQVON010000030.1 GCA_028702595.1 Mariniphaga sp. | reverse complement strand
TGCATCGAATTCGGCCATCTCTGGTTGTGTGTAAAAATCGGTAGGAAGTTCAGGATAAAGCATGTCGTAGGATTTATTATTCGATAACCTGTATGCTATATCAAAGAAGAATCCTCCGCTTTTATAACCAAGACCGGCGGAATAGATATTCAATTTAGCGTTGGCGTTGGGCTGGTTTGCATCAAAGGCCTGGTTATTATATGGTGATGCATAGTTTTCATAACCGGCACGCAGGCTGATTTTGGAAGTTGCCAGAAATTCACCTCCAATTCTCAGGGTTCCTGCATTCTTGTATAATTGGGCAATTTCACTGTTTTCATCTACAAAATTATATCCATCGCCACCTCTTCTTAAACTAGCAGACCCGTAATCGGCAAGTTCATAGTCCACACTCACCAATCCTTTGTTTGCGAAAACATAAGCTGCACTTAAAGCAACCCGAAGCGGGGTTTCCAAATCATAATCGTAGTCGGAATAGGGTGAATTTTCCAAATAACTACCCATCACACCATCTTCATCTGCAGCTGTTGAGCTCATGGATGTTTTAAAAAAGTCGTGTAGATTATAAAAGGTAGGTGTATGCAGAGAAGCACCCAGTCTCAGTTCATTTATTGGTTTGTAGATCACTCCGATTTTCCCGTTATAGCCGGTTCCTGTTGTTCTCAGATAGCTATTAAACTGCATCTCATCAAAAAAGTTAATATTATTTTGTTCGTCCCATTCGAGCAGTTCGGAAGATTCCTTATAGGAGACATCAACAATTCCGATAGATGCACCCAGGTACAGTTTATGATTAAAGTTCAGTCCTCCGGCAAGAGAGTATTCATTGATATATCCCTGCCGGGAAATACTCTTCCGTTGACTTTGTCCGTATCCGGCTTGTTCAACATCGTGGTAATACACATCCGGATCATTCTCATAAGGCCAGATCAGGTATGTATTCCATGCTAGCTCTTCGTAGTAATCGCTCCAATTGCCAACTGTTGCGTTATCGGCGAAATAGTCTAAATAGGAACTGTTCAGATTCTTAGCACCTGCAAGCATGGTGCTGTTAAAATCTTTCAGCCGGTTGAATCCGATTCCCACATTCACACTAACGATACCCGATTCACTTTGATTTTTTACCGGGAGAGATGTTACATAGCTGATATTGTTGAAAGAGAAATTGTATTTTTTGTCGGACATCAGGTTTCCCCGGTAGGAAGTCTCCACCTGGTTTTGGCCAAAGGTTGGAGTGAATACCAGTTCGGATGAGCGGTAAAGACCCAGTCCTGCCGGATTGATACTCACCGATGTAAAATCACCTCCCAGTGCTCCGAATGCATTTCCCATTGCACCGGAACGTGCTGTCCCCTGTAGCTGGAAATTTGAATAGCGCAATGCATCGGTATAGTCCTGAGCCTGAATGGAGAATGACACAAAAAGTGCTAAGCTTAAACATGTTATGAATTGTTTCATTTTTTTAAACTTTATTCGTTAATAATATATTTAGGAACGTCAAGGTTATCTTCTTCCTGAAGATCTGGATGATGATGAGGAAGAGGATGGCGCTGATGACCTGGAACCTCCTGAACTGGGTGCGCTGTAGCTTGGCGATGATCCGCTACTGCGATAGCTGCCACTGCTGCTTGAGGGAGTACTCCTTTGGTATACACTACCTGATTTTGTAGCAGGAGCAGAAGGCGCTCTGTATGTTCTGGTAGCATTACTGCTGCTCGAGCTTCTGTTATAGGTAGAGTTGGTCCGGTAGTTCCGGTTATATGTAGAGGAGCTGGGCGGTGTATATCGTGTGGAATTATTCTGACCCGGGGTAACTACCCTTGGAGTGGTAGTAGTGCGTGTTGCCGGTCTGGTATAACTTTTCGTTGTTGTAGTGGTACCTGGCCGGGTATAGTTCTGTGCCGGTGTGCGGGTGCTACGTACAGCCTGATTGGTAGAATTATTCTCTGTTCTTCTTTTTTCAGTGATCACGTTGCTTTTGAGATTTGTCCGTGGCGAGGTTGATTGAGTACGTATTGCTCCATCTCTTGAATCAGTGGTTACACCCGTTCTGCGGGTGTTGACTGATCTGTCGGTTATTCCGTTACTGCTCTCTCTGGCAGAGGATGAGGTTGAGCGGACAGCTGATGAAGATACTCTTCTCCCGTTGTTGTTTTGGTATGCACTTGTGCTGGTTGACCTTCTTTGACCGTACCTGTAATTGTCGGAGTCAGCATACCAGTGGCTTCCTCCGTACCATGAATGGTAGGGATTGCCCCATCCGTAATAGCCATAATATGGCTGGTACCAGTAGTTGTATGGTGAGTAGCCATACCCCCAGCTGTAATAGGGTGAATACCAGTGGCTTCCCCAGCCATAGTTCCATCCGTATGACCAGTAAGGGCTATACCACGATGAATAATAGTAAGGATCATAGAAGTAAGGATCGTAATACCAGGAATCCCAGTAAAACGGATCGTAAAAATTGGGGCGGTGAAATCTGTGGATCCGATAGGAATAATCGATAGCATCTCCGTCGTAATAGTTGTTGATGACGTATTTTACTTCGTCATCGTTGTAATAGACGGTTGTGTCGGTTTCGTACATATCGTATTGATCCATGCTGTAAGCAAGTGCATCAGCATCTCTTTCTGTCCCGTCAAAAATGTAGTTACTCATGGTTTGCGACCCTTCTTCATTTTCTTCAATATTACTGAAGATCATGCGTTGGGCTGATTTTTCGACAGGTTCTTCCTTGAATTGTGTTAACGATTCTGCAGCAATAGGTGGAGGAACATCTGCCGGGTTAAAGTATATGTCATCGGTGTATGAATTGGTGACATATGTACCCGAAGTGCATGCACCTAAAAAGAGTGCAGCCATTAATAAAATTGTAATTTTTGATTTCATAACTTGTCCTCCCGGTTTATTTAAAATAAATATTTACTTTCTTTGTGAATTCTATATAACAAATACCAAAAAGCAAAATTTGTACCAATATAAGCAAAATGGCGAAAGAATTAACATCTCGTAGTGAAAATTATTCTCAATGGTATCAGGATTTGGTTATTAAAGCTGATTTAGCTGAAAACTCGGCTGTTAGGGGATGTATGGTTATAAAACCTTATGGTTATGCTATTTGGGAGAAAATGCAAGCTGAACTCGACCGGATGTTTAAAGAGACCGGGCACGTAAATGCTTATTTTCCCTTGTTCATACCCAAGTCATTTTTCAGTCGTGAAGCAGATCATGTGGAAGGTTTTGCCAAGGAATGTGCTGTTGTAACCCATTATCGTCTGAAAAATGATGAAGAGAATGGCGGGATTGTCGTTGATTCGGATGCAAAGCTGGAAGAGGAACTTATTGTTCGTCCCACTTCCGAGACCATTATCTGGAATACCTACCGGAACTGGATCCAGTCGCACCGCGATTTACCCCTGCTGATCAACCAGTGGGCGAATGTTGTTCGCTGGGAAATGCGGACCCGGTTGTTCCTGCGGACGACTGAATTTCTTTGGCAGGAGGGTCATACTGCTCATGCTACAGAAGAGGAAGCCATAGAAGAGACTCAAAAAATGATTCAGGTATATGCCAATTTTGTTGAAAATTTTATGGCATTACCGGTTATTCAGGGAGTGAAAACGGAAAATGAACGTTTTGCCGGAGCAATAGATACCTATACCATTGAAGCATTGATGCAGGATGGTAAAGCATTGCAATCAGGGACATCCCACTTCCTGGGACAGAATTTTGCCAAAGCTTTTGATGTGAAATTCACCAACAAGGAGGGTAGGGAAGAGTTCGTCTGGGCTACTTCCTGGGGTGTTTCAACCCGTTTGATGGGAGCTCTCGTGATGGCTCATTCCGACGATAACGGATTGGTGCTGCCACCCAGGCTTGCTCCTGTTCAGGTCGTTATTGTCCCTATTTATAAAAAATCGGAACAGTTGGAATTAATAGCTAAACAGGTTGATGCAATTGTTGCTGAACTGAAAGGATTAGGGATTTCTGTGAAATTTGACGACAGCGACAATAAAAAACCCGGCTGGAAATTCGCAGAGTATGAGTTGAAGGGAGTTCCTGTCAGATTGGCTATGGGACCTCGCGACCTGGAAAATGGAACGGTGGAAGTGGCACGACGCGATACCATGGAGAAGAAAGTAGTCCCCATAGAGGGAGTTGCCGGATATATCCAAACCCTGCTGGAAGAAATTCAACTGAGTATATACAACAAAGCTCTCGGTTTCCGAAATCAAAATACTTTCCGTGCCGACAGCTGGGAGGAGTTTAATGACATCCTGAAAAATAAAGGTGGCTTTATTTCTGCCCACTGGGACGGCACAACTGAAACCGAAGAAAAAATTAAAACCGAAACAAAAGCGACCATCCGGTGCATTCCTTTAAATAATGAACCGGAAGAGGGAACCTGCATTTATTCAGGAAAACCTTCGAAACAACGGGTCCTATTTGCTTTATCCTATTAACCATGTCACTCAGAGTGAAATAAAACGAATAAAACTGAACCAATATGAAGAATCTAAAAAAAATCCTGGTTGCCGGAATCATCTATTGTTTATCAGGTGTTTGTCAAGAACAAGCTATTGCCCGGACTCCCATACAGAATTCTAACAATGGGAGCTCTTCTACTACAAGTGTCAGTCATTCGGGGAAGGATATGATTACCGAATCAGGTACCATTTCTGTAGTCAGTGAAGACAGTATAAAACCTTCGTTACGTCAGGGTGGTCTGGCCGACTTGAATGCCTGGAGCCATCAGGCTATGGGTGTAGCCGGAGGATTTACCAACCCGGATACAAAAAAATGGATTCCCTACATCCCCAAACCGGATGATGTTACCGCCGGTGGCATTCTTGATGTCAGTCATTTTGTGGACAAACCAAGTGGAAAACATGGTTTTCTCCAGCAAGACGGAAAAGGGAGTTTTGTTTTTGAGGATGGTACCCCTGCCCGGTTTTTAGGTGGCCAGATCAATGCATTTCCGGAAAAGGAGGATGCCGAATGGATCGTTAAATGGATGCGGCGTCATGGACTGAATTATGCCCGGTCGCATGGTTTTGGGCTTCCTTCCGAAGAACAGTGGGATAAGTTGGATTACCTGATCTACCAGTGTAAACAAGCCGGTGTATATTTGGTGTTAACTCCCATATACTGGACAGAATTTGAAGTGACTGCCCCCGATGGCTCAACAGTGAAAACATCCAGCCATGTGATTCTCTTTTTTAATGAGAATATGGAGAAGGAAGTACAAGAATTATGGAAGAAATTCTATTCCCATGTAAATCCATATACCGGGTTGCGTTATATGGACGATCCAACACTTGCTGCCTTTGAACTGAAAAATGAAGACAGTCCGTTTTGGGCATTAAACTGGGTTAAAAATGACCTGCCTGTTTTTTGGGAAGAGATCAGGCAACAGTATTCCGATTTTCTGAAAGCAAAATATAAAACTACCGACGCTCTTCGCAAGGCCTGGACGTTTGACGATTATCCCTCAGCTTTGGCTGCGGATGAAAGCCTGGAAAAGGGAAACATTGAAGTTTTTGAATTGTCGGGCTGGCATCTGGAAAGGAATGACCGGGATATAGCCATGCGTCCCAGGAAGTCGGATCAGACTGAATTTTTACATCAGAAGCTTACCGGGTTTTATTCCCGTTCTTATAGTTATTTGCGCGGGATTGGCTGCAAGCAGGCTATTGCCGGCTCCAACTGGCGTGGTCACTCCTATTCGATGCGACATATATTGGAAGCAGATTCTCACATGGACTTCCTTGACCAGCACGACTATTTCGATCATCCACAAGGGGGATGGCGGACCGATGTTGCTGTACAGCACAATGAATCCATGCTGAAATCTCCACAGGCAGGTCTTGTTGGAAACCTGGCGCCCCGGCAGGTGATCAATCGTCCTTACACTGTGAGTGAATGGAATATTGGTGCCTGGAACGAACACCTGATGGAGGCATCATTTTCCATGGTTTCCATTGGGTTGTTGCAAGGGTGGGATGGATTGATTCAGTTTGTACTGCTTCCCAGGCGTGCTCCCCGGGAAAACACAAGACTGAGTGACGGCTTTTTTAATGTGGGGGAGAATCCTTCCGTGGTGATGCAGTACCCAACACTTTCCAGGTTATGGCATCGTAAGGATATTGCTGAATCAGAACCTGTATTTATCCGGCGAATTTCTCCTGAACAGCTCCATATACCGAAACCCATCCCGTCCCGCTTCATGCCGGAGGCTTTTTTCCTGAGCCACGGTACCGAAAACCCGCAGAACGATCAATATGGACACATGCTTTCAGTAGTCGGTAAGGTAGGGAATGAATTTGTCCAGGAAACAACTCCTCATTACGAAAGAAAAGATATCTCTGCTTACCTCGACCAGGAAGGCAAGGTTGCCCGGAGTATAACCGGAGAGCTGACCTGGGACTGGGGAAAGGGTTATATGCTTGTCAATACTCCCAGAACACAGGGAGTTTGCGGTTATATTGGAGGAATCACGATTCCTGCTCAGCATATTTCTGTGGATTCAGATACTCCTTATGGGTTGATAACCCTGACATCCGTTGATGATGATGTAGATATTCATACAGGTAAAAGACTATTACTCACTGCCCTGGGCAGGGCTAGAAATACCGGAACAAAATATGGCAACGCGGCAGATCGTGATAAAACCACTGACCGGCATGCCACATCAGTTTCTCTTCCGCCTGAACACCGGGTTGCTGTGCTGGAGTTAGGTGAAGCACCAATCATTACTGAACCGGTTACAGGGAAGATCCGGATTACCCTGGATAATCCCAAAAAAGCCACTGTGTATGTATTGGATGACCTGGGCAACCGTGGACGAAAGGTAAAAACAAAAGTGAAGGCAGGAAAGCTTGAAATGAACCTGCCGGGAAATTACCATTCCCGTTTCATGGAGATTGTTATGGAATAAGGGGAAGCATTAATTTGTTTTCCCGGCCGAATAGATATCATGAATCAGGTGCTGATATTTTACTGCCACCACATTCCGTCTGAGTTTAAGCGTTGGTGACAATTCTCCCGATGTGGGTGTCCATTCTTCACTCACCAGCCGGATGCGATTGATCTGTTCATGTGATCCCAGTGTTTTGTTTATAGCCTGAACCTCTTGTTGTATCTTGTCGGCCACTTCCGGAATTTTAATCAGTTCCTGGTTGTTCTCAAAATGAATTTTATTTTTGGAGCACCAATCGTGCAGTAACGGAAAATTGGGAGAGATGAGTGCACTGGCAAATTTTTCATTCACTCCAATCACCATGACCTGTTCAATGAGATTTGATGTTTTTAGTTTATTCTCAATAAGTTGTGGGGCTATATATTTTCCTCCCGAGAGTTTGAAAATTTCTTTTTTACGGTCTGTGATTTTCAGGTACTTCCCGTCTTCAAGGATGCCAATGTCACCGGTATGGAACCAACCGTTGGTATCGATAACTTCCGCCGTGAGTTCAGGCGCTTTATAATATCCCTTCATTACGCCGGGTCCTTTGCAAAGGATCTCTCCGTCGTTGGCAATTTTTACTTCAAATCCATCCAATACAGGGCCAACAGTACCTATTTTCATTTCTTTGGATGCGGGGTTGTTCACTGCGATTACCGGGGAGGTTTCGGTCAGGCCATACCCCTCCAAATTATACATACCTGCCAATCCGAGTACCCGTGCTATTCGGGGCTGTAATGAAGCTCCTCCGGAAACCACATATACAATGTTCCCACCAAGAGCCGCACGCCATTTGGAATAGACCAGTTTATCGGCAATCCTGATTTTTAGCGAAAGAAACAAACCGTATTTTTTGTTGTACTCGAAATGACGTGTCAGTCGTATTGCCCAAAAATAGATTCCCTTTTTTATTCCGCTTAATTCTTTCCCCTTGGAGACAAAACCATTGTACACCTTTTCCAGCAGACGGGGAACAGAATTGAACATGTGCGGCCGGACCTCCTTTAGTGCCGATATTATCTGCGATAAGTTACCTACATAGTAAATACCCATTCCTTTGTACTGAAAATGATAGTTTACACTTCTTTCGTACACATGGCATAAGGGTAAAAAACTAATTACCCTATGATCCTTACCCAAATGGTGCATTTGCGAATGTGCTACAAAATTAGATACCAGGTTTTGATGTGAAAGCATTACCCCTTTCGGAACTCCTGTGGTTCCCGAAGTATAAATAATCGTGGCCAGGTCGTCTGTAGTGATCGAATCTTTTATCTTCTGAAGCTTTTCTTTCAGCTGTTTTTGCTTTGATTCACCTGCAGCCAGGATCTCATTAAAATGGTTAACACCTTCCAGCTTTTCAAAAGAATAGATGGCCTGAATAGTTGGTAACTCCTTTGCTATAGGTAGCAGTTTTTCATAAAGCTTACTGTCACCTACAATTAAACATTTTGACTCGGAATGTTCCAGGATATATCTATATTCATCCTCGCCAATGGTAGGATATATGGGCACATGAACAACACCTGTCATGGCCATGCCCATGTCAACAAAATTCCATTCAGGGCGATTGGTGGTTACCGTAGCCATTTTATCGCCTTTATTTATGCCCAGCACCATTAACCCCAGGGCAAACTGATGCGACTTTGTGTAGTATTCTTTGGTGGAATAGGTATACCATTCCCCGTTATTTTTACCTCCCAATGCATCCGTTCGGGGAAATTCATTCAGATATTTTTCCAGGATGTCAAATGTACGTGTAACTTTTACCGCCATTCCATATAAATTTTGTACGGCGTCAAATATAACAGTTTTAATCCCTGGTTATTTCCGGAAGTTAGCTGTAAATAGCGGTCTATGGTTTATTTAGATCGATTTAAAATAATCGCAAATTGCTTGAAGTCAAGGTATTGGCTTGATATTTTTCGACTTAAAGAATGGATCATTCTAAAATTACAGAATTTTTTTATTGGTTTCGGGTTGGTTGTTTTGATTTTTATAATAAGCCAGGTAGATGAGTCCGGCAATCAGGGCAAAAACAACCAGAATAACGGGGTTGAATCTGTCGGCTACTCCCTGGCCGTATGAATGAAGTCCGGTAAGGTAGTAGTTTACACCGAAGTAGGTCATGATTACTGAAGCAAATCCTGCCACAGAAGCAAGGTTATAGTTGAAAATTCCTTTGAGGGAAGGGATCAGTCGCATGTGTGAAATAAATGAATAGACGACAATAGTGATCAGAGACCAGGTTTCTTTTGGATCCCAGCCCCAGTATCTTCCCCAGCTTTCATTGGCCCAGATACCTCCCAGGAATGTTCCGATGGTTAGGAAGTAGAGTCCAACGGTTACCGACATTTCATTGATAGTGGTCAGTTGATCGATGAACAAGTTTACTTTTTTTTGGTTTGATTTTTTTCTCAGGATGATAAGTATCATGACCAGGATTCCCAGGAATGCGCTCAATCCGATAAATCCATAACTGGCTGTTATTACTGACACGTGAATGGTGAGCCAGTATGATTTTAGCACGGGAACCAGGGGTGTGATTTCGGGATTCATCCAACTCAGGTGAGCTGTGAACAAAGAGATGCCAGCCAGTAACGCGGCGGTTCCCACAACCATGGGATATTTGCGTCCAAAAAGAATTCCGGCAAGCATAGCTGTCCAGGCTACATAAACGACAGACTCGTAACCATTGCTCCAGGGAGCTCTGTCAGCGATATACCAGCGTAAAATGATTCCGGCAGTATGTATCAGAAAGAGGAAAATGATCAGGATCAGGAACGAATTTTTCAGAAAAACAGGCAACGGTTTTAATCGAAAGATGTTGATAAACAGTACGAAAAGAAGTACGAACCCAAACAGGAGATAGAATGGAAAAATGCGCTGGAAGGGATTCACCTTATTGTAAAGTATCTCTGTTTTCTTTTTAGACTCTGCGGGTAATAAATCGGCTCCGAATTTTTGCTGAAAGTTACCAATAGCCTGAATAACTTCAAGAGCTTCCTGGTTGTTAGACTTTTTCAGTGATTGGTTCAGCAGGTTAAAACCGTCACTGATAAATATGGAATCGCCTCCTGAATATTCATCGGCAGGTGCTCCGGGTGAGTACCAGGGATCATTGATATGCTGACGAGGGAACAGGTGAAATATGGATCCCCTGAATACCATAAAGCAGATGCTCACCCGTTCATCGAGGTAGATCAGTTCTTTTTCCACCCGGTTTCGGAATGCCGCGGGTTTATTGAATGCGGCTTGTACCTGACTGGAGATTTTATAGTTTCCCTGATCATCGAACAGTTGACGGATAGAGATGGTATTTCCCGATAATCCGAGTTGTTGTGCCAGTGATTTGTTTGCAACGCGCACGAACGGCAGGGTTTGCCAGATTTCCGGATAGGTCATCATACTCAGGATCACTTCATCGGCCGATTTATCGTAAAGTATAGATTTTCTCGCCACTTTACGAATGATTTCGCTATTCAGGGTACTAAGTGGTTCGATTCGTCCATCAACGCCCTGCACCCAGAGTTCACTAAATTCTTTGACCACCTGGGAATTGATTCCGGGAATATTGGCACCAGTTCCGGGTTGAGCCATGATGTTAGAACTCATACCTCCCACCAGGATGAGGGTAAGAGCAGAATGTGCTGAAATTTGTTTCAGTCGTTTTACCCGCTTGTTGAAGTAAGAGTTTTTGTTGATCAGTGAAAGGATGAACCCCAGGGTCATCAAGGCATAGCTTAGGTAAGAGATCCATGTCCCCCAATAATCATGGTTGACAGAAAGGATTGTGCCTTTTTCGTCGGTATCATACGACGACTGGAAAAATTTATAGCCTTTATATGTCAAGGTATTGTTCATGTATATCCGTTCGTTACGTTTCACTCCCTCTGCCTCGTCGATAAGCACCACTTCGGAGGCATACGATGAGGGTGATTGTGATCCGGGGTAGCGCTCCAGCTGAAAATCATTCAGGAATAACTGAAAGGGCAACGGGGTTGGTTTTGCCCCATACGCCAGCTTCAGGGTAGCGTTTTGCATGGGTATTTCCAAGGTGTCGGCTGCGTTACCTGCACGTCCGAAAACCTGGACGATTTGTTCTTGTCCTCCACCGGAAAGTTTTACAATAACTGCATCCTCCCCGGTTTGCATATTGCTTTTTACTGCCGTAAACGTTGCGCTGGGGAGAAAGTCACGAACCAGGAATCGGAAATCTCCCAGGTTGTAAAGGAACATTTTTTTTATGGCGATGGTATCCCCTGGTTGGTAATCAATGGTTTCCTGGTTTCCCATGGTACTCTCCCGGGTGATTGAGTCAGAAGTCATGAAGAGCTCATTATTCCTTGCAAAGAAAGAAATCCCTGTTGCTTTTTGCACTTCAAAACCGGCAGTAAAACCCGGGTATTCGAGTTTGTCGCCCCGCCGGAAGGAAAAAGACTGCATTCCCTGCCGGTCGGGAGCAGAAAATACAAAATCGATGATCGGTTCACCCGAAGCAGAAGATACAGGTTTCCGCTCGGCTTGTGAGATAAATCCGATTGTTTTGATTTTTATTTTTTCTCCGTTTATAACCAGTTTTGTTGAAAACTGTTTTGGTGTGGATTCAGAAAGCCTGACCACTTTCTCCTTTTGCTGATTGTCTGTTCCGGCATAAAAATAAGCTTCAGATGAGAGGATGAAACCGGCACTCTCATTTTCGCGGATATGCATAGTTCCTTCGAAGCTAAACCACCGGGTAATGGCGGCTCCCAGGATCATCACAATGAAAGCCAGATGAAACAAACCAATGGTAAAACGTTTTTTTGTGAACAACCGGTATTTAAAAATATTATTCAACAGGTTGACTCCAAATAATGCCCAAAGAAGTTCGAACCACCAGGCATTATACACCAGTGACCTTGCCGCGGGTGAGCCGTGACTACTTTCAATAAATGTGGCAACAGCCATGGCAATGATCAGGGCCAGGAATAAAAATGCCATGAAGGAGAGGGAAGTGATAAAGGAATATATTTTCTTCATGAGAATGAAAATAATTTATTTTTTCGCCAGGGTAAATGCTTTTCCAGCATGGAATGCTTTCACATTCATTTCAACGATTTGTTCTCCTTTTGATTTGAATATGGATTCTATTCCCTTAATAATAATATCCTCATGGATGGCAATAAACGGTGAAGCTGCGCCCAGCATGACCATATTTGACGCTTTGGGATTTCCGGAATCTTTTGCAATTTGGTCGGCATCGATACGGACGATATTCACTTTTTCGGATAGCTCTTCAAAGGTATGATCCAGGTCGGGATATCCTGTGATATTAACAAATTTTGCTGTATTGGTTACGATACTTCCTTTTGGTGAGAGGTAAGAAAGGTATCGCAGCGATTCCATGGGTTCCACGGAAAGGATAAGGTCGGCTTTTCCGGATGGGATCAGGTCGGACCAGATGGGGTGGTCGGCAATACGCAGGTGCGACACTACTTCTCCTCCACGTTGGCTCATGCCGTGTGTTTCAGCCTGTTTCAGGTAATAGTTTTCATTCAGGGCAGCGGCGCCTAACGATGCTGCAATGGAAAGGATTCCCTGTCCCCCCACACCTGCCAGTATGATATCGGTTTTCATCTTATACCTCTTTATTTGTTCTGTTCAGTTTTTTTAATTTGGCTATTCGCTGCACACATTCTCTTCGTCCAATAATTACAGAAACCCCGTTGAATGTCATTTCTTCACGGATTACGCTGACTATTTCATCGTGATTTTTTTTAAGTGGAACGAACAGCCTGATATGTGTGGGGTCGACGCCCACGCCTTCGCATATTTTTTCAATCCGTCCTTTTGCTGCAGAGCTTTGTCCTCCGGTCATGGCAACGGCCTCATTATCAACGATAATGATATTGATATTTGTTTTTTCCACAACACAGTCGAGCAAGCCAGTAATACCTGAGTGTGTGAAGGTAGAGTCACCAATGATTGCGAATACCGGAGTAAGTCCTGCATCAGCAGCTCCCTTGGCCATGGTGATGGATGCGCCCATATCCACGCAGGTGTTGATGGTGTTGAATGGCGGGAGGGCTCCCAGGGTATAGCATCCAATATCGGAGAATACCCGGCCTGTTCCTACTTCGGCAATGATCTCATTCAACGCTTCGTAGGTATCTTTATGTCCGCAACCTGCACACAATGAAGGGGGTCTGCCAACCAGTATGTTGGGTGAGCTTGTTGGCTGAACCTTTTCTTTTCCCAGGGCTTTGGCCAGGTGGTCGGGGTTCAGCTCCCCCCGTCGGGGAAGGGCCCCGTTCAGTCTTCCGGATACTTTCGTGCCTTTTTCAAAAAAATCGGAGAGCATCTCTTCAACCAGAGGAAATCCCTCTTCCGCGATGAACAATTCATCACATTGCTGCTCTAATCTTTTCAGCATCTTTTTTGGTAACGGGTATTGACCAATTTTCACTACAGGATACGGGCAGTTATTATCCGGGTAATTTTCCATCAGGTAGTTGTAGGCTATTCCGCAACAAACGATACCCAGACTTTTATCCTTTCCTTCGAAATAGTTGTTATATGTTGATTCTTCTGAAAGTTCCACCATCCAGTCCTGTTTGTCAATGAGGCTTTGGTAAAGTTTTCTGCCGTAGGCGGGCAGGAGTATGAATTGAATGGGGTTTTCGGGGAAATGCAAATTGTTTTCAGGCATTACCGGTTGTTGGATTACTCCCGATCTGGAATGCGCCAGGCGGGTTGGTATACGCATCATCACGGGTAGTCCGGTTTTTTCGGAAAAGGCAAAAGCTGCATAAGTCATGTCGTAGGCTTCCTGCTGGTTGGAAGGTTCAAATACAGGGATCATGGCAAATTTGCCGTAAAAACGTGAGTCCTGCTCGTTTTGGGAGGAGTGTTGCGATGGATCGTCGGCAACGGTAACCACTAATCCGCCGTTAACTCCTGTGATAGCCATATTCATAAATATGTCGGCTGCAGCATTCAATCCAACGTGTTTCATACAAGCCATGGCTCGTTTTCCTGCATAGGACATGCCAAGAGCTTCTTCCAGAGCTGTTTTTTCATTGGTTGACCATTCGTGGTGAATTTTCCGGCTGTTGGCCAGTTTATTATTTTGAATGTATTCCGTTATTTCTGTTGAGGGAGTTCCCGGGTAGGCATAAACGCCGGAGATGCCGGCATCAATAGCTGCCTGACCTATGGCTTCAACTCCTAAAAGTAAACTTTTCTGCATATTTGTGAAATTATTTGTCTGCAAAATATGATTTTTCCACGATGGAAAAAACGAATATTCACAGATTCTGAATATATACCTGTTTTTCACAGGTTTATTATTTTTTATCTATTGTATATCAGCGAGTTATTTAAGAATAACTTTCCTTTAAATTTTTTTACTGTCAGGAGTAAAACGCAGGTATTTATTTAGCTATTCTTCGAACTTTTTCCCCCACCACTGTTTCAGTCGTTCCATAATTTTTACTTCCTGCTGGTTTTTCCCGGGGTGGTATAATCTTTTATTTTTGATTTCACCGGGAAGAAATTCCTGTTCAGTGAAATTACCTTCGTATGCGTGTGCATATTTATAATCTTTGCCATAACCAATTTCTTTCATCAGTTTGGTTGGTGCATTCCGGATGTGCAAAGGTACAGAAAGATTCCCTGTTTCCCTGACCAATTCCAGGGCTGTATTGATGGCCATGTATGCTGAATTACTTTTTGGAGATGTTGCCAGGTATATGGCACATTCAGAGAGCACAATTCTTGATTCAGGGTAACCGATTTGGTGTACGGCATCGAATGTGCTTTGTGCCAGCAGCAAGGCATTGGGGTTAGCCAGCCCGACATCTTCTGCAGCCAGGATAAGCATACGCCGGGCGATGAATTTTACGTCCTCACCTCCTTCAATCATTCTGGCCAGCCAGTAAACGGCAGCATCCGGATCACTGCCGCGTACGCTTTTGATGAAGGCTGAAATGATGTCGTAATGCATTTCTCCCTGTTTGTCGTATGCAGCCAGGTTTTTTTGCAGGCATGAAGTCACTTTTTCATCGGTAATCTCTATTTTTTCCTTGTTTTCAGAAAGCACCACTAATTCCAGCACATTCAGAAGTTTTCGTGCATCTCCGCCGGAGAAGCGAAGCATAGCTTTTTCTTCTTTCAGTGTGATTTGTTTCTTTTTCAGTTCCACATCTTTTTGGATGGCTGATTTGGCCAATTGAATCAGGTTATCCCTGGAAAGTGGTTCCAGGATATAAACCTGGCAGCGGGAGAGCAGGGGAGAGATGACCTCGAACGATGGATTTTCTGTTGTAGCACCGATGAGTGTGATGGTTCCGTTTTCCACTGCACCTAGAAGTGAATCCTGTTGAGATTTGCTGAATCGATGGATTTCATCAATGAACAGGATAGGATTTGGCCGATTAAAAAACTGTTGTTTTTGTGCTTTTTCGATGATTGCACGCACATCTTTCACCCCGGAGTTGATGGCACTAAGAATAAAAAATGGGCGTTCCAGAGTGTTGGCGATAATTTTGGCCAGGGTTGTTTTCCCGACCCCAGGTGGCCCCCACAAGATGAGTGATGCAAGATTTCCCGATTCAATCATCCTTCTCAGAACGGCATTTTTCCCCACCAGGTGTTCCTGTCCGATATAATTATCCAGCACTTTGGGTCTTAGTCGCTCCGCTAAGGGTTGGTTGGCAGATATAGCGTTCGTCATAAAAAGTAGACATTAACTGTCAAAATTACAAAATAAAACCCATCTTCAGGTGCAGCACCTGTTGAATCAGGAATTTGGTATGTAATATTGTTTATTCTCTGTTATGATTTTCAACGTTTATTATTATGAGTCAACCATTCGATCATCTGTTTTTTCATTTCATCTGAAAACCGGTTATAATCGTTGGGTGTTGTCAGGGATAATTTTTCTTCATCTCCGAAGAGTTTATAAACCGTTTTTGTTTCGTCGACGCAATTTTGTATATCGGGTAATGATGCATATTGATCCCAGACCGGGGCGATAAGGAATACGGGACGAGGAGCAATGCACCCGATAATTTCATGAAAATCAACAGGGATCCGGCTTTCCTCGCCTGCAAAAAATCCAAGTCTGGGCATTAACCCGTGGAGGTGGGAATAGCTGTAGATTCCTTCCGCAGTTTTTCCCGGGGTATTGACCCGCATGGGAGTGAATCCGCTAACGGATATGACACCTGCAATTCGTTGGTCGAGGGCTGCGCTGAACAATCCAACGGTTCCTCCCAGCGCATAACCTGCAGTGAAAATCCGGCTGGAATCAACCCATTCCAGTTCCGACAGTGCATCCACTGCCCATCGAACATCTGCTACCATTCTTCCCAGTTTGGACCAGTGAGGGAATCGTTCATAAAAATTTTGTCCTTCTTCTATGCGGCTTCCAAAGCCAATCTGGTCGAATAGGTATACTGCATACCCGGCTTCTGTTATGCGGGTGATGATATCGCCACTTTTGGCAAAGATTTCAGAACTTCCTTTTGCGTAGCCATTGGCATAATCGTATTCGTGTAGGTAGATTACAACGGGTATTTTTTCTTTTTGGGGTTTCCCCTGGTTTGTTGCCGGGAAGTATAACCGGCCAAACATCAGGGGAGTGCTGTTTATCTGTGGTATTAACTCCGGGAAACCAACTACATCGCGCATGTAATCAGGTTGTTGACCTGGTGCTACTGCAGGTGCTTCTTCTCCCAGGACCCATTGGATATGTTGTTTGATTGCGGGAACTTTTCCCAGCCATTCTGTTGAGTTTTTTATTTTATTCCCATGAACATCGACCAGCATGTCGTGGATTCCTTTTTGGGGGTAGTTTAATGGATCCACTCTTTCTTTACTCAGTTCGAGCCATTTGGGGAAGGAATAATTATAGTATAGTTTATTTTCCGGTTTGATGTTGCCACGTTCGAAAACAAAGTCGGTGAAATCGAGGTATCGTTCCATATCTCTGGCTGAAGGAGCATGTAATCCGTGGCGTAGATCAATAGCCAGCAGATGTTCGGCGCCCAGGAATTTATAAACAGTTTGTGCGGAGAAAAACGCCTGTTCTATTCCCCACGGGTTTCCTGCTTCTTCAAAAATGGATGATGTGAGCATCAATCCACGAGGAGCAACGAGAGCCATCAGGGAGTGCATATCGACGGGTAATTTATTTTCCCGTCCCACAAAAAATTTCATTCTTGGATGGAGCCAGTGCGGGCAAACGCGTGCCATTCTTTCGATGGTTTCTATATTGTATGGTTCGGAAGTGTACCTGAAAGGAATTTCACCACCTGTGCCACCACTGATGGGGATTACAGCATTAATACGTTCATCATAAGCAGCAGCCCACAGTGCCATTTTCCCATTTCGGGAAAGGCCTGCCAATGCAATTTGGTTTTTTTCCACGATATCCAACGTAAACAGGTAGTCGATTGTTCTGGAGGCTGCCCAGGCCCATCGCATCAACGTAGTGAAGTCATACTCCGGCCACCAGATCTTTTCATATTCCCGGCTGTCGTCCGGCCAGCCGTATCTTGTATCTGTTGCCCGAAAGCGGCATCCGATGTATCCTCTTCGGACAGCAGCCTGCACCCAGTCGTAACGACCTTTTTTCCACGGACAAATAAATACAGGCATGGGGTTGTCACCGGGAGGAATTAACAGGGTTACATGAAGCTGAGCCTGATGATCCGGCCCAAATCGTAACAGGATATCCCGCTCTTTGAGTTCTCCAATCATTTTTTCTTCCAGGATTTCTATTACCATATTATCAGGTGGAGGAGGGAAGGTTCCTGTCAGCCAGTATTGTGCATCTTTCTTGATCTGCTCACGCTTTTTGTTCCACTGCCCGATGGTTTGCACCGGTATATTTTGTCCACCTTCATCCATTATCAACGGGTCAGGCAAAAAAGGCAGTGAAGGGAGTTGGTCAAAATCAGGAGGTAACTCTCCGGTTCTTTTCTGCCATTGTGTCCAAAGAAGATCTTCAGGTGTGATGTGAGGAGGCGGATCTTCAGGCAAGTGGTAACTGCTGGGACGGTCTTCAGGAAAGATGTTTAACAATTGCTGAAGATACTCATCAGGAGTAAGATCCTGCCCATATGTGGCTGAGTGAAAAGAAAAGCAGAAGAAAAATCCTGCTAATACTAAAAATGCTAACCGATGATGTTTCATCTCATTAAAATTAATTGTTCTATATGGTATAAAATGGAACGCGCATAATTTTGATTGTAATCGTTTGTGTTATAAACCGTCATGCATCATTCGTCATTCGTCATTCGCAATTCGTCATTCTCTAAGTCCACCAGTCTCAGGCAAAAATAGCAGAAGTTTACAATAGATTAACCTATTTTTCGGGGTAATTTTTATATAGTTGTAAATCAGTGATTAGTGTTTTTTAAAATGGTGTAAAAAATCTCTCTGTTTTTTTGTTATTTAAATTTTTTGTTCCTTTGCAGTTCGTTATGAGTGTTTTAATTGAAGAGAACCAAATAAGACAAAAAGAAAAAATTGTATCAGCATACGCGCCGGATTTACGCTCCCTTCGGAATGTACTCCCCGATCTCGATCCGGAAATCGTTTTTTTAAGAATATCGCCTTTATAGGATTCAGATAGCACTATTCTTTTCCCGCAGGTATGCAGGTATTGCTGTATTTGGGAATCACAAAGGAGCAAATCAACTGCATTTTGCACTTCTTTTTTCTGATTAGAAAGGTTGATGATTAATCGGATGTTTCACAAACCATTAAAATATTATTTATGATTTTTAAACGAAATTTACTTTTTATTGCATTAGTTTTTACTAGTTTCATTGCGTTTGCCCAGGATGAGGAGAAAAAGGATGGATTTACGTTTGGCGGAGCCCTGCGTTACAACCTGCTTTCTACTCATTACGAAAGTGGATCCGGAAGTTTGAATCCGCGATTTACCTGGGATACCTGGAGGTTAAATGTTGATGGTTCCATGTCGGGCATTGATCTTAGTTTTGAGTACCGTTTTTACCCTTCATTCGGGTCTCATTTTATTCACCACGGGTATTTGGGATATGCATTTTCTGATCAGGTTTACATGCAGTTGGGAGTCAATCAGGTACCTTTTGGTATTTCAACATTTGCCTCGCATTCCTGGTGGTTTCAGGGGCCTTATTATGTAGGGTTGGAGGATGATTATGATATGGGAATAAAATTTGATATAACAACAGGGAATAATGGTGTTTTGTCGTTGGCCTATTATCGGCAGGCAGAACCTGAAGGACCCAGTGCTGGCGGTGATGTAACCTATGGAAATGCAGGTCCTGGTCGTTATTCATACGACATTGTACCTGGAACCGGATCCGTTGAGACTAATGGCGGGTTTCAAACTGTGGATGCACACATTCGTGAGCTGGATCAGTTCAATGCCCGTTATACTTATAATATTATGCAAGGCTTGGAGATTGGGGCATCTGCACAGGTAGGAAGTATATATAATTCTGTACTTGATGATTCGGAAACCTCCACCGCTTTTGCCGGGCATTTGGTAGGTGATTTTGGGAATTTTAACCTGAAGGCAGAATTTATTAACTATAACTACAACGCCAGAAGTGATGACGATCAGGAGTTGGATGTTATTCAGATGGGAGCTTATGGCGACATATACTACGGAGGTGATGGTTATACAGGAGGTGTTGCTGCTCAGGCGAATATGTATGTCATTGGATTGGCTTATACCATCCCGGTAGAATGGGGTCCGGTTTCGGGTATTCAGCCCTATGTTGATTACACACTGATAGATAAAGCCAATCCCTATTTTCATAACACAGAACATCTGATCCCCGGATTTCTGGTCACTGCCGGACCTCTATATATCTATGTCGACTATGCCATGGGTAAAAACCAGCCCTGGCTGACTGATTCTTTCGGAAAAGGATTAGGCTCGGGAGTTGCCGATCCGGACTGGAATAAACGTTTCAATATTAACATAGGTTACTATTTTTAAGAATATATATGATGACGGATGATAGAGACATAATAATTAAAGCAGAGGGGTTGACTCTCATTTTTGGAAAACGCAAAAAGGAGGCGCTTGAACTTCTCAACCGGGGGTACAGCAAGACTGACATTTTAAAAAAGACCAGATGCACCATTGGCGTAAACAAGGCCAGTTTTGAGATCAAAAAGGGAGAGATTTTTGTTATTATGGGGCTATCGGGAAGCGGAAAATCATCCCTTATCCGTTGTCTGAACCGGCTGAATGAACCCACTGACGGGAAGGTCTATTTTAAAGACCATAACATTACCCGTGAAACAAACAAGCAACTGCTTCATACCCGTCGCACCGAAATGAGCATGGTTTTTCAAAAGTTTGGTTTACTACCGCACCGTACCATATTGGAAAACGCTGCATTTGGATTGGAAATCAGGGGAGAGACCAGAGAGCAAAGGGAGGAGAAGGCAAGGATCGCGTTAAAAACTGTTGGTCTCGAAGGTTACGAAGAGCAGTATCCCCGGGAGTTGTCGGGTGGCATGCAGCAGCGTGTAGGACTGGCGCGGGCACTGGCAAATGACACCGACGTTCTGCTGATGGATGAAGCTTTCTCTGCCCTTGATCCGCTGATCAAATCGGATATGCAGGATGAATTGTTGCAAATCCAGAATAAACTGCATAAAACTATCGTGTTTATTACACACGACCTGAATGAAGCGATGAAGGTGGGAGACCGGATTGCCATCATGAAGGACGGGGTAATAGAGCAGATTGGAACAGCGGAAACGATACTTACCAGTCCGGCTACTGATTATGTTGAAGCATTTGTGGAAAGGGTCGACAGGAAAACAATTATCACTGCCGAAACATTGCTATTTAAGCATCCCACGACTGTCAAGCTCGGGAAAATAGGCCCCAAAGGCGTGCTTCATAAGATGCGGGAGGCCGGACTGAATGTGCTCCCCGTAGTCGATAATCTGGATAAGTTTCTGGGATACGTATGGCTCGAGGACATGATCGACCTGGAAAAAAGGAAAGTTCAGTCCATCGAAAGTGCCCTCTATTCGGAGGTGCCCAGCGTTTTGAAGAGCTATACAGTGGAGGAGATGCTGCCATTGATTACCGGGCATCACTATCCTCTGGCTGTTGTTGATGAAGAGGATGGCAGGCTGTTGGGGCTGGTTACGCAAACCTCCCTGATCATTGAGTCTACCCGCTATAGTAAAACCGAGATGAATGAATTAATTGATAATGCAAACGATTTATAGTATGGAAAAGATTATCCCATTAGGAGAATATATTGAACGAGGGATTAACGCGCTGGAAACCAATTTTTCTTTTCTATGGAGAGCTATTGATGATGGTATTTCCTGGACAGTTTCCTTTATGAATGATTTTTTTCTGGCCATTCCATTCGTGGTTTTTCTTTTGGTTGTTGCTACAGTAGCCTATTATGCCAAATCCCGGGGAAGGCTTTTCTCAAGAGAAGGATTAAAAAGGGGAGTGGGCCTTACCCTGTTTGTTGTCTTCGGGTTCTTCCTCATTTACGGAATGGGATATTGGAAGGAAGCGGTACAAACAATTACCCTGGTGCTGGTATCGACAGCTATTGCTTTGTTACTGGGTATTCCGTTTGGGATACTCTCCGCAAAAAGCAATATTGCTGATGCTATCGTCAAGCCCGTTCTCGACTTCATGCAGACCATGCCTGCTTTTGTCTATCTGATTCCGGCCATTTTTTTCTTCAGCGTAGGAAATACTCCGGGTGTAATAGCTACGGTAATTTTTTCGGTACCTCCGGCGGTACGACTTACCAATCTGGGTATCCGCAATGTACCGGGTGATGTTGTTGAAGCTGGCAGAGCCTTTGGAGCTAATGAAAAGCAGATATTGTACAAGATCCAGTTGCCCCTGGCTATGCCCACCATACTGGCTGGCATTAACCAGGTAATACTTCTTGCCTTGTCGATGGTGGTCATCGCATCCATGGTTGGTGCAAAAGGTCTTGGTAGCCTTGTATACCAGGGAATTCAGCAAAATGATATAGCTAAAGGCTTTGAGTCAGGCCTGGGAATTGTGATTCTGGCCATTGTCCTCGACAGGATTACTCAGGCAGTAGCCAATAAGAAATGATCAATTACGAATTACGAATTACGATAAATCAAAAAAATGAATAAAATGGAAGTTAAAAAGTTAATGAGTTTATTTTTAGTTTTAGTTTTGGCCGTAACTGTGAGCTCATGCGGAGGCGGACAAAAGTCAACTGACAAATCGAAAGAAGTCACCATTCTTTATCCAAACTGGGCTGAGGGTATAGCCTTTACCCATTTGGCAAAAGTGGCACTTGAGGAACATGGATTTACCGTTGAAGTGATTAATCTGGAACCCGGATTAATTTATGGAGAATTATCGAAAGCCAACTCCAAGGGTGATGTTTTTCTGGATGCCTGGTTGCCTCATACACATGCTCCCTACTGGGAAGATTATGGCGACAAGCTGGTGAAACTCGGGGAGTCTTTCAGCGATGGGACTACCGGACTGGTGGTGCCTTCATATGTAGATATCAACTCCATTGAAGAGCTCAATGATCAGGTTGATAAATTTGATGGCAAAATTATTGGTATTGGCAGCGGCGCTGGTATTCATTCTAATACGCTGAAAGCAATTGAAGTGTATGACCTGGACTTTGAACAGATATCTTCCAGCGGACCGGCAATGGTAGCCAGTCTTGAAAAGGCAGTCAGAGATAACAAATGGATTGTGATTACCGGATGGAAGCCTCATTTTAAGTGGATGAATTATGACATCAAATATTTAGATGATCCCCGTGGAGTGTATCCAAAAGATGTTTGTGCGATCGTTGCCAGAAAGGGATTTGAAGAGGAAAAGCCACAAGCTGCCCGGTTTTTTAAGAATTTTAACCTGGAGGAAAAGATGCTGTATGATCTTATGGCTGAAATTGATAAATTGGGAGAAGAAGCCGGTGCCGGAAAATGGTATGAAGCAAATAAAGACTATGTAGATCAGTGGATCAATTGATGGTGGGTTCAATAAATGTTTTGCTGACTGTTGGTATATATTCAACAGTCAGCTTTTTTTTTCAATCCTGACCTACAACCAACTTTTTGGTTTCAAACATTAAATTCTGCAGCAACAGGGATTGTTCAGTTAAATGCGTCATATCATTGGTTCCGTTGGAGAAATTCCAGCAGTTGGTCATTACCAAAACCGTAAATCCAGTGGTCTGATCCGTAAAACATTTCACTGAAGTACCGGAACTATCACCGCCATGTCCATAACCCAGGTTCAGGTAATGGAAAAGCCCCATTCCGTATCCGCTGGAGCTGATTTGGGAGGTGGGTACACTTGCCATCATGTAGCTGCTTACATAAGCCATTTTTATTCCCGCTTCCCCGTTTAGCAAAAGCTCATAAAATTTGCACAAATCACGTGGTGAGGTTATGATATTGCCTTCGCCTACATTAGCAGACATATTTTGCTCGGTCAGGTTTATGATTTCTCCGGATACCCAGCCATACGATTCAAGAAATGGCTCAGGTATTGTTTGTTCGTTGCCTCTATCCGGGAAACTGGTTTCATTCAACTGAAGAGGTTGGATAAACTCATCCTCCATAAACTGCCTGTATGATTTGCCGCTTACCCGTTCTATTATTTTTGCCAGCAGCTGGTACCCGCTGTTTGAGTAGGTCCAGCCTCCTCCGGGCTCGAATTCGTATTTTTGATGGGTACTGATATACGAGGTCATCTGGTCGATAGTCATGGTGAATTCCGGGCTTTTTGAGAAGATACTGTTCAGAAAGGACTCTCCGTCGGGATGATTAACCAGATCATAAACTCCTGCAGTATGATTCAACAGGCGCCAGATTGTAATCTGATCTTTGAATGGGATATTGTATTCTTCTGTATCCGGCAAATATGGAATCTCTTTTCCAGGGATCGTATCAGTGATAGAAGAATCAAAATGCAATAAACCTCTCTGGAAAAGCAGTACAATGCCTGCAGCAGTGAACGTTTTCGTGGTACTTTGTCCACGAAAATGGATGCTTTCGGAAAAGTTTTCGGCAAAACCCTGATAACCGAACCCGGTTTCATTGCCATATATTACACGAATGGCAAATCCTCCCGGAAAATCGGGGTACTCTGCTAAATACGCAGTATAGGTCTGGTCGGCCAATGCCTGAATCTTTTCATTCAACTCATAGTTATCCGGCTGAATATCATCATCATTTTGACATGCTGAAAAGAATAGGAAGGGTATCAATAGAGTGAATAAAAACACTTTTGAGAGATCTGTTTTCTTCATGAAGGTAAATTTAGGATTGAGTTTTATTTTGATCCTATAAAAGTATAACAATGAGCAGAAAAATGCAAGACTAATTCATAGGATTATTTTCCGGGCATGGTTTAGCTCCAGGGGCACCAGGACATGATGAATTATTATCCCTAAGTATGAATTAAAAATTCAAATGAACAAATATGTATATGAACTCGTTAGTAATAAAAAACTTAAAATCAATTAATAAAATGTTGTTATGAAAAAAGGAAAGTATTTATTTGCGATGATGGTTATTGGACTAGCCTTTTTTGTTGCAGGCTGCCAGTCGGGTACCGGAGAAAGAACAGAATCCAGTGAAGCACCAGCTATTGACTACAGCATGGACCTTGGTGGGGAGCCCTGGGTATTTGATATTGAAGAAGCCACTTTGGGAAATGAAAGTTACCGGGTTGCCAACTGGACGGGCAAGAATATGCAGTTGGTATTTATGACGCTTCAGCCGGGCGAAATAATTGATTTGGAAATGCATAGCGGTCACGATCAGTTTATCCGTATTGAGCAGGGTGAAGCCCGGGTGCAAATGGGAAAAGCGGAAGACAATCTTAATTTCGACAAAAAGGTTTCCGACGACTGGGCCATACTGGTACCCGCAGGATACTGGCACAAGGTTGAGAATATTGGCCGCACGGATTTGAAAGTTTACACCTTATACGGACCACCAGAGCACAAAAAGGGAACTGCGCACAAAACCTATGAAGAAGCAAGGGAAGCTCATCATGACCATTGAACTTTTTCTTGATAAAATTTGAATAAATAGACAGGCAATCGGGTTTATGCTCTAAATAAAATTTACTTAATCGCTCCTATAAAGAGCTATTTCGCAATCTTAAAATGGATAGTCGACCAGGTTAGTAGTGAGTGGTGTATGTGACAAGTAGTCTACTCATCATATTTTAGCCTTTTCCCCTGGCCTTCTCCTCCGCCCGATTTGCGGCGTTTTCCTAATCCTTTGCCCAATTTTTGCAATAATGTTTCAACGGGCTGTTTTTTGCATTTTCCTAACCCTCTACCTGTTTGGGGTCCTTTTCCTTCGGGCCCTGTTCCGTTTAATTTTGGCATAATTTTTTATTTAAATGTTTACCTGTTTTTTGCAATTGTGTGGAGTTTCCCACGAATTATTTTTTTACGGATAGCACTTAATCTGTCAACAAAAAGTATTCCCTGAAGATGGTCATATTCATGTTGAAAAATGCGGGACTCTAGTCCGGTTAAAATTTCTTCTTTCCAATCGAAATTCAGGTCACGATAACGCACCTCTACTTTTTCGGGGCGTTTAACGTCTTCAAATATTCCGGGGATACTCAGACATCCTTCCTTGTACCATGTTTTGTTGTCATCCTGGTTCAGGATTACCGGATTCAGAAAGACTTTTTCAACAGGTTCAATCTCACTATTTCCCATGGGAGTGGTCACGATAATTGCCCCGGCAAGATTCGCTGCAACGGTTGATTTTCCCACTCCACCTTTGCCTGATGCAATCACAATGATGTTTTTAACGCCAGGCATTATCATTTTTTCGAATACTTTTGGATTCATTTTCAAGATTTTTTTGTTGTGTTTTTCAAATTCATTACATCGTGGATTTAGGTATTTTGGGACTGTTAAAGAAAACAACCGAATTGCTTTTTGGTATACCAATCAATTCTCCAATTACATCGCATTTTACCATAAACAAAAAGAAAATTTTTTTCTCCTTGTTATTTATCAGTCCTTCCAGGTTACCTTGCCCCTTGGAGATAATTATATCGGCTTTGTCAAATAATTTTTTAAATTCTGGAGAACAGTGTTTTACAAGCGTGGAGGGGGCATCATATCCGTTTGAAATAATCTTTGCAACATTTGTCATTCCCACATTTTCAGCATCTTTGGTTGTTACATCGTTTATGACAGGTGCACCTCGTGTGGCAAACCAAAGGTTAGGATGGTTGATTACACTGATAAAAATTTTATCCAGCACAATTTCTCCGGCATTGTCGCCTAAATACAATACAGTGGATGCCCGTTTCAATTCTTGATATAGTATTTCGGAATGATCGATAGCGGGTATTTTTGAAGCTGCAGCCGCCAATGTTTTAAATACATCGAACGGCTCCGGTGGACCAAAGTCGATTATATTTCCTGCAAGTGCATAACGTAAAGCCGTTTGGAAGGGATTCGGAGAATTTTCGATTTTTTCGCGTATGTCTCCTTCCAGGCTCAGCATCAGCTGATTGTATTCATCCTTTTCTTTTTTGTACAAATCGTTGATTTTTGCCTCCTTCTTTAATAACCGATGAAGGTAACAAGCAGCTTCCGGAGTTAATGTTCCGTTGTTCCTGTTTTCAGCGATAAACAGGTTATACCCGTTCATTATCTTTTTTGCAATGTTTTTCGGGATATTATGCTTTATCAACATTTTTTGCGCCTGAGTAAGAAGGCAATTTTCACAATCGGTGTGCATTATTCTGATTTTATGTGTGGTTACAAAATTTATTCAAACGTATGTTCACAACGTAAGATTGCTCAAAATTAATTTAAAATATTTTATTTTGGACAATAGTTTGATTGGTTTTGTTGTGAATTTTAGAAAAACTTATTTTATTTCCCAAGTGACAACAATTGTTTATTATTATTCATCCTAACAAATAATTGTTTTTCTTAAATTTGCTTTAGAGACTGTTTTGAATTTATCCATACTGTCTCTAAGTAAAATTCTAAATCAATTAGCATGAAAGCTTTTTATGTCAATGGTTTAATGGTTTTAATAAGCTTGAATAGTTTTGCTCAAAAACCTCCCGATGGTGCGGTACATCAATCCTCCAGATCCTTTTTAACCCAGGCTCCACCAGGTGATCACTGGGTCCAGGCACGTTGTGATGTTGTCACCTTAGAAAAAGGCGTTGCAAATGATGGTATTATTGAGATCGATTTTCTGGAAGTTATACAGGAAGACCTCACTACTGGTGAAATTGTCTCGTTAGCAAGAGAGGACTATAGTGTAGATGGTTATAGGCCAAGCATTTATGAAGCAGGTTTGTACCGCAGAGAGCCCTGGTTTGTGGATGATGACAAACCCGCTGAGTTGATCAACTCCATACAGAGAGGTGGTTCATTAATTATAAAAGTTGGTGAGCAACCTGACAGTATTTCACATTTTTGGACCAAATGCACAAAAAATGCTGACAATACCCGGCACAGAGTCGTTATTCGATTTCGAATATCTGGTGAAATTGGACTGCAGGTTGGTCTTGACTATAGCCCGACTCCAGATTGCAATATCAACAACCATACAGAAGCTTTTGTTTCACAATGGTACTATGACACCGATGGCCGGTTTATAGAAGATACCATTCCTGACTATACTCTTGAAAAGCTTGGCCGCGAACATTACGGTGTTTACACCGATGGTACTTTTTTCATTTCGAAGCAACTTGTTGATCGAATAGAAGGGACATCTGTTGAACTTGTTACAGAAGAGAATGATTGGATCCATGAAGAAATGATTTTGATTAATGATAAATTTCAATACAACATCAATAAAACACTAAAAGGCCTCATCAGATACTGCTTCCGGGTTGATGATTTAGATTCCAATTATATACCGGATGCAGTGAGTAACCATCTTATTTTTCTGAATGAAGACGTGGTTGATAATCTTAACCAGAATGGATATGATTTTTTAACTGAGGCGATGGTCCCTTTATCAGGTACAATTTCGACAGTCCGGGCAGACCTTCATCTTTCATTGAGCCCTGACAGCGTTTACCTTTACATTCGATCTCCACATCAAATAAGAAGGATATACATTGTTGATATGGCTGGGCGGATTTCGTATGATAACCGGGATAATAATTCCGGCGAGGTTTTGATTGCCGGACTCAGTGCCGGAACTTACATCGTTTATATTGAAACGGATAAGGGAATGTTTGCTGAAAAATTTGTGAAATAACAGTACTCAAGTTTCACCCAAGGCACTAGAGTTGATAATTAAAAATTTAATGTTTAAAAGCTGTATTCATTGGTATGAGCCAAAGCGAAGCTGATGATTATGGTTATCGCGGAACTAATGAGGGAACCAAATTAAAAGCAACGAGCGGATGGAGAGACAATGAAAATGGAACCGATGATTTTGGGTTTTCGGCTCTTCCACGTGGTTTCCGTAACGACTACTATGGTTTTTTCGCCAATTATAGAAACAACGGTTTCTGGTGGAGTTCTACTACAAGTGATACAAATAATGCCTGGAACCGGATTTTATCTGACGTCGATTTGTCCATTATGCGAACATACTACCCTAAGGATCATGGTATTAGTGTTCGCTGTGTCAGGGGTAATTAATTGTTATATTTTTTGAATCGTTATACAAATTCCGATTGGCTGGATTCCTTTGCACCATGGGTTACAGGAAAGTGCATATTTAATTCTCAGCCTGCCGCAAACTAAATGACCTGAAGGCCCAGATTAATTTACCTCAACAGCTTCTGAGAGCTGTTGTATACCGAGTGGAAATGTGAATATTTTATAATGATGTTTTTTATTCCACTTATCGGTGATAAAAAAATTGATGCATTTTATTTTCAACTCATATTTTTTTTAGTTTTATTTGAGAGACTGTTTTAAATTTATCCATTTATTCTATTTTGCGTTTTTTTCACTCATACTGCTGCAAAATTTCCTTAAATAGCTATGGCTATTCGCGTCAATTTTGCCTTGTCTGAGCAAAAAACAGATCAAAATATTTTTAAAAAACAAAATCAAAACAGTCTCTGAATAGAAAAATGCTTATTTTGATCAGTAAATAAAACAGATCACTAATTAAATGAAGGACTCAACCATTATTTAGCTGGCCATCCGGTTCCGGGAAGAGGGCAGTGTTGGATTCAAATAATGAGTGATTTTTATGAAAATGAACTGTCAAAATCTGTGAAACGTGGTAATCGGGTTAAAGGGCCGGGTATTACTGATAAAATTTGTACTTATGAAAGAAAACAGCTCTTCGAAAAAACAGGTCTCCAGGGTTAACAAGTATTTTGAAGTTGATCACTGGGTATTTTGGCCTGCTTCTGTGCTGATTGTATTTTTTATTGTCATTACTCTGGTAATTGGCAAACCCATGGAAGAGGTTTTTACGAATATCCAGGACAGCATTTCGCAATCGGGCAGGTGGTTTTTTGTGTTGGTCATGAATATCTTTCTGATATTTTCTCTTTACATTGCTTTCAGCAAGTATGGCAACATTCGTTTAGGGGGAAGAAACTCGCGTCCTGAATTTAAGACCATTTCCTGGTTTGCCATGCTTTTCAGTGCCGGGATGGGCATTGGCATTCTTTTCTGGAGTGTTGGGGAACCAGTGCTTCACTTTGTAAACCCGCCTGTTGGGACGGCGCGCACCGTGGAATCAGCCCAGGCCTCGATGCAGTATACCTTTCTGCACTGGGGATTGCATGCCTGGGGGGTATATGCCCTGGTTGGCATGTCGCTGGCCTTTTTTACTTTCAACAAAAAATTGCCACTGACGATCAGTTCTGTCTTTTACCCGCTCATGGGGGAGCGGATTAATGGTAAAATAGGAAAAACCATCAATGTGCTGGCCGTTGTGGCTACCCTGTTTGGACTGGCAACATCGTTGGGTTTGGGCGTTCAGCAGGTGAGTGCCGGGTTCAACCATCTGTTGGACTGGCCGGATACGGTTTGGTTTCAGGTACTCCTGATTGTAGTCATAACGCTGGCTGCCACAATTTCTGTTGTATCCGGACTGAGTAATGGGGTGAAACGATTGAGTCAGCTCAATATTTTTCTTGCCGGCCTTTTTTTGATTTTCATCATTATTGTGGGACCTTCACTTTTTATTTTTGACTCTCTGGTGCAGAATATAGGAGCTTATCTGCAAAAATTCTTTGAGTTAAGTTTCTGGACAGAAACATACGCACAAACCGACTGGCAAAAGGGGTGGACTGTTTTTTACTGGGCCTGGTGGATCAGCTGGTCACCTTTCGTTGGGATGTTTATTGCGCGTATTTCGAGGGGACGTACATTGCGGGAATTTATTCTAGGTGTACTTATTGTGCCCACCTTGCTGACATTTCTTTGGTTATCAGCCTTTGGAGGGTCGGCCCTGTTTTTGGAGCTCAACGGGTTGGCCGATATAGGAACAGCAGTGCAGGAGAATGTGGCCACTTCCCTGTATACATTGCTTGAGCAATTCCCTCTGGGAGCGCTCAGTTCGGTGATAGGCATTATTTTAGTGACAAGCTTTTTTGTCACCTCTTCTGACTCCGGATCGCTTGTGGTTGACAGTCTGACCGCTGGCGGCAAACTGGATGCTCCGGTTGCGCAGCGCATTTTTTGGGCAGTAACCGAAGGAGCTGTCGCTGCTGTATTGCTCATTGGAGGCGGTCTGGGTGCCCTTCAGACGGCTTCCATTATTACCGGATTACCCTTTGCCATTGTGCTACTTATCATGGCCTACAGTCTTACAAAAGGATTGTCACAGGAACACCATCAGATGATGAAGTATAAACAGGATAAAGAGCGTAAATCTTATCATGAGATCATTGGAGAAGTGATTAGTAAAAGAGAAAAAAGAAAACAATAAACCCGTTGAATAATGTTTAAATTTGAAAAATTATTAGTTTGTCTGGATCTAACTGACATGGACGATTATCTGATTCGTTATGCCAATTATCTGGTGAATACTTTTCAGGCAAAATCTGTCAAGTTTATCCATGTGATGGATAATTATGAATTTCCCGAAGATCTGTCGGAAGCGTTTGAAGACGATGATGAAAGGTCTTTGGAAGAACTGTTCCTGGAGGAGGTCAATGAAAAAGTGGAAAAACACTTTGAAGGCCGGAATGGCATAAAGCCAGAGGTTGTTGTTGAAGAGGGGCATACCGTGGAACGGATTGTGAAATTTGCCAGTAAAAACAGCATCGATCTGGCTCTTTTAGGTAAAAAGATTGACTATGAAGGGAAGGGTGGGGTAGTAACCAAGATCATTGGCCTTATTCCGTCTTCAGTGCTACTAATCACGGAATCTACCCCTTATGAGTATAAAAAGATAATGGTTCACACCCGTTTTGAAAAGCCCTCTGCCGTTGCCTACCAGGCTGCAGCCTACTTCAAAGAGCACACGCGTGCGGTAATAGAATTTCACCATGTCTACAAGTTGCCTTACAACTATTTTCCGGTGCAGAAACCTAAAGAGATGAAAAAGTTGCGTGTCAGGTTCGAGCCTCATATCAGTAAGCGCTACAGTAAATTTCTTAAAAAGTTTAAATTGCCGTCTGATACGCCTTTTCAGTTCAGCATCAACGTGAAAGGCGATGAGGCGCAGTCTATTTATAGTTATGCTCAAAAGAATAAAATTGATCTGGTTGTTACAGGCACGCGGGTGAAATCGCATCTGGCCAATCTGATCATGGACAGCACTTCAGAGAAGCTGGCAGGAGTTGATAAAGATGTTCCTGTTCTCATTGTCAAAGACGTGAAGGAGTTTGTGGGATTTTTCAAAGCTCTGTTTGAATAAAGAAGTACAGGGGAAGGCCAGCAGGATGACGGTTCGGGGAAGCAGAAAGCCGGGAACATGCTGAATAAGCAAAATTCAATTTTTTAAATAGGTATACAAATTCCGATTGGCTGGATTCCTTTGCACCATGGGTTACAGGAAAGTGCATATTTAATTCTCAGCCTGCCGCAAACTAAATGACCTGAAGGCCCTGATTAATCGACCTCATCTGATGGATCATAGAGTTGCAGTTTAAAGTTGAACCCACCATAGGGATCCAGGAGCTCGATCAGGTTTTCAACGGTAATTCGCTTGCTGTCAATTTCAAAAACTGTATTAAAAGATGTATCGGATAAATCGTTAGTCCAGCCCAAGGTTCCTCTTACGACATCACTAATGATCTCCTGCTTGCCATGTATAACTTTTAAATGTCTGCGATTGATCCATCTTTTTATTTTGGCTTTCAGCAGCAATTCAGCTTTTTCGACATCCGTTGTGACATCGGTTAATACCTGGATTGAATTAAGCGGACTGCCTGATTTATCAACCTCAACAGCTTCTGAGAGCTGTTGTATACCGAGTGGAAATGTGAATATTTTATAATGATGTTTTTTATTCCACTTATCGGTGATAAAAAAATCATACCCACTATCCAGGGTGCTGTATGTGATCGAACTCATACTCATAGGATTTAATCTTCAAAAATACAAGAATTCAATAATATGGATGTTGATGTGAATGATATAAATTATCAATAGATTTTTTGTGGAAACTCGTTTTTCCCTTCCATCACATAAGGCAATTTCCACACATTGCCATCGAAGTCACCGAAATAGAGTTCTGATTTGCTGAATTGGTTCGGATGGCCGTCGGCCCAAAAGAAACAAAAAGGCGGCTTAAAGTTAAGCGGCTTCCGGATATACGAATGATTATACCTGCTGTTATTGGTTAGTTCTCTGGTTTTTATCCAGGTCTTTCCCTGGTTTGTGGATTGCCAGATCTCAATTTCCCCTCCAGCGCCCCATTTTTGTGGTTTTTCCATCAATGGTGCCACTATTCTCCAATTCTTTTCAGAAATAAATAGACTACCCATGTCGTAATTGTGGTCCGATTCGGTCACAACAGTTGTAACCCACTTTAACCCATCCCAGCGTGTCAGGCACCATTCATATGGAGCGTTGTCAGGTCCCGGTTCATGTCCGTTGCTGCGCAGGTACAGACATACCGGATTGCCTGCTGGATCGAACGCCATATCCTTCATGTATACATTTTTCCCGGATGTTTGGTAATTGGTGATAAGGGCCGGATTTTCAGGTTCTAACAATGGAATTTGCAGGATTTCACCATTCGCACTGGTCCATGTTTCTCCCAGATCACCTGTTTCCATGTAATAGAGATCCGTACGTTTATCCACATTCCCGTCGGGATGCCGGTTAAAGAAGGTTCCCACTTTTTCGTCTTCAAAGCAGGCACTTGTTTGGTAGTGTCCCGAGCGTTCTCCCTGATTTTCGGCAATGGCAGCGAGTAATTTATCTTCTGTCCACGTAAAGCCATCCGTACTGGATTCGAAAAACAGCTGACGAACACCGGTATATTTGGTAAATAGATGCAGATAACCATTACTTGTATTCCATGGCTGCGGGTATGTTATTTCCTTTTCTGAGATCATTTCAAAGGCTTCAATATCATAAGGCTTTTTGCTTCGGAACTTAAATCCCGAACGACCTCTGCCGCGTCCGCTGACGAATACCCACAGATGCCCGTCATCGCCAATCATGATTGAAGGATTATCGTGTGGATCATTCACCCCCTTTTTGTCATAAACGATGGTTGGTTTTGATACTTTGCCCGTATTGTGGTCATATATCCCGATCATACAGAGGAGGTAACGGGCTGTGTCCTGTGTTGTGCCACCGTAGACAAAAAATGTTTTATTCACTTCTTCAGCATAGGCAGCCAGGGGAACATGTTTTGCCGTATAAGTTCCCAATCCTCCGGAGTATTTATCGCCATATTCAAATTTTTGGTTCAGTTCAAACCAGATACCCCGGTATCCGTCCATTTTCTTCCCGGTTGTTTGGGCAGGGACGGGGTGGGATGTAAACAGGAAGGCGATGATTGTCAAATAAATTATTTTCCACATAGGATTATGATTTAATTACGCCTCAATGATTATTTCTTTCAGTGGTTTCAAAATTAACGAATTATTTTAGTAGCAGGATTTCATATTATCTTTTTTTTATGTTGTTGTGAGTGTTTCTCACTATTATGTTTTTATGATTTTTTTAGTTTTTTTGTTAACATTAATTGCTGCAAGCAATTTTTATCCAATGATTTGCACTTATAGCAAATCGGCCTTTTTCAACTGCTCTTTTGCATCTTTGTAGCCTTGCTCTATCAGATCTTGAATCTGATCAGTGCTTACCATATTAAATCTTGACAAGTCGGGTGTTACCACTATATCGGCTTCCTCGGTTTGATATTTGGCAGCCGCTTTCAGGGTAAAGTGAAAACTGTTGATTATTACATCAAGGATACTGTTTGGTTTATTGTAAGTTTTTTTAGCGTTTAAATCCACTCCTATAATGTACTCTGCACCCATATTTTTTGCAGTGTCAATGGGGATATTTTCCACTATCCCTCCGTCGACCAATAGTTTTTCATCAAATTCAACCGGACTAAAGACTCCCGGAATACAAGTACTAGCCATTACAGCTTTTGCCACGGGGCCTTTATTTAAAATAACTTTTTCTCCGTTGCTTATGTCAGTAGCTATAACAGCAAGTGGTATTTCAGCGTCTTCTATTCTTTTTGCTCCGAGGCTTTTCACTATAAGCTTCCCCAACTTGGCATTAGACAGCAGTCCGTTTTCAAAAATGGCAATTTCTGCTATATTCATCCAGTTTAGATTCAGGGCGATTTCTTCCATGTTTTTTGATGTGTTTCCAAATGCATACAAAGCTCCCACTAAGGCTCCGATGCTGGTGCCTGTCACAACACTTACTTCAATATTCATTTCCTCCAAGACCCTTAACACGCCAATATGGGCGGCTCCTAAAACTGCGCCGCCACCTAGCGCCAATCCTATTTTTTTCATTTTTTTTAAGTTTCATTTTATGTATTAATTCTATTTGCATAGTTATTTGTATGTTAGTTAATTGTTCCCAATGCAATCGTGTTTTTTCCTTACTTCATGCAAATTACAACAAAACGCTGAGATTTTCTATACTTGCCAGCCGTATTGGTAATTTTTTACAATTCAATAGTCGTGCTGCTGCCGGTATAAACATCAGTTGGCAGGTCAACTATGATAAATGTGCTGTTTTCAAAGTTATTGGGAAGAGTGATGAAATTTTTCCCCTGGATGTTATATATGCCAGACACTGTTAATGTAATTCTCGTTAGCTTCCTGGAGGGATCTGAAACACTCAATTTCTCAATCCTGTTGCCGTTCATTTTTAGCATTGCCATTCCCTGACTATCCATCCTGACTGTGTAACCATCGGATATTTCAACTTCTCCGGCTTTGTAAAAGGCCAGTTGGCATATGCCAAGTCCATTATGTATTACGCCCTGCAGGTCAGGTGTGTTTGTGAGAATCTCAATATTCCTGTTATTGGCACTTGTGGAGGCAACCTCTTCAGGAGTGACCCCTGGCACTACGATATATTGATATGAAGCATTTTGGGGACGGTTTCCGTGGTCAATGCCGAGAAGGAAAACATCCTGGGTAACCAGTTCATCAGAAGCACTCAAACTGGCAGATATATCAGACCATCTCCCCTGTTTGGCCATGTTGGATAAATTAACAGTTGCCATTTCAGGCAATATATACCCTACCCTGTTATGATGTACCCATTTTACATTTTCCAGGGAGTTTTTGCTCCGGGGAATTACTTTTGCTGTTCCTCCCTGGCTTACCATAACATCTCCCTTAAGGTGGGTCTGATTCATAGTGGTATATACAGGAAGGTCGGGATTAGACCTTATTCCTGCACCAAGACATACATATTCATTGTCAAAAAAGAACCAGGATTTCTTTGCTTCAAGAAGATCATGAGGGCTCTTGAAATCGCAGGCTACTGCGCCGTATAGTCCGTCATCTACACCACCAACATAATTTGTTAAACCTTCCATCTGAACCGGCATATCCCCACCATAACTTCTTTCGACGTGATTTTCAGGTTTTTGCATGATGGTTGCTCCTGATATTTTCTGCCAGTCATACACGGGCCAGATACCATCATATTCATGACCATCCAGGCTGAGGTAATTTGCACCGTCAGCCCTGTGGTGAGTTGTTGTCCCGGGGCCATTATAAGGAACCTCATAGGTGGCGTTTCTTGTTGAGTGCATTCTGATACTTGTGTAAAAATGGGGCCTCTGGAATGCAAAATGTTCCGTTTGCCAAAAAAATTTAGCGTAAGATCTGATATTGGCTTTTTCACCCTTTCTTAATTTCAATATATCTTTAAGCTCATCGCTCCGGTAATCGGTACTTTGAAGCAAACGTTCTATTTCGAGGGTTCTTCCTGGAGTGCTGATCCTCTGATAGGCAATACTTCTGTCGTGAGCTGCAACATCAATATAAACGCCATATACCATATGCTTATAAATCCCGTCCAGGTAGTAATCAACAAGCAGGTTAATTCTGTCAGTTGGGAACTGGTATTTAGTGTTGGCTACGTAGGATGACCACTCCCCAAAGGTGTTTGCATATTTTTCATAACCGTAACTTGTTGTATTGTTTACTCTGTCATGCCTGTGATGGAAGCTGAAATCGTGCTGCATTCCTCGCTCTCCGGTAGTGAACTTGATCTCGCCGGCAATTATTTGTATTATATCATTGAATGCCTCCCTTTCGTTTAGGAAAAGGAAGTTTTTAGCAACTGTACCTGCAATTGTTATTCTGTCGCCTCCGGGTCTTGCCCCATAGAAAATTCCCGGCACCTGCTCCATAGTGGCCCTGCGAATCATAGGTTGCGTCTGCTCAACCAGGTTAGATGGCAGCTCATCGCCAATCAACAGCATCAGGTTTACAAGGTTTGTTGGTGTCGTGACCTGGTTATCGTGCCAGTTGTCTCCCACAAAATCATTTTTTACCCAGAATTCAAGTCCTCTGGTAATAATGTTTCTAATATTTTCATCCTGGTAGTAACGGGATGATTTATAATTATATGCTCTTGCCAGACTGACAAGATTTCTCGTATGACCGCCATGCGGAAACCCGGCTTCTCTGCTGAGATCTTTATAATTAATCCCCTGAAAACTACCGTCTTCATTCATGATGTCGATTATCCCGGCTATGTTTCTATCGTTAACTTCCGATCCCATTAATTGATCGACAACTCTTTCTTTTATTAATTTGAAATCATCTGCTTTTGCATTTGTGGGGATTGCCAACAGTGCGATTGTGAGTACCGTAATTAATATTTTTAAGACTGATTTCATAATAAAATGGGTTTAGTTATAAATTGTATTTATCAGTTATATAAATTAGTTTCCCTAGTTAAGAGACTGTTTTGTAATTATCCATTTATCCTATTTTGCGTCTTTCCCATTCATACTGCTGCAAAATTTACTTAACCTGCATTATTCATAAAAAAAAGTTTGTTACCTGTAAACAGCTGAATTATCAATATTTTCAGGGTGCACAAAAATAAATATCCCGTAGCAATGTTAGAAAAAAAATTGAAAACAACCCAAAAAATGAAACTGATTATGTTTTTCCTATTTTGTTGAAAGATGAATTGACCTCCGCTCAAATTGAAAACAGAAAAAAAAACACTAAAACAATTTAACAAAGACCTGAAAGAAATCGCTGCATTATGTGGCATAAATAAATCCGTTTCAAGTTACGTTGCCCGGCACAGCTATGCCAATTGTCTAAAGCAAAAGGGAATTGCCACTGATATCCTGCATTCCCGAAACACCTAACAAGCCTAGCGTAGAAATCATTCCATAAAATACTGTTTTTCCGCAAAATAGACCTCAATTCATTTGGATATATTATCGTTATGAGTTATATTATGCACACATAACGATAATAGCCATGAGCATAGTAAAACAGTTGGACAAGCGGTCAGGCATAACATATGCCTATGAGTCTATATCCCGATGGGATAAGGAAAAGAAGCAGTCGAGATCAACTCGGAGGTTGATCGGTCGCGTCGATGATGAAACCGGCGAGATAAAGCTTACGGACGGACGGTGTCGAAAGGATGCTATTGAAAGCCAAGAACCAATCAGGGCAAAGCGTGGCAGGGTTCCGTCACTGACAGTGAGCAGGCAATTTTAC
>JAQVON010000099.1 GCA_028702595.1 Mariniphaga sp. | reverse complement strand
TTCAAATCTTTTTCTTCAAAAAATATTAAAAACCTTCATTAAGTACATAGCCCCGGACCCGGCGGGTGTAGTTCAACACCGAGTCATCGCTTGGTCTTGCAGACCGCTCAGACTCCTATTTATTAGCAGCAGGGTTTTCATCTCTTTTTTATATTAATCCATTTATTTTTAACGTAAATAATACTCATTGAGAGAAAGAATATAATACAGAGCCACGCAAAATAATCTCCTAAAAATGAATAAATCGTTTTTTGTCCTTTTATAGGCACGTCTGAATATAAAATTACTTCATCGGTCTTAAAAAAGTCATTGGACGATAAAAGCTGTCCTTTATAATTAAAGGAGGCAGAAAATCCTTTGAATGTTGACCTAACCAAGTTAAAACCATTTTCAATCCCCCTTAATGATGCAACATAGGTATGATAAGGAGAAATCTCATCCCAGTCACTACCTGGCACTAACATAATGTCAATATTCATTTTACCAGTTTGATTTATCAAAAAAGGAAAATCCATATCGAAGCAAATAGCTGAACCAATTCTTCCATATGGAGAATCAAAATATTTTATAATTCCATCTCCATAGTCACACTCTCCCGGATAAGTAGGTTTTGCTTTATGATATGTAAACAGTGTTTCTCCTTTCGGAGAAATCCAAGTTATTTTGTTTTCAGGGTTTTTATTGGAGTTCTTATCTGGTATTAAGTTGATGGGGATTCCAATGTAAACACTGTCTCGAATTGCAATCGTTTTGGCTTTTTCGATGAAGTCATTTTCTTTATCGTTGGGCATACTGATGATGGTTTCTCGTCCAAAAATAATTTTAGCTCCTAAAGAAGCAGCTATTTCGCAATTCTTTAAGAATCCTTGATTTGCTTGTTCAACCAAAGTATCAAAATTTACTTTCATGCGATGTTCGTACTCTGCTTTAGTGCTGTTTATTGAAGCAATTCTTACTGTTGGAGAATCAATGGTATGCATTAGTCTGAATTGTCCCCAAATAATTATAGAGAGAATAGGAATACCAAACCACCAAAATGCTGAATAAACTTTTCTTTTCTCAAAATAATTGTCCCAAAGCCAATTTACTAATGATGCAGTCCACAGAATCAGAAATGTTACTCCCCAAATCCCAGTTATCGGAACAAGCTGTAGTAAAGGTAATGATGATTGAGTATGAACCAAAGTTCCGTATGAACCTGAAGGATTGGTTAATATGGTAATGTAATCCATTATCACATAAACAGAAGGAAATATGAGTGACGAAACGATTCCCTTAAATTTTTGAATGTAAATTCGGTCTAACAAAAATGTCAGCGAAGTAAATACACTCATCATAAAAGAAACCAGGTAGTAGAAAAACCCTGACATGGGCATCATCCCTTTCCAAACAAAAATGTTTGACACCCAACCAACAAGAACAATTATCAGAAATCCTTTAAATGGTTTTTGAAACCGTAAAAAACGAATTAGAAATATAGGTGCTATAAAAGCCGCAATCGGTAGAATCCATCTGCCGTTAAAAAAGAAAAGGAAAATAAATCCAATCAATAAATAGATGTAAGAATATTGTGTTTTTCTTTTATTAATAGTTTTTCCCATTGCTCATATTTTTCATTAATCAATTAGATTTTTTCTCAGATTGGTTTATTAACCTTGCAGCTAACTAATGAATATAATATAATATAAGGAAAAGCCTTTTTATAAAACGGTATGTAGTTTTTATTACAAGGCTCTTCTTTTTTATATTTAGAATTTTTCGGTTTTGGAACTACTAGTTATTGTTTTGAGTTTAAAATTAAAAAATAAACAAATTGTATCTTCTGTTTTTTACTTTTTGTTTACCATCGACATCACTGGTATTATCGGTGAGATATAAACCTTCTTCAGAGGAAAATGTGAACTATCTTTCACCTATCCATAAAAAAGGAAAACTACCCGAAAGAGTGGCACTCTCCTGCTGAAATAAAAAGAGGTGACTGAATTACCAGGAATCCGAATCACCTCTCACTTTCTATAAGCTTAGAATCTATTCCTCATTGATTTTATTTTGGAAGCTGAATGTTTTCTGCACCACCTGACCGAAATTATCCTGAATATAAACATCGATTGTTTGCTGGTCGGAACAGTGTGAGGTATAATATAACCGGAACGTTGTTTTTCCGAGCGGGTACAAATCGTTTGGCAGGAATAACGTGCCGTTATCCATTTTCAGTTCGCCTTCGCCGTTGGGTTGAAACATACGGATAAAAAACTCAGCATTTTTATACTCACCATCTCTGACTAAAGTACAGCGTATTTCAGCAGTTTCGCCTTCTCGAAGGCTTTCCTGTACCGGCATGGTAAACAAATCAAAACCATACGCCTGAAATACATCCAGCGTGTCATCACAGGCACCGACCAGCAGCGCCAATGCTGCCAGCACTGTTATTGTTGTAAGTAATCTTTTAAATTTTCTCATTTGACTGTTTTTAAAGAAATACAAATTTGCCTTTCAGCGAGTTGTTCATTAGTATCACGGCATTCTCTATACCGTATGCCACAAGCATCGATCCGTTCCTGGGCTGCATGCCTTTTGTCCCGTCAGGCCGAAAAAAACGGGTTCTTTCGTAGAGAAATTTTATAGCGGTTGCATGGCCAAGTACTACATCGTGAAACCATTTAGCCTCAATTTTTGAAAAGACCAGGGCAATACCGTTGTTATGCTCCGCCATCTTTTCAAGGAACCTTTTTGCCAGCGGATTGGAGTAAGGCGGGTTCAGCCATACCCTGCCATTCCAGGGTTGTTTCAGTCCGTCTTCTTCCAAAGTGTAAATATGCTTTGCCGATTGATTTAACCGGTAGGCCTCTGCTGAAGTAGCCGGGTCTAAATCAAAGTCACCCAACGAGCGGATAATCTCCGCTGGTGTGTACCATTCATCGTTCTCTTTCATAGGTCTAATTGATTATGAATTTCAATCCTATTCCGAACTGCACATGAAAATGCCCGGTTGTTGTTCCCTGGAGCATCCGCTCCCGGCCTGTCAAAAGCAAAACAACCCGGTCTGTAAGGTAACTCTCCATCTCCAGTGTAATCGCACCGCCATAAACGAACCCGTCATCATTTTGAAGGGTGGCTCCGTCGCTAAGTAGTTTCTCCCCTCGGTTTACAGTTTCATATCCCATCAATGCAGAAGCACCGATAGAAAAGCAAACCGCTTTGCCGGGGCTTGACAGAAAATTGTAGTAAAACCCACCCTCGCCGGTAAACTGTTTCACCGGTATATAATCGTTTTCATAAGCGTAATCCCATCTTAAATACTCCGCCCCGAAAATCCATTTATTGGCATTTCTACCGTAGGTCGCCATCGCTGCACCAAAGTAATACCCCGATTCATTCCGGTTATCTTTTGACCAGATTCCATCAACCATTCCACTGGTTATTTGCAAACCCTGCATCCCTGGCAGGACACGCTGGGCGTGTGACTTGTCGCTCACGACAAAGCACAAAACCACTGTTATTATAATTACTGCCGCTCTCACTATTTCACTTTTAATTCGTTAATCACTTTGGCACGAACCAAGTCAACGTTCTCAACAAAAAACGACTGATGCCGACCACCCTGCTTTTCGTGTAACTCCACCAACAGATGTTTATCATCGGGAATAGTAAATTTAGGTAGCGTAAAAACCGTGCGTTCAGAGGTTTTACCTCCAACTTCCTGAACATTGTTGTAAGCGCGGAGGGGATATATGACTTGCTCCTGAATAACGGTGCGCTTGACTACCTTTTTATCCACAATTTTAAAAGTGATATAATCTACTGAAAAAGGCACGTTTGAAGCGTTCTTCAGTTGCATATGGAAGTATAATAACCCGTTGTGGGCATACAATCCTTTGAGTGTGTATTGAATCCCAAACTGCTTGGAACCGACGTGTTTGATTTCCCGTTTATCGTTTTTGTAAACCGATTTCATAATCAGCCTGACCAGCAGTGGCGATTCCTGCCCCAGTTCCTTCAGGTAAATATCCAGCGAGTTATTGGGCCTGTTAACTGCTTCACCGTCGTGAATAAAATCGGCCATTTCTACGGACAATTTCCCTGGCTCATCGGCATATTTTACATTGAACGTATAATATGCCCCGTCATCGGTAATCACTGCAAGGTTGCTTTCTCTTGAAAAGTCACGGACAGCAGCTTTCACCCTCAGTACGTTTTCTGCACCGTCAGCTTTAGCAGCCAGTAAATCTGATGAGCCTAAGTCCACATATCGGATAGCCGACGGGAAAATAATATGTACTGTTTTGTTGAAAGTTACTTCCAGCGCATAAGGTGGAATCATCCGGTCGAAAGTCAACGGACGTGTCAGTCCGTTGTAATAGTCCCCGGTTGTGGGTTTTTCCTGTGCGTTAACCGCAAATAGCATTGCTGCAAAAGCAAGCATCAAAATAATTTTCTTCATACTCTGATTGTTTTAATTGAACTTGTTTGTTTTGGATATTTTAGTGGTGAAAATCTTGTTTACTGCACGAATGGGAGCAGCAATACCCGGTGCCCGGCTTTAAAGGTAACCCTTACTGCCCGCATTTTTTTACCTGCATATTGTGAGGCTCCCTGAACGACACTCCGCCCCAAATCTGCCAGCAATTGCGAACCGGCATCGTCGGTAATGGTAATACTGCTCCCCATTGATGTGCCCATATTGGCAGCTACTTCCTTTACTGCATTGAGTTCTTCCGAACCCGGCACGGAAATTCCCGGATTACCGTCCATATCGAAAACCTCCATTTTAACCGGAATGATGTTCCCGGCATACTGGATATGGGTTATCGAGATGTTCATCCGTTCTCCTGAAATCCGGGCAGAACCGGACACAAGCGTATTTTCCGGAACCAGTATTTTTCCGGCATAGATTGGCTCCAGGATGCGTACCTTAACTTCCTGACCGTTGGTAATAGTTACTGTTTTATCAACACAGGCACTAATAGTGTTCTTTGTCGATTCTGTCTCCTCCCCGGCAACCGTATGAAAACCCAGGTTGCGGGGTTTTGCATATTCTCTCATAAATACAGAATCAGGTACGGGAGCAGCGAGAAGCGAAACCACTTTGGCGGACACCTGAGATACCGGAATAGATGCAGTTTCCTTTTCTGTTTCCGAAGCATTCCGTACAGGTGCAGCTACCATTTCCGACTTATCTTTATCAGCAGACATGTATCTGGCAGCAATCTCATAGGATTTTTCTACCAGTGCAAGTTGCTCTTCCGCTTCGTTTTTCTCCCGAAGCTGTCGCTCCAGTTCCCCGATGCGTTCTTCCAACTCAGCCTGTTCCTGACCGTTTGCTTCGGGTTCAGGCTCTTTATAGAAACTCCCCAATTGCCGGTTGATGTCCTGATACTGACCGGCAGATGAGTGGAAAGCACTGGTTCGGCTGTTTCCTGAACTGTTTTTTATACGTGAAGATTCAGGAGTGTTTTCAGTAAGTTTAGGGGCTTTAGGAGTTTCAATTTTTCCAGATGATACCTTCTCTTCCGGTGTTTCATCACCTAACATAAAAGCAAAATCCTGCAGGGAGCGCATCTTTTCCTGCTGCTTTGCCCTCATTGCTTCCTGCCGGTAGGCATCCCGCTTGTCGGCTACAATTCCACTTTTCTTTGGTGTGGGCAGGTTGGTATTAAAGGTATCGCCGGTTTCTTCACTTTTGTCGCCTGACGGTGCAAAAATGAACCACATACTAACAGCAAACAGCAGGAAGAAAAGGGGAAAAATCACAATTTTCTTCCTTTTTTGTAACTGCTTGGGCGAAAGCGGCTTTTTTTCTTTCGCCGCAAGCTTTTCCCCGTTGTTATTCTCTTTTTCTTTCATAATAAATTTCATTTGATGGTTTTAAACTATCCACTTTGTTCCGTCTGTTCCTTAATTCCAGTTGCAGGCCTTCGATATGCTTGAAGTTCAGCTTCTCTTTTTCATCATGTCCGAAATTGAACAGGGACGAAAATGTGATGTAAAGCGATAGCCCTGCAAAAAGAAAAAGAAGGGTAAGTATTACGGTAAGCCTTTTACCGGGAGGAATCCTTCCGCACCACAGCCGGAGACGGTTTTCCAACTGTTCTCCAATGGCAGTTAATTTCTTTCGTTTTTTTGCCATAATACTTTACCGGTCCAAAACGCGGATGTCTTTGTTTTCAAGTATCTCGAATTTCTCAATGGTAAACCCGTGAGGGTTATTATCGCTCCTGACCGAGTTAATCAGGTTGCAGCGGGTAACCAGCGAGCGTTCGGTTACATTGCTCGACCGGATAATCCGTTGCCGGGCGTAAGTAACAGCCGTGTAGGGATAACTTACGAAGTTGCACGACACGCTGTCCACCTGTATTACCTGCTGGATATTTCCTGCGACCACCCGGTTGAAATACCCCTTCTCCTGCATGTCCTGATAATAGTTATAAGCACTTTTGTCGGCAAGGAAGAGTGCACGGGTGATATTGGTTTCAATAGCTTCCCGGTCGGGAGAAAGAGTAAAGAACAGCTCATGAAAGCGGGTCACATGGTCACGCGCTTCCACCGGTCGGTTCTGGTCCATATCCTGGGAGAGCGCCAGCATGAGCGATTTTCCCTGGTCGAGTACATATATTTTCTGCCTTTGCGCTTCGGCATAACTGAAAGCTTTCCATATCGAATAAACCGTTATCCCAGTGCAGAGGCAGATAAACACAAGGGCGAAAAACCGGATTTGCCGAAATGATGTTTCTATGTTTTTCAAACTTTTAAACTCCATAATTTTTGTTTTTTTTGATTGTTAAGATTACCGCCCGACAAGGCGACCACCGATATTCCCGGCAGCGCCACCGGCCATGCCTGCGGCATAACTTCCGGCTTTTCCTGCAGTTTTATTAATGGCGTGGTTGGCGCTGCCCATTCCGCCCGACTGGATAATCCAATTCGCCACAGTCGGAACCGTAAAGTACCCGATAATACCAATGAGCATAAAGACAATATAAATCCCGTTGGAACCGTCAGGGATATAATTGGGGTCTTCAAGCAGCTTGATATCCGCTTCCAGCATCAGTACCTGAATACGTGCCAGTACCGCCGAAAAAAGATCGGAAACCGGCAGCCACAGGTAAACACTGATATAGCGGGCAAGCCACTGGGTAAGCGTTGCCTGAAATCCGTCATAAACGGAAAAGGCAAACGCAACTGGCCCCAAAATGGATAACACCACCAAAAAGAAAGTCCGTAAAGTATCTATTATTAACGCTGCCGCATTGAACAGCAATTCCAGTAAATCCCTTACCACCTGACGGAACCACATTTTAATGTCGTACCAAAACCTCTCGCTCCACATCCCGATGATTTCAGGGGTGTCCCAGATTCCGAGGTCTTTCAGTTTCTGGTCGTAGGCTTCATCGTCCACCAGCCATGCTTTCCCTTCCCGCACACGTGCTTCGTATTCCAGTTCTTCTTTTTGTAGCTGATAAGCTTCCATATCAAAAGTCTGGGTTTCCAAAATACTATGCGTCCCGGTTACAATCGGGCTCATCACAGCATTGATAGTCCCCAAAACAATGGTTGGGAAAAAGAGGATGCACAACCCGATGGCAAACGGACGAAGCAAAGGGAACACATCGATGGGTTCAGCCCTTGCCAGTGCCTGCCATACCCGGTATGCCACATAAAACAAAGCTCCCAGTCCGGCCAGTCCTTTTGCCACGCCAATCATGTCGCCGCAAAGAGGAATCATATCTTCGTAGAGGTTCCTAAGAACCTGGTGCAGATTATCAAAATCCATAATTTACAAGTTTTACCTGTTACCAGTATCTTTCCGAAGGACTGCCATAAAGCGCCAACACCCTATCAGTATCGGCTTTTGCCTTGGCGCGGATAAACGAAACGGAAATGCTTTTCTGCGTGTAATACCTTGTAAGATTACGGTATCCGAGCATCCGGTTATAAATCTGGTCAATCATTTCCATACGTTCCTTGTCCGTCATGGAAAGCCCGTTACTACTGGTTACGATGTTTTTCAGTTCCGTAACCAATGCGCCCCCTTCTTCCATCAGACGGGCATATCCCAGTGAAATAGCCGCCAGCTCGTCCACCGTAAAATTGGGGTCGGCAACCATCTTGTTAAACCCTGTAATATAGATATCGCTGATTTCGCTAATCATCTCAATGGTAAGCTTCACCTTGCGGGCATCTTTAATCAGGTTGTTTACTGATTTCAGGGCATCATAATATTGTTTACTTTGTTCATAGATTTTGACAGTTTCCTGTACATTCTTTACCATATTCGTTAGGGTGGACGAAGATTTAACCACCTGCTGGATATTCTGTACAAGATTGGACGGGTCTATTACCGCCCACTGTGCCTTGGACTGAAAGGAAAAGCCAATCAGTGCTATGCACGCAATTATAAAGATTCGTTTCATATTAGTTGTTTTTATTGATTGATACTATGAGTTGGAGGGCGGGATTAGTTCCCCAAAGACACTAATCCTCAACCCTGTAGTATTTTCCATAAGCGGAAAGTTGCAGTACATCTTTGTCCACATTATAGAACAGGCTCATCACTCCGTAAAGGTTGACATACCGGATACCCTGATTTTTTTTGATACGACACCGGAACAGTTCTCCGGTCTTGAAGGCAAACTCCATAAAGAAGCAGCCGTTTTTCCTTTCGCTGTCATTGTAAACCCGGATATCCGGTGCACCTTCGCGGCTTTTCCATCGCCCGGTTAGTTCCTCCAGTGCAAATTCATTTTTTGCTCCCAAAGGATTGGTTCCGGTAGTTTCTGAATACATGGGCGGCTGTTATTGCTGTTTGCTTTCAGCAAGTTGTTTAATGGCCAGTTCAATGTCGCCGTCCAGTTTTCCGGCAAGCTGCATCACCTCCATTTTTTCCGATTCTTCGGTGGTGTAAGTCATGTATTCGCTCATCGAAACTTCTGTAGCATAAACCGCACTTTGAACACCTCCCAATCCTATCCAGACCTCTTTGTAACGACGGCTTGGTGCGTTACTCATGTTAATGGAGAGTATTTGCGATTTTTCCTTTTCCGTCAGTCCCAGCAAAGCCTGTATCTGGTCGAATTTGTTCATGTATTTACGTTGGTCAAGCAGTATCTTGCAATCCGAATTATTGATGATACTTTCCTTAACAACCGGGCTGGAGATGATATCGTCCACTTCCTGCGTAACAACAATGGCCTCACCAAAATATTTACGGACGGTCTTGTACATATAACGCAGGTATTCAGCCATATTAGCTGAAGCAATTGCCTTCCATGCCTCTTCCACTATCAATTGTTTTCTTACCCCTTTCAGACGGCGCATTTTATTGATAAACCCCGACAGTAGAAAAGCCAATGATAGACAAACGAAGCAACTCTTTGGAAATCAGTAATTATTGGCATTGATTGGCTGTCTGTCAGGACAGGTAAAAATGCCAAAAAAAGACAGTTCAGGACGGAGTTCCGTTACCAAACCATTACCTGTTTTGGATTAGGTAACTTGCAGTAAACCAAGGAAAATCAACGGATTTTCTGCCGATGAAAAGAAAAAGGCAACGGACAGGTAACAACCGGCATTGTTAGTCGCTGATTGTCTGTGTTTTCCATTCTTCAAATAGCTCACTTGGAAAATAATTTTGTAACCAGTAAAAAGTGAGAAAATGAATGGAAATTTGAAGGTGTTGTTCTACCTGAAAAAGAACCAGGCGAAAACAAACGGACTGTGCCCTATTATGGGGCGTATCACCATTGGCAGGACAATGGCACAATTCAGTGCGAAACTCGAAGCGGACGTCTCCAAATGGAACTCCAAAGCGGGACGGATGGACGGCAAAAGCCATCACGCATTGACCGTAAACCGTAAGATTGATAAAATCAATCTTAGTATTAACAGGCACTACAAGGAAATTTTACAAAACAATGGCCGGGTAACTGCCGAAGAAGTAAAAAACGCCTTCCAGGGCATTGCATCTGTCCAGGAAACCCTGCTGAAAATGTTTGCCGCCCATAACGAAACCTTTCATAAGCGTGTCGGTATCGACAGGGAAGAAACTACCTATAAAAAGT
>JAQVON010000168.1 GCA_028702595.1 Mariniphaga sp. | reverse complement strand
ATACAGCTTTGTCGGCAGATAGAAAATCCATTCCCGTAGGTTCAGCAAGGCTCACTAATTCCACCCCGGGATGGTGGAGGGTAAGTGTCAGATTACGGGTAATTTGGGAATGCTCCAGTTCGTCGTACTGCATTCCCCAAACCACGTGCGACCGGTTCAGGTTTTTAATAACCGGTGGAGGAAATTTAAATAAGTGCAAATTGTCGGGTTGTCTTACCCAGTTGTGCCCGTCTTTGCTGAACATGTCGAGCCGCCAATTACCTGATTCTACATTAATTACAACGTTCAAATTCTTTTCTTCGAAGCTTCTTGTAAGCTTCTCCATTTTTTCCGCTTCTTCTTCGATGGTGCCTGTCGGGCCTCTGTATTTGTATACAACGAAATCAACTCCCAAAGCATCAATTGCCGCTGCGTTGAAAAATTCGCCGGGCTTCCGCTTATCTCCCGAATTATCAATACCGAGGTAAAAACCTTTCGTTTTGCTTTTACTCATTGAAGGTGGCACATTTTTTGGATCGCTGCCCCAGTTTATATTCGGTTCGGGTCCCATTTCGAACTCCAGCGTTCCGCCTTCCATCAGCATTTGGTATTCAATCCAGGGTTTATTGTACTCTTCTCCATTTAGTTTTGCCGACTGGATATAGAAATTTTCTTCGCTTACGTTCCGGGCAATAATTTTAAAGTCATGGCCGCTATCGAGGTGCAAAGTCAATTCAGGAAATATCGGTGAGCCTATCAGGTAGTATGGCTCCACCGGATCGAATGGAAAAAGTCCCATGGCACTCATCACAAACCACGATGCCATTGCGCCAGCATCGTCGTCCATCGTTTCGATATAGCCTTTGGGATCGGTGCGGTAAATGCGTTTCACCACAGGCTCGTCAAAAAAGCCGTGATTGTGGTACAACTGCACTACCTCTTTGGTTGTATATGTTCTGGCCCACTTTTGAGTAAGGTAGGGTTTTCCGAGAAAATTAAACATGAACGGCACCTGGATATCGGGCTCGTTCAGGTGCATGTAAAAGTCGTTTTCAAAAAAATATTCCAGGTCGTCCGACAGCAGCTCTTTGCTGCCCCGTAATCCGGCCAGCCCTTCAATGTCGTGTAGCACAAACCAGCGGTAATGCCACAAGTTTCCTTCATATACATATTTTTCAAACTCTTCTACATTGGGCACAGGATTTCCGTCGGGGGTAAAAAAGCCCCGAATATTTCCCTGGTTGTCTTTCTGCTCCGGGCACCACAAATCGCGGTAAGCTAAAGCTGCCTTTTTTAATTCTTCGGCCTCCCGGTCTTTTCCCAGTGCTTGTGCCATTTTCATCGCCGAGTAGGCGTGATATGCCTTTTCCAGTTTCCCGCTTACATTCTGGTCGTCGTATCCTTCATAATCCTCTTTCATCCCTTTAAATGCCCATTCCATGTCCAAATCAACCAATCCTTTATTAAAAGCATCCATGATCACCGCACTTGTAAACTCCATACGGATGGACGGGGTCGGCCAATAGAAGTCGGCTTCATGAAAACGCGGGTTTTTTACTCCTCCAAAAATGGATGCCTGGAAACTGCTGTCCTTTATAGTCCGGTGTTTATAATAATCGACCAGCGAGCGGGCAATATTTTTGGATGTTTCAGGTTCCATAAGGGAAATCAGAGAATATTTCCGAAAATCATCCCAAAGACTCCATGTGGAATAATAGACAAAATCCGGTGCAATTTTATTTGTAAATAGTAACGAATCAGGCAATCGAGCAGCCCGGTAAGTTCCGTTGGAAGATGTTGCATTGTTCGGTACCAGGTAAGAATGGTACAGATGTGTATAAAATAGTGTTTTAAACTCTTCAGTACCGCCGCTTATTTCTATTTTGGATAATTTTTCTTTCCACACCGAAGCAGTATTGTCCCTTGCTTTTTCAAAATCCCAACCTTCTATTTCATTTTTGGCTTCAACCATTGCCTGTTCCTCGCTTACCGGTGAAAGGCCTACCTTAAAACGGACAACAGTTCCGCTGTTTTCGGAATAGTTGAGCCAAACACCTGTATTGTTCCCTTCGCGAACAGGTTCTCTTTCTTTTACCTCATCGCCTTTCCAACTGGTATAAGATTCAAAAGGGGTATCAGCCACGATGGCAAAATAGAGTTGGTGAAAACCGCCCCTGTTGTTGTGCAGCGATTTTATCATACCTGTAATTTCTCTGTCGTTTTTTACATTCAGGCGGGCATCGAGCATTCCTACATAACTGTGTGAAAGTTCCACCACAACATATCTGTCGTTTTTTTTGTTTTCGGGAAATGTGTATTGATGGAATCCAACCCGTTCTGAAACAGTCATTTCCGCTTTAATGCCAGACTGGAAAACTACTTTATAATAACCGGGCGATGCTTCTTCCGAGGATTTGATATATTCTTCGCGGAACTCATCGATTTTGTTGGTAAACTTCCCAATTCCGGGCTTAATAAGTAATCCGCCACCTTTCCCCTTCGATCCGGCGCCTCCGATCCGTAAATGGGAAAACCCTTCAATAA
>JAQVON010000029.1 GCA_028702595.1 Mariniphaga sp. | reverse complement strand
AAGGCCGATTTCGGAATTGTACAAAAATTGTTTCAATGATTCTGAAACAATTGAATGGTCTTCAACAATTAATGCCTTTTTAATCATGTTTAAAATGAATTCCTATGTAAATATACATAAAAAATCAAAAAATGAATCTGTTGAGAATAATTGGTCAGTCCAGTTTTTGAATTTTTTGTATGTTCGAGATGAGAAAAGCAACCTCGTTATTAACACCAGCTTTCCGGGTTATATACATATTTATGATTTAGAAGTAGATGATATCTTTACCCTGTTATAATTTCCTATAATAATGCAATAACTTCCCGAAAATGGAAAATCCCCTTTTTAGGGGATATATGCTTTTTTTAATCCGCTTAATTTTATTCTTGTTATTTGGATGATCCTCAGATTTGATGTGCCGGTTTGAAACGGATGGTTTGGGCGAGGATCTACCTGTTTTACCCAATGATATTCTGTCCATTAATTCGCTGAACAAAAAAGTGGAATTCAAATACTATAAAATTATTGTTCAATTTAAAAGTTGTTAAAAATGAAGAAATTAGTGCTTTTTGTAGTGATTATGGCAGCCCTTTCGACGTTGGTGGCTCAGGAAACATTTTTCCCTACCAGGGAAGGTACAGTGCTGGTTTATAAAACCTTCGACAAAAAAGCTAAGGAAACCGGTACTTTACGATATACCATTAAAGACGTTAATATTGATGGTGATAACATGGATATTACTTACCTGTGTGAATCGATGGATCAAAAATCTAACCCGGTTTACAACGAAGAAATTACCATACACAAAAAAGGTAATGTGCTTTATCTGGATATGAGCAACCTGATCAATAAGGCAGCTTTTCAGCAGGAAGGAGAAATCCCTGCCGAAATAAAGATAACAGGGAATAAAATGGAAATCCCGTCAAATCCTCAACCGGGGGATATATTACCTGATGCCAGTGTGGAAATGGCATTGAAATTGGGGATTGTCAATATGCGTATGGCTGCCGAGGTGACTAACCGCAAGGTAGAAGCAATTGAAGACATCTCTGTCCCTGCCGGAAGTTTTAATTGCTACAGGTTCTCCAGCGACATTAACTCCATAGCCCTTGGAATTAAAGTAAATACCAAAAGCAAGGAATGGTATGCAAAAGGAATTGGAACTGTAAAATCAGAGAGCTACGATAAAAAAGGGAAACTGCAATCTTATACGATATTAACTGAAATGAATTAACGGTCAGTTTGTATTTCTGGTAATTATAACTATTTCATAAACCGGATGATTATGACAGGAAATTCAAATTAGCTATATTTGAAAACTAAATTCCATGGCTAAATGTATAGAAATAGAATCATAATTGCTGTAATGTTGTTTTTACTTTTTGCTGGCTGGAAGTCAAAAGAAAATGATAACAGAACTGAGTTTTTCCCAAAGGTTGCCCTGAAGCCAACTTCCATTCCTGAGAAACAAAATGTTTGGGTTTTTTTTATGGCTGGACAATCCAATATGGCTGGACGGGGGAAGGTTGAGCCAAAGGACACCATCCCTGATCCAAGAATTCTAACCATCAATAAAAACGGAGATTTAATACTGGCAAAAGAACCTCTGCATTTTTATGAACCCGGTATGGCTGGATTAGATTGTGGCCTGTCTTTCGGAAAAGAACTTTTAAAGCATATTCCCGACAACATTATTTTACTGATCATTCCAACAGCTGTTGGAGGGAGTTCAATCTATCAATGGATAAATGACTCCAACTTCAGAAATGTTAATTTGTTTTCAAATTTCAGGGGGAAAGTTGATATAGGGAAAAAATTTGGAACCATTAAAGGTATTCTCTGGCACCAGGGTGAAACTGATGCAGGTACAAATGAAACAATAGAAAAATATGATAGCCAGTTAAGAAAGTTGTTTTACTTATTCCGAAATGAAACCGGCAACGAAAGCCTGCCTGTTTTTGTTGGAGAATTAGGCTCATATTCAATTAATAATGAGAATTGGCAGGCAATCAATAAAAAAATTAAGGATTATATTGAAACAGACCCAGTTGCCTATATTATCCAAACGAGCGATTTGAATCATCGGGGAGATGGCCTTCATTTTGACTCAGAAGGACTCAGAAGAATGGGAAAACGGTTTGCAGAAAAATTTATTGAAACGCAAAAATAGTATGCACCATTCCGATAATGCTTTTCCCTTCACTGTTGATCCCGCTTACCACCTGCATGTGCTTTCTCTATTCGGTGTCGATCTGGTTTCCTTCTAAAAATTCGGCAGGTATTTTTTTCTTTGAGGTAACCTTTAAGGCTTTTAGTTTTTCTGCTTGTCTAATCAAGTTGTCATTACCGGTAACCAATTGTCTTGTTGCATCGTCAAAAGCTTTTTGTGCACCGGTGATACCTTTGCCCACTTTTTGAAAGTTTTCGGCAAAACCAACGAATTTGTTATAGAGTTTTTCTCCCCGTTCAACTATGGCCTGGGCATTTTTACTCTGCTGGTCTCTGTCCCAGAGATTGGAAATCAGTTTTAATGCAGCAATCAAATTTGTGGGGCTAATTAAAATGATTCGTTTTTCATAAGCAAAGCTCCATAAATTTGGCTCTTCTTTAACAGCCATCATATATGCCGGTTCGTTGGGGATGAACATCATTACAAAGTCTAAGGATTTGTCGAAGTTCTCGTAGCCGCGTTTGCTTAATCCAATAATATGATTTTTAATATCCTGGACGTGTTGCCTGATGTGTTTAATCTGTGAATCGGGGTCCCCGGACGATAAATAATTGGTGTAAGCTTTCAACGACACCTTCGAATCAATAATTACTTTTCGCTGGTCAGGATAATTGATGATGGCATCGGGACGCATCTTCTTCCCATCCTCTCCCAATAAGTAGTTCCCATTTTTATCTTTTAAATAATTTTCGAGGAAATATTCCCGGTTTTTAGTTAATCCCGACTGTTCCAGAATACTTTCCAGAATCATTTCGCCCCAACCTCCCTGTGCCTTGGGGTCAGCCTTTAACGCACGGGTAAGATCGCTGGCTTCCTTAGTGAGCCTCTCATTTAATCCAACCAGTTTTTCAACCTCTTTGCCTAATGAGAAACGCTCTTTTGCTTCCTTGTCATATACCTCATCGACTTTCTTTTTAAATGAATCCAGGTTTTCACCCAACGGTTTTAATATGGCTTCTAAATGGGTCTTGTTGGTATGGGTGAATTTTTCTGTTTTTTCCTCTAAAATCTTATTGGCAATGATCTCAAAATCACTGTTGAATTTTTTACCGATCTCTTCAATCTCTTTTTTCTGAATCTCCAATTTTTCTTTTAAAGATTCATTGTTTGCCAAAAGGCTTGCTACTTGCATGTTCGCTTCGTTAAAATTATTAGTTCGTTGTTCAATCAGCTCTTCAGCTTTCACGAGTTTTAGCTTAAGGCTTTCCAATTCTTTCAAAAGACTTTCATTTACTCCTTCTAACCTGACGATCCTGGTGTCAAAATCTGCTTTTTGTTGCCTCGTAGTTTCTAGTTTTTCAGATGCCTGATCCATTGCCTGTTTTATTTGTCTTTCATTCGTTGTCGCTGTTTCCAGTTCCGATTTTAACGTGGCTAACTGCCCGGTAAATGTTCGTATCTCACCTTCCTTTTGCTGAATGACCTCCCTGGATATATCTAATTCACTAATGATGCGCCTGCTTTTTTCCGTTTCAGCATATAACCTTGATGTGGTTTCGTTAAAATCAGCCTGCAATTGTTCATATACTGATTTTTTAATCATAACACGGCTGATTTTCTGCCGTGCAACTAACCAGCCGATGAAACTACCAGCTATAAGTCCTATCCCAACAAATGCTATTTCCATTTTTATCTATCTTGTATTTGTATTTTACATGTTCAATAACCTGAAATACCGGTAAAAATAATTCTTTTGAAGCATTTTGTGAATCTAATGTTTTACTTCTCCAAATGAAACGATCAAGGTGTAATTTAAAATAAACGAGTATACTTAAAATTTATGCGGGAATTGGGGAGATGAATGACGAATGATTAATTGCGAATGACGAATGGCGAATGACGAAATTTGTTCCACCGAAATTCGCTTGCGCATTCTGTCAAATATCATAATATTCTAAAATTGAGGTTAATAACCCTGGTCTGAATTACTCTTATTCTACACCTAACTCATTAGGAAGAATGAATTTTTGAAAAATTAATAGATTATCGACAAAAAGACCTTATTGTCCGTTAATGAATTTTATCTATATTTGCCACGAAGAAATGAAAATAAAAATGAACTTAAAAAGTAACTTAAATTATGGAGTTAACAGAGAAATCATTAGTGAGTGAAATTGTGCGGGAAAACTATATAACTGCACAGGTTTTTGAAAAGTATAACGTTGACTTTTGTTGTGGGGGGAATATATCTCTTCACGAAGTCAGTAAAAAAATGAATTTGGATGTAGATGAGCTTATTTCCGTGTTGAGGCCTGTTATGGATAACCAGGACAGGGATTCAAAATTCATTGAAAATCTACCGCTGGATTATTTATGTAACTATATTGAGGAGATTCACCATGCTTACATCAACGAAAAGGCGCCCTTTATTCAGCAAAAATTGACCAAACTGTGTGAGGTCCATGGTCAAAACCATCCGGAACTGTTCGAAGTCAAAAAATTATTTGATCTTGCTGTTTCCAATTTGACTTCTCATATGAAAAAAGAAGAATTGATCCTTTTCCCTCATATTCGTAAATTGGTATCTGCCCAAAAGGGAGAGTTGAAAAAGATTTCCGGAATAGGAAACATCCTGGATCCTATTAGTGTGATGAAAGCAGAACATGAGGTGGAAGGAGAAAGATTCAGAAAGATGGCGATCATCACCAATCAATATGTTACACCTGATGATGGCTGCAATACGTATAAAGTTACCTACGAAGCACTGGCCGATTTTGACAAAGATTTACACCGGCATATTCATTTAGAAAATAATATTTTGTTTCCCAAGGCTATTGATGTCGAAAAAGAACTTATGTGAATACAATAGGTAGAGATGATTAGAAATATTCATTTCCGATCAATCTTTGCTTTACCTTTTCATTCCTTTGATTAAAAGTAAATGAAACACCAACTTCAATGATCTGTCCTTCGTAATCATATACCCAGTCGCGCAGAAACACATTGGTTCCATTAGATGTTGCCCCGGTAAAGCCGCCTGCCTGATTGGTTTGTAAAACATCCAGCATTTTGACATAAAAATTCCAACCCTGCAATTTTTCAGGAGTATAATTCAATACAGCATTCATCGACTGGAACTTGAGGTTTTCTCCCTGCGGTGTTACAGTCCCTGATTTATAAGAGTAGTCAACTGTAAATTTTAGCGGATCAGAGATTGACCAGGTAAGATTCGATTTGGCATCCCAATTGAGACTGTTTTTGCTACTTTGATCTCCAAACAGGGTTTCGTTTGATTCAACCGAGAATTGGTAAAGAGAGCCACCCATAAAAAGTTTTATTTTTCTTAGCAGGTCAAAATTAAATCCCAGTTCTCCTCCAATTGCAAGCTGGCTTCCTGAGTTGGTGAAACTTCTTAGCAATACTCCTCCTTTATTGGCCAGATCATAATCCAGCCGGTTGACCCTGTATATCGCATGGGTTGCTGATCGGACAAAACCTGTCAGATTCATGTTGTGTTTACCGAGCAACCGGTTATATGACAGATCGGCATTCCAGCTGTATTCTGGTTCCAGAAGCGGGTCTCCCATTTCAAAAATTTCCTGATGCCGTCTGTATAGAAAAGGTGCCATATCCTTGGCTGGAGGCCGGTTGATCCGGTGACTGGCTGCTAACGTGATGATGTCAGTTTTAGTAGCCTGATACCTGAAATGAAAAGTCGGAAAAAAATCCAACTTGTTCTGTTTAAACTCCGTCTCATTAAAATTGCGGCCTATTTCTCCGAAAACATCATATACCTCTTCAAAATAGGTCGTGCTGCTTACATCCATTTGCTGATCAAGGTACTCCATACGCAAACCAAGAATGTACATGAGCTTCTTAAACGTACCGGTATACTCGGCATAAGCAGCATAAACATTGCGACTCAAATCAATGGTGTTGTTGAAGTAATCATACCCTTCAAAATTATTAGTTTGTACATTTAAGGTATCATATTCATAAATTCCTTCCAAACGCACGAGTTGTGCTATTGCTCCAATATTCAATGAATTCCCGTTTCCAAATTCTTTTTGATAATCAGCCGTGAACCGATAAGCATCCAGTGGGGTTTCATCCCGCTGAAAGGAATGAAATTCCGGAAGACTTTGCTGAAGAGAAGAATTATAGTCATAATATAAATGTTCTCCATTAAATGCATATTCTTTGTTATCAATGGTTTGCTTCAGATTGGAGTTTTCGTACAGGAAAGAGGCGGAAAACGAGGAATGGTTATCATTTCTCAGGGAATAGTCAATACTGACATTCTGAAAATGACCATCCCGGTGAATGTCGTTCGGATTGTATAATTCATACAAGGTCCCGGTAAGCGGACTCCCAAATGTCCCCGGAGAAAAATAGGTGTCGTACTTATAATGTGCAGTACGGCCTGTATACCTGTCGGAGTATTGATAGTTGGCTGATAAGATCGATTTTTTACCCAATTCGTAATCTGCACCCAGGTTGATGTAAAGATTTTCATCCCATTTGGGGCGTGATCCCATCCCGTCAAGAATATAATATGTGCCGGCATTGGGTTGAATTTTATCCTGGTAGATGTAGGTGTAAACATCTCCAATTCCCTTATTTTGCGTGTTGGCGTAATTCACTGCGCCATGCAGACTGAGCCTGTTCATGTTGTAGTTGAGGTTGATGCCTCCATTGAACCGGTTATTGTTTAGTTTGTGATTACTGAATACATCCATTCCGTTTTTCCATGGGGTTCCTCCTGCCATTCCTGTTGCTAAAACAGTAAGACCTGCATTTGTAACCCGCTTTGTTGTGATGTTAATAATGCCTCCCTGCCCCTGGGAGTCATATCGTGAGGTGGGAACAGTAATGATGTCAATGTTTTGTATGTTTTCACCCGGAATCTGTCCAAGTAGTAGCGACGCATCGGTGTTGGTGGGTTTTCCATTCAAATAAACAACGAAATCAGAGGAACCACGCACCGATATCTCGTTTTCACTGTTCACGGTAACTGAAGGAAGCTTACTGAGTATATCAATGGCAGAACCTCCTCTGGCTGTTTCAAAGTCGGTTGCCCTGTACGACCTCCTGTCTATCTTATTTACAGAGGTTCTTGCTGATGCACTCACCTCTACCGCTTCAATCCCAATTACGGCGTTTTCCATTTCAACCTTTCCAAAATCAATGTCCTTATTGCCGGAAGAAATGGTGAATGCTGAAATTTCCTTTGATTTGTAACCAATAAAGGATACAACAATCGTGTATGTACCATAGGGGATATCCTCAAGAAGAAAGTGCCCGTTTTCATCAGATACTGCTCCTGAAAATGCATCCGATTGTCCGGCATTCAGAAGTGCTACCGTTGCAAAAGGGATGTTTTCTTCGGTGATTCTATCAACAACTAAACCTTTGAGTGACCCCCGTTGTGCATATCCGGTGGAAATGCCTAATACCATAACCCCAAGTGTAAAAAACAAATTTTTCATAAATGTTATAAAAGTAAATAAAGATATTTAATTCTTTTATTGTTGGCTGCAAATATAGTTTTTTATTCGATTCAACAGACCGTGTGTAGAAAATCAAAGAAGAATCACCATTTTTTTAAATTTTGTTCTGTTTTTATGGATATTTTATAATTGTTCGTATTTTTGCGAATGCCGATCAGGAATCTTTTAGATATTGGCAGTGCTTCATGTGAGACAATGGTGAGAACCACCATGGATGTGATTACCCCGGTTGGGGTAGATACAACAATCGCCATATTGGAGAGGATTAGCCAATCCTGTAAAGATTACTCATTGGAATGCCTCCATGAGGTTACATGCATGAATAAAAAATAGGTTATAAAATAGTGGATAAAAATCAGAATAAATGGACAGACGAAAAGCAATGAAAGTAGCAGCCGGAGCCGTTATAGCAGGTGGTGCCGGATTATTAACTTTAACCCAGGCGTTTAAGCCTAAATTGCCTTTACCTGTGAAACCTTCCGGACTGAACTATGAACCTTCAGAAGGTTCCTGGGAATATTCTCAGTTGGATCCTGTTGTGACAGGGCAAATCGCCTATGATAAATATGCTGAAGGAAGTTGCATGTATGCTACCATTGTAAGTGTTGTCTCACAGCTTGCAGAAAATATGGGTGAACCATATTCATCATTCCCGGTTCACATGTTTAAGTATGGGCATGGAGGAATTGGTGGATTTGGATCGGTGTGTGGAACTTTAAACGGAGCTGCTGCACTGGTTGGGTTGTTCATACCCGAAAAGGAAGTTCAGGACAAAATAATTCATGATCTTTTTCAGTGGTATGAAAAGGAATCAATGCCGGTTTTCCATCCCGCGAAACCCGTCGAAAATTATACTCCTGTAAAAAGTATTTCCAATTCTGTTTTATGTCATGCATCCAACACAAACTGGTGCAAGGAATCGGGTTTTTCAGTGAATAGCAAAGAGCGGAAAGAAAGATGCCGTCGGTTAACCGGGGATGTGGCAGGGAAAGTTGTACATTCGCTGAACGCCATCTTTGCCAGCGCATACGTTACCGACAGTCATGCCAATCAGGATGTGAACTCTTGTGTTGCCTGTCACGGCGATGAGGGAAAAATAAAAAATGTTTCCGTGAAAATGAGTTGCAATTCCTGTCATTCAGAATCAATCGGACATCGTGTTTTTGCTGATGTGCATTATAAATTGATGGATCATTAATTTGAGAACACTTTTTTCGTATTACAGGAATGGTGACTTTTCATTGACAAAGATAATATACAGTTTGTGCATTGCTCTTGTGCAGGCAATATCGTTTAGGTTGCGATCGCTGGAAGTTGTATAGTGATTTGCCTCTGCACCGGGGATCAGCACCTGGTTAAATTTGCATCAAAAAATAAAACCAAAATCTGTGAAGAATCCAGCAAGTATCCATCCATTACCCATGAAGCGCCAATCATGCCCATATTGACAAGTTTATCTCCTTCCCAAATCTGCCATTACCAGTCTGATTTCACCATAGGAGTAGGTATCACCCAGTCTGTTTTTTATGTTACTGGTGGTCTCCGTTTCGGACTTTTCATTCAGGCATTTGGCGATGATATCATACTTTTGGCGATCGATAAGCCGGAATACATCCAGGTCTCCGCGAGCCACAAAATGCGCTATGTGTTTTTCTATGGTTGAAACAGCCATCCGGCGTTTTTTTGCTATTTCGACAAGGCTGAGTCCCTGGTTAAAAAAGACCAGACTGACTTCTTTGGTTTCAAGCCCTGCAATCTTTACTTCTTCCGTGGCATTCAGAGGGATATCCATACCCTTTCCCTGTCGGTATTGGAGGATCAGGGCTAGAATTTCCTGGCCGAACATTTCCATTTTTTTGCCACCCATTCCTTTCACTGCTTTCAGCTCTAAGGCTGTAGGTGGCAAACTTTCGGCCATTTCAATCATGGTCTTACGACGCAGTATGCGTGCTTCATCCATCCCGGATTCTGTCGATTTTTTGCTGCGCCACTCCATGAGTTGCCGGTAAAATTCCTTGTGAGTTATATTTATTGCTGCAGCTTCCTTTCGGGCTTTGACGGCAGGTTTTTCCAGGGATGCCTTGGCTCTGGCTTCCAGGAATGTTTTTATGGTGAATCCTTCTGATACCGATTCCAGACAGGCGCGTTTAATTTCAATTTCTGTTTCAACCTTTCCCAGTATCTCGGTGATCCGTTTGCGAACCTCCCGGTTGTCAGTTTCAAAACCTGCCGACTCAAGCGGGGATTCAATATGTTCTTTCAATTTTAATCTGAAATAACCGGAAGCTTTTTTAATCCGCTCCTGAAGGATTCCATTTTCCTCTGCCCGCAGATTATGTGACACCAGTTTTTCCAACTGAGGAATAAACTTTTCAGCAACTGAAATCAGTTCCTGTTGAAGTGGTTTTTGCATTTTTTGGAGTTCAGAAGAAAGATTGCCTAACAGTGATGAGGCATTATCATTCCAAATTTTTAAAATCCAGGAAATGGTACGGAAAATAGTCTTAAAATCTATTAACTCCTTTAGTAAAAACAATTCATATTCTTTTCTGTACTTTTTTAGTTCTTCATGATCGGGTTGATTCTTTTCAACCTGGTTGATAAATCCCAACACCGTATGATCATTTATAACGCTGTGCGTATCAAGAGGTGTGCTCAGTACCAATCCTTCCAGACTTTTACATCTGCTCAGAGCAACATAAACCTGACCATGTGCGAAAGATTGTTTTGCGTCAATAATTGCTTTTTCAAAGGTGAGGCCCTGGCTTTTATGAATAGTAATTGCCCAGGCTAACTTCAGGGGATATTGGGTAAACCGTCCAACTGTTTCTTCTTCAATTACGGCAGTTGCTTCGTTTAGGCTATAACGGGTATTTTCCCAGGTGTCGGGCTCCACAATAATGGTCTCTGTATCATCCGGACAAAGCACTTCAATCTCCTTGCCATCGATGTGGGTTACTTTCCCTATTTTGCCGTTATAGTATCTTTTTTCAACAGAAGCATCGTTCTTCAGAAACATCACCTGGGCGCCGGTTTTTATTTCTAAATTTTCATCAGCAGGGAATGCGTATTCCGGAAAATCTCCTTCTACTATACATGGAAAACGATGAAGCTTTGTGGGTAATTTTTTCAGGTGGGCTTCATTGATGTGATTTGCCTGATAATTGTGGGTGGTGAGGGTAATATAACCTTCCTCTTCAGGAGGAGAAAATCCGGGAATAAACCGGCTATTCAGTAAATGCAGATCGGTTGCATCCATCTTATTCTCCCGTACCTTATTGAGTAAATCGATAAATGTCTGTTCGCTTTGTCGATAGATATGTGTAAGTTCAATACCCACAAAATTAGATTTTTTTAGGGCCAGACTGCTAAAAAAGAAACAGGTATCGTAATATTTTTTCAAAATATTCCATTCATCATCCTTTAATACTGGCGCCAGCTGTTGGAGGTCACCAATTAAAAGCAATTGTATTCCTCCGAATGGTTGATTTCTGTCTTTGAAGCGCCTGAGGGTCGCATCGATGGCATCCAGCATATCAGCACGCACCATGCTTATCTCATCAATCACCAGAAGATCGAGGCTGCGGATGATGTTAATTTTGTTTTTACTGAATCTGTTGATGCGATTGTTTCTTTGTTGATCCTGATAGGCTCCGGGAAAACCCGTATTGAAAATATGCTGAGGGATTTGGGGACCGAAGGGAAGCTGAAAAAAGGAATGAATGGTTACTCCCCCGGCGTTGATGGCTGCCACTCCTGTTGGTGCCACAACAACCATTCTTTTGGGAGAGTTTTTTTTGAGTTTTTTTAAAAAAGTCGTTTTGCCTGTTCCGGCCTTACCTGTTAAAAAAATATTCCGGTTCGTATAATGTATGAAATCGAACGCAAGTTGTAACTGTTGATTTTCCTTGAAATCCATGGCAATAGTCATTTGCTTGGTTTGTTGCTTCTAAATTAATCATGTTGGGGGAGGGATGCAAAAAAATATCGAGGATTTAATGCAAAATTTTATTTAGTTCATTAATCAACCGTTTAAATTTTCTGTTGGTGAGTTGGAAAGATGCCAATACTTCCGGATTTTCCTTGATTTGTCGGCAAATGACTATACCCCGCTCCATCAGTTGCTGTTTCTGATTTTTTGTCAGGTTGTGAAGCACCGTGATGGGGAAGATTTTTTCCCGGTCGATCAGGTCTTTTAGTCCGTTTCCTTCGGGGAAGTCCCAGCTTAGCACAAACAGTCCGCTGCAGGTTCCGTAAGTTATGGCATCAGTGGAAAAGCGTGTGTTGGTTACCACTCCCCCATGAAAGGTGAATCCATTAAATTGCTCCTCAGCTTCGCGCCTATGAATGATGTCATCAACCCGGGAACGGATATATAATGGTATCTGAACACCGTAAATTTTTCCTGGAGAGGTACCGTATTTGCATTCTATGAGATACTGTTCTCTTCCACGGGTGGCAATCACATCTACCTCATGAGTAACACAACGTCCATCGACCACCTGGCCAACCAGAGTCGAATAGCCCTGTAACTCCATTATCTTTCCAATGAAATGTTCAAAGGGATAACCGGTTGGCCCCATTTCCATGATAGCGTTTTTTAGCTTGTAACGCGATGCCACGTCCTTCTGCTTTTTCCGGAGAAGGGAAAATGCACGGGAATAAATCTTTTTAGTGGTTATGCCATCGGTAATCCACAATTGGATGTCAGTGGCCACCTCATCGATCAGTTCTTCCTCAGCTCCGGCATTTCGTAAAGATCTTTTCAGCTTTTCAATACTGAAGGGTTCTGCTTCACCTGTAGCTTTTTTTATAATAACAGGCTGGCTGTTTTTTACTTTGTTTTCCAATTTGAATGTTTGTGTTAATAAAACAGGGATTAAAAATACATAAAGCTTTGAATTATCTGCAACGCGTGCAGACGAAAAATCAAAATTATTCCATTTCAGGATGAACATGAATAATTTGATATTTCCTATTCCTCCAGGTTTTCATCCTCAAAATATCATTCATAAGTATTTGATCTTCCCTTTTTTTCGCATTTTTCGCAAATTATGACGGGATGGTATAATGTATTTCTGCTCCCGGACCGAGCGGAATACCGAGCAGGAGCCAAACCACAAGCATTGCGATCCATATAATAAGAAATACCAGTGTATAGGGAAGCATGGTTGCCACAATAGTTCCAATTCCTACTTTAGGATCATATTTCTGAAAAAAGGCGATAATTAGTGCAAAGAAGCTCATCATGGGAGAAATAATGTTCGTAACGCTGTCGCCAATACGATAAACCGCCTGCGACAGTTCGGGGGAGTACCCCATGATCATAAACATGGGGATAAAAACAGGAGCCAGTATGGCCCATTTAGCTGATGCGCTGCCCATGAGCATGTTGATCGCTGCAGAGAGCAATATAAATAAAATCATGAGGGGGATCAGTCCTAAGTTGGTTGACATGAGAAAGTTTGCTCCATTTACTGCCAGGATGATTCCCAGGTTACTCCACTTGAACCAGGCAACAAACTGTGCGGCAAAAAAGACCAATACAAAATAGGTGGCCAGGGTTTTCATGGAGCTGGCTAACCCGTTCATAACATCGGCGTCGTTTTTATAAGTGCCTGTGGTATATCCATAAGCCAGTCCCATGGCCCCGGCAGTAACGAATAGCATAGCTACAATTCCACCTACCAGAGGTGAGCTTAATAATCCTCCGTCGGTTCCGCGAAAAAATCCGTTTTCAGGGATGATTCCAATAAGTGTAACAATAACGATGAAGAAAAAGGCTAAACTGGCCATGAGCAGTCCTTTTTTTTCTTTTTTCGTTAATTTCACCAGAGAATTTTCATCTTCTTCTGTCTTACCAGAATATTCTCCAAGCCTGGGCTCAACAAATTTTTCAGTAACAAAGGTTCCTGCAAATGCAATAACAATAGTTGAGACAACCATAAAATAGTAGTTGGCTGTTGGATTTACATGGTAGGATGGATCAAGGATATGTGCTGCTTCTTCTGAAAGTCCCGCCAGCAAGGGATCGATGGTTCCAATGACCAGGTTTGCACTGAATCCTCCTGATACTCCGGAAAAAGCGGCTGCCATTCCGGCAAGTGGATGACGACCTACCGCCAGGAAAATTACTCCGGCCATTGGGATTAGAAGAACATATCCAATATCAGAGGCCACATTGGAAAGGATGCCGGTGAAAACAATGATAAATGTGAGTAAATGTTTTGGGGAATTATGAACCAATAAACGAATGGCAGCGTGTACCAAACCGCTTTTTTCAGCAATGCCAATTCCCAGCATGGCAACCATAACAATGCCCAGTGGGGCAAAACCGGTGTAGTTGTCGACCATTTCCAGCAGGATGCGATGAATCCCTTCTTTTGAAAAAAGATTGACTGGGCGCACAATTTCCTGGGTTCCCGGATGTATAGCCTCCCATCCTAACATGCTTCCAATAAAGGAAAATACCAAAGCTCCCAATGCAAACAAAGCAAAAAGAGTGGCGGGATGGGGCAGCGCATTACCTGCGCGTTCTGTCCAGTTTAAAATTTTTTGAAATATATCTTTTTTTTCTGTTTTTCTTGTCATTTATGTACAGTTTAAATCAATCCCTGCGACCTGCCGGTAAGATTGCAAATCTTATAAATGATGCGGGCTGCCACATTCGCATCCCATTCGTTGTTTCCTGTCTCACAAACATCAAAGCCAATAATCCTTCTCCCACTTTCAGTCAGCCTTTTTAGCAGATACACCGCTTCAGGAAAATCCAATCCCCCCGGAACGGGAGTACCTGTATGAGGACATAATTTGGGATCCAGTCCGTCGATGTCAAAACTGATGTACACCTGTTCGGGTAGTTTTTCAATGATTTCCCCGCACTGGACATTCCAGGTTTTTCCGTTAAAACGGTTTTCTTTCAGCTTTTGATCGAAATAAACCGAAATGCGATCCTCTTCACTCTCTACCCGTTCCATCTCTTCTTCACAATAATCGCGAATGCCTACCGCAACAAGCTTTGTTACTGCCTCCTGGTTTAGTATATGATGAAAAACGGAAGCATGTGAAAAGGTGAATCCTTCGTAATTCTTCCGCAAGTCGAGATGTGCATCTATTTGCAAAATTCCAAACTCTTTGTAATTTTCAGCCAGGGCTTGTATGTAACCTAATGGTACGCTGTGATCTCCTCCGACGATCCCTACTACTTTCCCGTTAACTATCTCTTTATTTGTCAAGGCATATACCTGGTCATTTAACCATTGGCATCCTGTATTCATTTCTGCCAGGTACTGTTCCATTGTCGAATCTTCTGCAACATGGCCTCCATGCTCTATGAAGTGGATGTAGGCAGAAGCTTTTTTGCGTAGTTCGTCTCTTTTTTTTCGAATTTCTTTTTTTTCGGGTTTCATGAAAATACCCATCTTCCAGGCTTCTTCGATATAGGGATCCAGCAGGTCGAGTTGAGAGGAAGCTTCAAGGATTGCCGATGGTGCCAGAGCTGTCCCTTCACCATAAGAAACAGTTACATCCCAGGGAATAGGAATTATCACTAACTGAGCACTCTCCTCCGTGAATGGCAAGCCAATGAAATTATCGTTTTTCAACCCAACCCCACTCGGATTAAATTCCTTTATTTTAACTTTACTGTTCATGAAAATTTGTTTATTTTGCTTACTGAAAATTAAATGATTCGATGCGCTAAAATATCATGATTCATTGAAATAACATTCTTTTTTATCACGGATTTATATAAATAACAAATAAAAAATGAGTAAAGTTTTAATTATTGGAGCAGGAGGTGTCGGTCGGGTAGTAGCGGCAAAATGTGCCGACAACCCGGATGTTTTTACTGAAATCATGCTGGCCAGTCGTACTTTGTCGAAATGTGAAACCATAGCCAGAGAGGTGGGTAAAGGACGGATTCAAACTGCACAGGTAAACGCCGACCATGTTACCGAAGTGGTTGATTTGATCCTCCGGTTTAATCCGGAACTTGTCATTAATGTTGCCTTGCCATATCAGGATCTGCCCATCATGGATGCCTGTCTCGAAACAGGGGTGAATTACCTCGATACAGCAAATTATGAGCCTAAAGATGAAGCCAAATTTGAGTATAGCTGGCAATGGGCTTACCACGATAAATTCAAACAAAAGGGCATTATGGCTGTATTGGGCTGTGGCTTTGATCCGGGTGTTACCAGTATTTATACTGCATATGCGGCAAAACATCATTTCGATGAAATGCATTATCTTGATATTGTCGACTGTAATGCCGGTAACCATGGTAAAGCTTTTGCCACAAATTTCAATCCGGAGATCAATATCCGCGAGATTACCCAAAAAGGGAAATACTGGGAAAATGGGAAATGGGTTGAAACGGAACCCCATGAAATAAAAAAAGTGTTAAATTATCCTGAAATTGGGCCAAAAGATTCATATCTTATTTTTCATGAAGAGCTGGAATCATTGGTAAAAAACTTTCCTGCTTTGAAACGTGCCCGGTTTTGGATGACCTTTGGGCAGGAATACCTAACTCACCTCAGAGTGATTCAGAATATTGGCATGGCGCGTATCGATCCGGTTAAATATAAAGGCGTGGATGTAATACCCCTTGAATTTTTGAAGTACGTATTACCTGATCCGGGAGAACTGGGAAAAAATTACGTTGGAGAAACATCCATTGGCTGTCGCATCAGAGGCATCAAAGAGGGGAAAGCAAAAACCTATTACGTATGGAATAACTGTAGCCACCAGAAAGCATACCAGGAAACAGGAACACAGGCTGTTTCATACACAACGGGCGTGCCGGCTATGCTGGGAGCCATGATGGTTCTTACCGGTAAATGGAACGGCAAAGGAGTGTTCAACGTGGAAGAATTTGATCCGGATCCATTTATGGAAAAAATTGGTGAACATGGACTCCCCTGGAACGAAGCTGTTAATATTGATTTGGAATTATAATTCTTATTCATTTGGACTATTCAAAATTACCTTCACCCGCTTTTGTCCTGGATGAAAAATTGCTCCGTAAAAACCTGGAACTCATTGATTGGGTACAGCAAGAAGCAGATGTTCAAATTATCCTGGCGTTCAAGGGATTTGCCATGTGGAGTGCATTTCCAATGGTACGCCGTTATTTGAAAGGAGCCACAGCCAGTTCCCTGAACGAAGCCCGGCTCTGCTATGAGGAGATGAAAACCAGAGCTCATGTATATTCGCCTGTTTATTTTGAAAACGAGTTTGATGCATTGCTGGAGTATACCAGTCATATCGTTTTTAATTCATTAACCCAGTATGACAGGTTTTATAAAAAGGTTCTAACAGCAAACCATAAGATTTCCTGTGGAATACGCGTAAATCCGGAATATTCCGATGTAGCTACCGGATTGTATAACCCCAGTGCACCTGGTTCACGCCTGGGGGTGGGTAGGGCCGAATTCCCGGAGGTATTACCTGCGGGAATCGAAGGAGTTCATTTTCATGTCCTCTGCGAATCTGATTCCTATAGTCTTGAAAAAGTCTTGCAAAGTCTGGAAGAAAAGTTTGGAAAGTATTTACACCAGGTGAAGTGGGTGAATATGGGCGGAGGACACCTGATGACCAGGGAAGGATATGACCACCAACATTTGATCAGACTGCTTAAAAATTTCAGGGAAAAATACAACGTGCATGTAATCCTGGAACCGGGAAGTGCCATTGCCTGGAATACCGGAGTACTGGTTTCTACTGTTCAGGACATAGTCGAACACAGAGGAATTAAAACAGCTATACTCGATGTGTCATTTACTGCTCATATGCCAGATACCCTGGAAATGCCCTATCGCCCAAAAATTGTAGATGCAACAGAACCCACTGAATCCGGCAAATATCTATTCCGACTTGGAGGTGTGAGTTGTTTAGCCGGTGATTACATGGAAGTGTATGAATTTGACCATGAGTTGAAGGCTGGCGATCAGATCATTTTTAAAGATATGATCCATTACACCATGGTGAAAACAACCATGTTCAATGGGGTTAACCATCCGTCTATTGCCATATGGACTGAAGACAACCAGCTGAAAATGGTGCGTGAGTTTCACTACGAGGATTTTAAAGGAAGGCTGTCATAGGATTGGTTTTCAGTTTTTGTAAGCATCCACCACTGATTACACAGATAACACCGAGAAGATGAAGAAGTGATAAACAATTATAATCAGGTGAATAAAATAGATGTCTGTTTCGTAGCTTGGTTGAAGTTATCAACAATTGTTAGCAACGCAGGTTGAAACATGGTGGATATAAACCAGTTAAAAAAGTTGTTTTGTATTGTACATTTGGTTTATCTTTGATATTACCAGGTGAGCGATAAAAAGCAGCTCCAAAAATGTTGAAACGGGAAAAGTTTCTTAGTTGAGGCCGGAACCATTTCATACTTTCCTTCGGGAGGGAACATCAGAGGAGCCGAAGTTTGAACCAGGGAGTCTGGAGTCCAAAGGTTCATTCAATCAACTGGAAGAAAACCAGACGTTCTTTCAAGATTGAGTCTTCAGGCAGGAGGCGGTTGACCAAAAGGAAAACACAAAAAACTACGGTTTTTTGCAAGCCACACTGCACAGCACGTTAAGGTTATCACCGGAAATGCTGATTGTTGGATTGATTTCCTTCGGGAAGCAATTTATTACACTGAAATGACACTTCGTCCGGGAAGGCAATCCGGAAAGCCGAACGGACTACTCAAGTGTTTTGCCGTAGAAATCAAAACAGGAGAGTACAGGGTAAATCATGAATCTGAAAAGATAAATGAGAAACCAGCCGAAATAACCGTAGCCTGGCGCTGGGGAATACTTCGGTAAACTCTAGTGAATGGGAACTATTTGTAAAAGAATGGTTCCCATTTGTGTTTTCATGAGGCAGTAACTTGAAAAACAGGAATGTCCTGGCTATTCCTCCTCTATAACAATACCGGCTTTTTTGAATTTCTCTTCCAACACTTCCGGGCTGACTGGCCTTCCGTTGCGGGTGAGTACAGTGGTAATCCGGGCATTGATAATCAATTTTTTATCCGACTTTCGTACTATTTGTTGTTCAAAAATGATACGTAATTGTCCCTTTTTGACCATTTTTAGCCGGGCAAGAAAAACATCGCCGGGACTGAGTGGATATTTATAGTCCAGTTCTGCACGGATAACTACTGCGTCGATTCCTTCATCATGCAATTGCGCAAAGCTGAATCCTGTCTGGTTTAAAAATTTATGCCGGCAGTACTCCAGGTAATTTTGATAAACCGCATTGTTAACAATTCCCTGAATATCGCATTCATAGTCGCGTACCTCCAGCTCTGTTTCATAATGATAATCCTGCATCATATCTCTTCTTTGATGAGCCTGGGGTACTTCCCAAAAGTTTTTATAAGAAAACGGTGAAAACGATGGGGACCTTTAACCGGATTGGCAAACATCATAATACACTTATGATGGATCATGGGGATTCCGGCTTCCTGGAGAATTTGCATAGCTTGCTGATTCTCTGACATTTGCTGAATCCAAACCATTTCCATTTTTTTCTCAACAGCCTGACCTGCCACTTCACTTGAGCTGGATTTCGGTGTTACTATCAGTAAGTGCTTAACATCTTCCGGCAGTTCAGTTACCGATTTGAAGCATTTTAGTCCCTGGATTTCTAATGCATTCGGATTGACCGGATACAAATCGAATCCCTTTTCTTTCAACTCTTTTATTACGCTTCCGCCAAATTTTTTAGGATCACGTGAAGCTCCTGCAACTGCAATCTTTTGAGGAGCAAAAAACCGTTGAATTTCATTTAAAGTTATCGCAGAATGAGTTGCCATCATCTATTATTTATTTAATAAAAAAATCGAACATTTTTTTATCTTCCAGATACCCTTCCAAATGGTCCCCGATTTTTACCGGCCCAACTCCGGCAGGAGTTCCGGTATAAATGAGGTCTCCCATTTTGAGAGTCATGAATTTTGATACGAAGGAAATTATCTCCTCAAAATTGAAAATCATTAATCCTGAATTCCCCTGTTGGACAGTGTTCCCGTTAATAGTCAGTTTGAATTGAATATTATTCTTCTCAGGAAAATTGTCTGTCGGGATAAAATATTTTCCGAGGGCTGCAGCCTGGTCAAATGCTTTTGCCTTTTCCCAGGGAAGTCCATTTTTCTTCAACTCATTTTGTACATCGCGAGCGGTAAAATCAATCCCCAGACCGATTTCATGATAATATCTCGAAGCAAATTGTTTGTCGATATATTTACCTAGCCGGTTAATTCGAATGACGAGCTCAGTTTCATAATGTACCTCCTTTGTCCAGTCAGGAATGTAAAATGAATCGTTATTACGCAGAAGGGATGAATCAGGTTTCAGAAAAAAAACAGGTTCATCTGGAACATCATTGTTTAATTCCTGTGCATGTTCCACATAATTTCTTCCGATACAGATAATTTTCATTTTTCCAACTTATTTTTCCATCATTCTCAGTTTGATTTGTGTGAGAATTTTTTTTGTGTAAAGAGGAAACTCGCTATTCATGATCCAACCGTAATACCCTGGTTGTTCTTCCAGTACCTTTTCTACCGGCATTCCTTTATTTTTGCCGAAATTAAATATTTCCATCCCATTTTCATCATAAACGATCCGGCCAACAAAATCGACGTTCTTGTCGTATGCTGAAAACTCACTCAACTTTTCAATATCGTTAACAATGGGAGTAGATACTCTTCCCCGGGAATCTTCATATTCCGTATTTTGATACATATCGAGTTGTGACTGGAGAACTTCGTAAGTTGCCCGTGTATCTGCCTGTGCACTGTGCGCATCGATGAGATCTCTATTGCAATAGAATTTATAAGCTGCTTTGAGCGTGCGTTTTTCCATTTTATGAAAAATGGCTTGCACATCAATAAATTTTCTTTTTTTCAGGTCGATATCAATATCTGCCCGAAGAAATTCTTCTGCAAGTAAGGGGATATCGAAGCGATTAGAGTTATATCCGGCAAGGTCACATCCCTCTATGAATTTGGCCAGAACTTTTGCTACCTCTTTAAACGTGGGGTCGTTAGCCAGGTCATCGTTCGTAATGCCGTGAATTCTTGTTGCTTCTGCTGAGATTGGAATTTGAGGATTAATTCGTTGAAGCAACTCTTTTTCTGTCCCATCCAATTGAATCTTGAGTAATGCAATTTCTACAATACGGTCTTTTACTATATCGATTCCTGTGGTTTCCAGGTCGAGGAAAACAACCGGGTTTTTAAGTTTTAATTGCATGAATTTAGAACTATTTAAGCATTTATCATCATAGGCATCAGAAGCATCAGTACGTCTTCAGAGGATTCTTCCGTTTCAGCAGGCAACAGAAGTCCTGCCCTGGATGGATCACTCATCTCCATACGTACTTCACTTGCTGAGATATTGGCTAATATTTCGAGCAGGAAGGTAGATTTGAAACCAATTTCTATTTCTTCTCCATCATATTCACAATTCAATCGTTCTACTGCTGAAATGGAAAAATCAATGTCCTGGGCCGAAACCACAAGTTGATTATCAGCAATAGTTAACTTGATCAAATTACTGGCCTGATTTGAAAATACGGATACTCTTTTAACTGAATTGTAAAAAGCCAGCCTGTCGATGATCATTTTATTGGGATTTTGTGTAGGAATCACAGAATTATAGCTGGGGTAGTTGCCTTCGACCAACCGGCAGATCAGAGTGTAATTTGATAATGTGTAAACAGCATTTTTATTGTCAAATTTCAGATTAACCTGATGTTCTTCTTTTGGGAGCAGGTTTCTTAACAGGCTTGCCGGCTTTTTGGGCAGAATAAACGAAGAATCAAATTCTGCCTTGGCATCTGCACGGCGATAACGAACCAGTTTATGTGCGTCGGAAGCTACAAACCCAATGTTTTCAGGCGACAGTTCAATGAAAATTCCATTCATTACCGGCCGCAATTCATCATCAGCAGTGGCAAAAAGTGTTTTTTCTATCCCTTTAAGCAAGATTTTGGGAGATACGATAATGGATGTAGATTCATCCTCATCAACCTGCGGTATCTCGGGAAAATCTTCACCACTTTGACCAACAATACTGTATTTGCCGTTTTCAGAAAAAATTTCAATTCCAAAATTTTCCGCGTTAATCTGAAAAGTCAGAGGTTGTTCAGGAAATTCTTTCAGGGTGTCGATCAGCAAGCGGGCAGGTACAGCAATTGTGCCTTCTCCTCCAGTATTGTCCAGGTTCATACGGGTGATAAGAGTCGATTCCAGATCTGATGCTGTAATGGTCAGATCAGTATCTGTGAGCTGAAACAGAAAATTATCCAGGATAGGCATGGTATTTTTGCTGCTGATTACTTTGCTGATAGCAGACAGGTGACTCAGTAAATCTGTACTTGAAACAACAAACTTCATGGGTGTAAAATTAATTTAATGTATTGTATTTCTTGTAAATATAGTATTGAGTTCCTATCCCATTCCCACGGCCTATGGAACTCACTTAATTTTTTTGTTTATATTTTTTTGCCCAACTATGCTTTATCTGTTAAAAATGTTTGTTTTAAATGATTTTCCTATTAGTTATCGGGTGAACTTTCATGAAAATTAGATCATTGCTTTTGTTACCTGATTTTTATTCAGAGTTATTTGTGTTAAAATTACCATGTTCGTTTCATCTATTTGGTGCCTGATCCATTTAAAATGTGATAGTCACACTTATTCGATAAATAAAAATTCAGGAAACGAATATACAAACTTTAATCCTTTTTACCAGTTATTCATCCTCAATTTTTTGAGGCATTTATGAACGTGTGTAGCGCGATTTTCTTAGGATGTTATAACTAATTCCCCACAATCCAACTAAAATCAACGGAATGAATACATTCAGCCATTGCCAGAAACGAATTTCTTCGCGAAGTCGCACTTTATCAAGTAATCTGAGCTTTTGTGTCCGGCTTCGAAGGTGCATAATTCCTTGGTCATCGTTCAGGTAGTAAATTATATTTAGGATAAATTCCTTATTCCCAAAAACATGCCCGGATACACGATCGAACCCGGCTTCCTGTATCCTGGGTGGATTGGTTGAATAATCAACCAGATTAGTGATCAATCCTCCGTCGGCAATAACCACTTGTTTTGTCGGTTGGCTTTCTTTAGTAATTTGCGATTGCGGAATACCGATGGATTCTGTCATTCGGTTTTTGAACACAGATGTAAAAGTACCTTCCAGCAGAACAGCGACAGGTAGAAAGGATTGATTAAAAAGCTCCCTGGCAGGTGGATTATCTATATTCTGCAGGCTTACCGTGGAGGGAGATTTAACTTTCCGGGCATAGGGAGATGTGGTGAGGATGACTGATTTTTTTACTCTCGGGTCACCGGAAACCGTATCGATAGATGCAACAAATTCAGTAAATAGCCGGTTCAGGTTTTTGCTGAGGGAATGGTTATCAGACGGAACGAGCAGTGGCGAGTAGTACCAGGGGTGGAGTGTAAATGCCGGCTGACTTCCCTTTGGTGCAGTATTTACCCTGATCCGGGCACATTCAACATCTTGCAGAAGCTCATAGTTTAAACGCACCCCATAATGAAATAGTTGATCATTCAGGTTCAGATCGCGAGGAAAGGCCAGGGTTAGATGACCTTTCGACAAGCTGTCGGAGCTTACCTGCACCGGGTCGATGAGCCAGATTATTTTTCCTCCATGCATAATAAACTGATCGATAAAGTACTTGTCTTTTTCAAGGAATGGTTCTTGGGGATCGGCAACAACCAATATATCAACACTACCCGAATTTGATGTCAGCGAATCTGCATGGATACGTTTTACTCTAAAATCCTCGGTAAGTGCGGAGGTCAGATCGTATACCTGATAACGGTCTGCCTCACCATGTCCTTCCAGGAAAGCAACTGTTGATCGCTTTTCTCGCATCAATTTTTGCAAGGTATTCACCAATTCAAATTCAACACTTTCTGCTGAGTGATTGAAATTCATTTCATGCGAAAAATCAGGATTATATTTGAGGAAATTAATAGCAGATTCTTTCCCGTTATAATATATGATCGCTCCGGGAAAAATAAGCCGTGTACTTATACCTTGATCGGTTTGTTGTCTGAAACTTGTTGGCCGGATGCCTCTGTCTATTAAATTTTCAATTTGTTTTTCCCTTTTTTCGTTATCCGGTATTTCGTAGAGGTCGGTAATTTTTATTCTAATACTATTAGGGGAGAAAACATTGAGAACAGCTACTTTTTCTATGACCTCCCGCTGAAGCTTGCGTAGGCCGGGTTCGAGTTTTCCTGCCAGAAATAATTCAATCTCAACGGGTTGTTCTAGCCTCCCCGCAATTTCAGAACTTACAGCCGAGAGTGAGTAACGTTTGTCGGAAGTTAGGTCAAAACGGTAAAGAATACTTCCTGAAGCAATAAAGAGGATTACGATGAATACCGTAAGGATTGCTGAATTCCTTTTGAATTCTCTTTGTTTTTGCTGTCCTTTTCTGAGGAAGGTTCTTGTGTACCACAGAAAAAGAATAGTCATGCCCATAAAGTAAACCATGTCGCGCAGGTCGATTACCCCCCGTGATATGGATACATAGTGATTGTTTATACTCATCCACTCAAGAACCTGTTCCAATAAATAGGGCATACCAGTACTTGCAATGAAATCGAATCCAAGATAGAAAACGAATGAAAGCACCATAGCCAGGATGAAGGAAACGATTTGATTGTCGGTAAGGGATGACGCAAATATTCCAATTGCTACATAAATTGCAGCAAGAAAAAACAGACCAAAAAACGACCCCCAGGTTGCTCCGGTATCGATGCTGCCAACCGGATTTCCCAGAAGGAATACCGAAAGGAAATAGAGCAGGGTGGGAAGCAGCGAAAAGAGAACTAATACCATCCCGGCAGCAAATTTGGCAAAAATGAGCTGGAAGTCGGAAAGTGGCCTTGTGAGCAGTATTTCAAGAGTGCCGGTGCGTTTTTCGTCTGCAAAAAGACGCATGGTGATTGCAGGAACCAGAAAAAGGTAAAGCCAGGGAGCCAGGGAGAAAAATCCTTCAAGAGTGGCATATCCACTGTCAGGAATATTGTATGCTCCGGGGAAAATCCATAAAAAAAGTCCGGTAATGAGTAGAAATGTCAGGATGGCTATATAACCGACCAGGGAGCCAAAGAATGTTTTTAACTCTTTTTTAAATAAGCTGTACATCTTTGTTGCGGGTTTAAAGTTTAAAGATAACAGATGAAACTTGAGGCAGTATCAACAGGGTAATTGTCACTCCCAAGTTTGTCCATTCGAATAAACTTAAATGATTCCATTTCTTATTAGGGTAAAAAATCATATTCATTTTAATAATCGAATCATTATTTGTGCTGCCCGCCTTGAGGTGCCGGGTTCTCCAATCATCCCTTTTAACCGGGCATAATCGGCTGATATATTTTTACGGTACTCCTGCTCATAAAGCAACCGGTGAAGTTCATTTTTTACATTATTAAAGGTCAAATCATTCTGGATGTATTCTTTCAATACTTCCTGGTTAAGAATTAGATTTGGCAGGGAAGCCCATTTAACTTTCAGAAAGAACTTCTTCATAATAAAATGAACCAGGCGGCCTCCTTCAACGCGGTAGAGAACAGTTTGCGGAACCTCAAACAGAGCGGTTTCGAGGGTGGCAGTTCCTGAAGCAACGAGTGCTGCGTATGCATTATTTAGCAAGTCATAGGTCTGGTTGTATAAGACTGATATAGGAAATCCCTTGATGATATGGTCATAAACTTTCTTGTCGACTGAGGATACACCGGCTGCCACGAACTGATATTCAGGATAACAAGCTGCAGCTTTTTTCATCAAGGGCAATGTATGCTTGATTTCCTGTTTCCGGCTACCCGAGAGCAAAGCCACAATGGGCCGGTTGTCGAGAAAATTATTGTTAAGAAATTCTTCTTTGGAAAGTGCTTTTTGGCGAAAAAGCTCTACTGAATCCATTAGTGGATTACCCACATAATGTACATCGATGCCATGCTTTTTAAAGTAGTCCGTTTCAAAAGGCAGAATAGTAAACAGTTCGTCAACAAATGCTTTCAATGTTTTTATCCGGTTTTCTTTCCATGCCCACACTTTGGGGGAAATATAATAGAACACTTTGATGCCTTGCTTTTTGGCGAATTCAGCTATTCGCAAGTTAAATCCTGGATAATCAATAAGAATGACAACATCAGGGTGAAATTCAACTAAATCATTTTGGCAAATCTTCAGGTTTCGGCCAATAGTTCTCAGGTGAAGAACAACATTTACTATACCCATGAACGCCATTTCTTTGTAATGCCTGACCAATGTTCCTCCTTCAGCCTGCATTAAATCTCCCCCAAAATATCTGAAACTGGCATGAGGGTCGGCCTTACTTAATTCTCTCATCAGGTTCGATCCATGTAAATCACCTGAAGCTTCTCCTGCTATCAGATAATACTTCATGTCAAAATGCTTTTGAAATAAGAATAACTAATGCATAAATAATTGTAGCACCAAGCACTCCTCGTGCCGATTGGTCAAATTTCAGACGGATAAATCCATAGAAAACCAGCAGGTTGGCAAAGACACAAAGACTTCCTAACTTCACCAGGGCATTCAGGTGCCAAAGGCTTTTTACAAAGTTGAGAAATGAAATATCCTGCTTCCGGGAAAAGTAAACCACAAAGAAAATGATCACCGGAACCAGGAATCCGGAGGCAAAACCAATACCTGCCGAATCAAAGGATTGCTTTTTTTGGTGTTTGTTCAAAATGTCCAGTTTTTTAATTCTTCCAATGTTTTGTAGCAGGTCATGTCAACAGAAACAGGGACCACCGATACATAATTATTCTGCAATACATTGATGTCTGTTTCAGTAGAATTTTCTTCGAAATTTTTAAAATATCCTGATAACCAGTGATATTCTCTTCCATGGGGATCGACTCTTTTTTCAAATTCTTCCACCCATTTTCCCTGGGTTTGCCGACATGCTTTGATTCCCTGTGGTTTTCCTTTGGGAATATTCACATTCAAACATGTGCTGGGAGGCATTCCATGATCCATAACGCTTTGAAAGACTTTGGCTACTACAATTTTTGCTTTCGAAAAATCAGCATCAGGACTGAAATCATCAAGTGAAAAACCTATGGATGGAACACCATGCAGGCTGCCTTCAATGGCTGCTCCCATTGTTCCACTATATATGACACTGATAGAAGAATTGGCACCGTGATTAATCCCGGAAACGACATAATCAGGTGTCCGCTCCAAAAGATTGTTGAAACTGAGTTTTACACTGTCAACAGGTGTCCCGTTGCTTTTCCAGGTGGGTACACCATGGATTTTCTCCACAGGAATAGCTCTTAATGGATGGTCAACTGTTATTCCACAGGCTTTCCCCGACATCGAAACTTCGGAAGAGATGACGACCACATCACCAAAGAAATGCATGACTTCGACAAGTTCTCGTAAGCCCTTGGCATGGATGCCATCATCGTTTGTTACTAATATTAAAGGTTTTTCGTTCATTATATATGCTTGTTGAAACAAAGATAACCCAATTTCCGAAAGAAAAATAATTTTTATCGGATACTCAATGGCGCTTTCAATTTGCTGAATGAATAGGAGAATTGGGATCCTTTTCGTTCAAAATATTTATATTTGGGGAGTTCAGACTCCTGCCGTGCTTTCCGAAACCTGTCAGGAACCTGACTTTAAAAATAATAGAGCGTATGCGTATATCGAAACAAAAAACTATAAGCCTGATCATAGATATTCAGGAACGGTTATTCCCTGTTATGCAGGGAAAAGAAGAATTGTTAAGAAATTGTCAGATTCTTATTCGTGGCTTGAATACTCTGGGTATTCCGCATATTGTAACTCAACAATATACCAAAGGATTGGGTGAAACCATTGAAGAGATACAATCCATATTACCTGATTTCACTCCAGTTGAGAAACGTGAGTTTAGTTGTTACAATGAACCTCACGTAATAAGCAGGATACATGAGTCAGATGCTCAGCACATTATCATTTGCGGAATTGAATCACATGTTTGCGTTTTACAAACAGCTATTGACTTGAAACAAGCCGGATTGAATCCTGTTGTTGTTATGGATTGTGTTTCATCAAGGCACAGGCGAAGTGTTGACCTTGCAATAGAACGACTTCGCTTTGAAAGCATCATGATAACTTCAGCAGAATCGATCCTGTTTGAGCTTACCCGTTCTTCAGCTGCTCCTGAGTTTAAAGCAATTTCAGGAATAGTCAAATAAAGAGTAATTATTTTCTCATCACCAAATATAATCTGATTGAGAAGGGTAGGTTTTATTGTTACTTCTCCAGTTGGTTTTCAACCGGAGTTATACCTGCCAAATGAGTTTCCAGGATTTCCTTAAATTCCGTGATCAATTCGGGATGCTCTGCCGCGATGTTGAATCTTTCACCCGGATCAACATTCACATTGTACAACAAGGGCGGGTCGTGCACAACTGGTGAATTTTCGATTTCCAAAACCGGTTTAGTTATTGGATGAGCTGTTTTTGAGTTGTATTCGTTTTGCGTAATGAAATGAGCTTTGTAATCACCTTTTCGAACGGCAAAAACTTTTTGTCCCCGGTAGTAAAATACCACTTCACGTTTACTTTTCCCTGTTCCAATGATCAGGGGAGAAATGTCATAACCGTCATAAACCCGGTCATCAGGTATTTGGGTACCTGAGAGTCTGCAAAAGGTTGGGAGCAGGTCCATTGTAGTTGCCATGTCTCTGACAACCCCGGATTTGATGGTTCCGGGCCACCAGAACAGGGTAGGTTCACGCATTCCTCCTTCAAATGTTCCTCCCTTGGCTCCCCGAAGGATTCCTGCCGAACCTCCGTGGGTTTTAAATGTATGCCAGGGACCGTTGTCAGAAGTAAAAACCACCAGTGTATTTTCTGCCAGTCCCTCATCCTGAAGGATCTTCATAATTTGACCAACCGACCAGTCGATCTCTTCTATCACATCTCCATAGATTCCTGCCAGAGAAGTATTTTTAAATTCTTCTGACCGGAAGAGAGGGATGTGTGGAAGCGAATAAGCCAGGTAAATAAAAAAGGGTTTGTCCTTCATGGTTTTTATTTTCTCCACAGCTTCAGAAGTATATCTTTGAGTAAGTGTTCTTTGGTCAGTCGGGCGTTCGATAATTTCTGTATCACGCATCAACGGCACATTATATGCCTGAAAACGTTCATTTTCAGCCAGAGTAAAATGGTCGGTCTGTTCCACTTTGTCCATGTCGTTGGAGTAAGGAATTCCATAATAGCTATCGAACCCATGATCAGTTGGCAGATAGGGTGATTTATGTCCTAAGTGCCATTTCCCGATAGCTGCAGTTTGATATCCATTCCCTTTTAAAACTCTCGCAATAGTGTTCTCACTTTGCGGTAGCCCGCCATTGGAGTTGGGAAACAAAACCCTCCGCTTGTCGCTGCACATGCCTGAACGGACAGGCAAACGGCCAGTCAGTATCCCTGCACGGCTTGGCGTACAAACGGGTGCCGCCACATAAAAGCTGGTCCACTTCTGCCCTTCCACCCCCATTTTGTCCAGGTGTGGGGTATTAATGGTTGGATGCCCGAAAATACTCATGTCTCCGTATCCCATATCATCCGCAAACAATATGATGAAATTAGGCCGGGTTGTTTCTTGATTCCCCGATTCCAGCGCAGATGCTGATATTCCAAGACTTACAGACAGCAACCCTGCCAGCGCGATTGATTTGGATGTCAAAGATTTCGATTTCATCTGTATTAATTAATTTAATCTTTTTCCCGTCCACCTGTCAAATTTATCCGGTGTAGGATTTTCCGGTATCCTGTCACCGTATTTTTCGATCCACTCATCCAGGAGTGTACGCATTTCTCCAAGAGCTTGTTTATATTCCGGAATTTCTGCGAGGTTTTTAAACTGATTCGGATCGCTTACCACATCATACAATTCTTCGGCTGGCCGGTATTCCTTGAAACAATCCTGCTGATATTCATTTAATTCTCCGGCATGATACAATTTAATCATTTCCTGATATGTAATACTGCTAACGGCGTCCGCGGGAGGAGAGGCATTTAAATGAGGAAATGCATTCCGGATATAAAGATATTGCTTATTTCGCACGGCTCTTTCATGAGCCTGGTAGTCGTGCCAGTTATGTTCTGCTGCAATGTAATTTCTGGTTTGTGCGGAGTAGTTTTCCAGTACTGGTGCAAATGATTCACCCTGAAAGGATGCTGGAATATCTGCTCCTGCCAGTTCGCATAATGTAGGTGCAATGTCAATTGAACTGATCAGGGCATCAACTGTCCCTTTTTTTAGTTTTTCTGGCCAACGTATAATAAATGGTGTTTTTATTCCACTGTCGTAAAGTCGTGTTTTTGCTCTTGGGAATGGCCTTCCGTTATCGGTCATGAACAGGATCATGGTATTTTCTTCCTCTCCTTGTATTGTTAATTCATCCAATACTTTTCCAATAAAGCTATCCAGGCGTGCTATTTCATCATAGTAAAGGGCGAGATCCTTTCTTGTAGAGTCATTATCAGGAAGATAATCAGGGACTATCACTTCATTGGGGAGGTGTGGTTCAGTAATGGTGTTTGGGAAGTAATTCCGGTGAGGGTCAATGGCTGCCATCCACAAAAAGAAGGGTTTATTTTTTGGCCGGTTTTGCAATGCTTCCACCCAGTGCTCACATCCGCTTGGTGAGCCACCATAAATGGTATCAAACTCACTTCTCTTAGGTCCGATGTGATATTTTCCGGCAACAGCTGTGAAGTACCCGGCCTTTTGTAATTCTCCGGCAAAAAGTACCTGGTTTGCCGGTAGAGGCATGTGGAGTTCCTGTGCACCAGTGCTGTGTGGATAACGGCCGGTTAATATGCTACAGCGGCTTGGACTGCAGGAGCTGGTGGTCAGAAAAGCATTTGTAAAAATAATTCCATCTTCTGCCAGCTTGTTGATATGGGGTGTTTTGATGTGCGTATTTCCGTAAGGACCAAAATCGTTCCATGCAGCATCATCGGCAATGAAGACAATAAAATTAGGGTGACTGTTTTCCTTGGTTTGTTGTGTTGTGCAAGCTGATGTTATAAAAACTATCGCCAGGTAAAGAGAAACTCTGTATTTAAATAGATTCATTATCATTGCTTTTAGTTATTCGACAGCCCTTCTTGTGCCTGCTTCCGGGCCTGATCGAATTTTTTTCTTAATTCATTTAGTATCCTGTTGTATTCAGGATGGTCAGCAAGATTCGTAAATTCTTCCGGATCATTTTGGTGGTCGTACAGTTCTTCATTGCCCGGAATTATTTCCTTCCCCCAACGGGTGTACCTCCACCGGCTTGTACGCAGGGAAGCATCATTTCCCTGGTAAGAAACAGTGTATGCAAATTCCTTCATTTCTTTTGTTTCTTCACCGGAAAGGTACCGTGCAAGGCTTTTGCCTTGCAATATCCGGGGGTGCTGGTCTTTGAACCCGCATAGGTCAGTGAGGGTAGGATAGAGATCAATCAGTTCTGCAATATTTTCACAGGAGGTTCCAGTATTTTTTTCATATCCCGGAACCGAAATAATGAGCGGAACGCGCACACTGCCCTCCCATAGGCTAACTTTTGACCAGCAGTCGTGTTCACCCAGGTTATACCCGTGGTCAGAAAGGAAAATAACGATTGTATTATTTCTCAGCTGCAACCGGTCGAGGGCATCGAGCAGCCTGCCAACCTGTTGATCCATAAACCGGACACTTGCCATATAACTGCTGATTGTTCTTCGCTGGAACAATTCATCCATTCCGAATGCTTTATCGTTTTGTCTCCTGAGTGCCTTTTCGGGAACATTATCCCCAATTTTTACAGGAGGAAGAACAACCTCATCTTCCGGGTAATTTTCGAAACAGCTTTTTGTTGCAATCAGAGGTACATGTGGTCTGATAAAACCAACAGCCAGGAAAAATGGAGCATCATTTTTCAAACGTTGTTTATTTCTCCCCTGTTCCGGCACTTTCCCTGCGCGGTTTTCCAATATGGCAATAGCCTGACTGGCAGCCATGTAATCAGCTTGTGTTTCTTTCATTTCATCAGGAATGATCATTCGTGAGAAATTCGAACCGTAGTGATGGTTTTTGGGAGAAAGCAGTTCAAGTTTTCCGGGACTTAAGGTTTCCGGAGCCATGATATTGTATGTATAATCCCAGGAATCGGGATCGTCACCACCCGGTTCTCCCCGTTCAATCCCACCGGGAATACCCATGTGATAGATTTTTGAAACCCGGGCAGTAAAATAACCCTGTTCTCTGAAAAAACCTGCCATAGAGGGATGGTTGGCCAGGGCCGGAGTTTCTTTTCTGTAGCTACCAGGCTGGTCGATGTTGGTCAATATTCCATTGGTCTCGGGATAAAGGCCACTCATCAATGAAGCACGAGATGGCCCGCAAAGAGGGTATTGACAATACATCCGTGTGAATTGTACTCCCTCGTCAGCCAGCCGGTCGAGGTGGGGGGTGTGCTCGTTGATGCCCATATAGGGCCCAATCCGGGTATTCAGATCATCGGAAATGATAAGCAGAATATTAGGCTTTTGAGCAGAAGAAAATCCCGGCCAAAAAATCAATTCAGAAATGAGTACCAACACAGGCAAAATTAGCCTATAAAATGTATTCCATTTGCTCATTTTTTTCAATTTACTGCTATCTGTTTAGCGTGAAATACTCCAAAAGCTGTTCATTATGTTTTTATACCTCAATATTTTTATTTGCCAGCCCGGTTATCCAGGTATGCTTTTAAAAATTTGTCATTCTGTTCATCGCTGTCTCCGTAATAATTACGAAGTTCCTCCAGCCTTACATGAAGCATTTTTTGTATTTCTGCATATGCGCGGTCATTGTAGATGTTTTTCATTTCTGCGGGATCGGTTTGTAAGTCGTACATTTCCCATTCATCAACATCGTAGTAAAAATGCATCAGTTTATATCTTTCTGTTGCCACGCCATAATGACGTTTCACCATGTGTACGGAAGGGTATTCATAGTAAGTATAATAAACGGCATCACGCCATTCATTTGTTTCTCCGGCAACCAGCTCTCTAAACGATTCTCCCTGCATCTCTTCCGGGACTTCAATGCCGGCATAGTCGAGAAATGTAGGGGCAAAGTCAAGGTTTTGTACCAGCTTATCAATTTTAGTTCCCGGTTTGATTTCTTTAGGATACCTGACAAGTAATGGAGTTCGGAAAGACTCTTCATACATGAATCGTTTGTCGAACCATCCGTGTTCTCCCAGATAAAAGCCCTGGTCGGAGGTATAAACAACGATTGTATTTTCCGCCAGACCTGCTTGCTCGAGGTAGTCCAGCACTTCACCAACACCATCGTCAACCGATTTAATCGTACGGAGGTAGTCTTTGATATACCGGTTATATTTCCATAAAGCCAGTTCTTTGCCATCGGGCATATTGCTCAGCAGCTTCTGGTTTTCATTTTCGTAAGCTGCCATCCAGTTGGCGAGTTGTTCTTCATCCATCCTTCGGAGGTCCCGGATAAAATTAGTCGAGTCGCCATTTGGGTCAACGATTAGTTTGAAATCGTGTCCCCACTGCATATGACCGGCAATTTCCATTTCCTGTTCTTTTGCGGCACGACCGCGTCCTTCATAGTCATCAAAAAAATTAGCCGGTGGCTCAAAGGTGACATCGTCATACAAGTCCAGGTATTTAGGAGCCGGCAACCAATTCCGGTGGGGGGCTTTTTGGTGATAAAGCAAGCAGAATGGTTTGTTGGGATCGCGTTTGTTTTTCAGCCAGTCAAGGGTAGCTTCGGTTGTGATTTCAGTGCAATGTCCTTTTTTGCGAACTTTTTCCCCATTAATGAGAAAGTCGGGATTGTAATATTGTCCCTGGCCAGGCAGTACCATTGAATAATCGAATCCCTGAGGCAGGCCATCGAGATGGATTTTTCCAATCATGGCCGTTTGATACCCGTTAGCCTGCATCAGTTTTGGAAAGTTTGGCTGATCCCAGTTGAAGGGTTGTACATTGTCAACTTTGCCATTCAGAAAACTGTGTTTTCCAGTGAGTAAAACAGCACGACTGGGGGCACAAATGGAGTTGGTCACGCAGGCACGGGTAAATATGGCACCTTCTTTTGCCAGCCTGTCAATTTGTGGTGTTTCGTTTAAGCCATATCCATAGGCACTGATTGCCTGATAAGCATGGTCGTCACTCATAATAAACAGGATATTGGGTCGCTGAGGTTCCTGTTTTGAGGAAGTGCATCCCAGCATCCCGGTACCCAGGGTGAGGAGGGTTAATGAGTTTGTGATAATCCGGTTCATATTGAAAAAATTATGATTATTAAATAAGAGACTGTTTTAAATTTATCCATTTATTCTATTTTGCGTCTTTTCCACTCATACTGCTGCAAAATTTCCTTAAATAGCTATGGCTATTCGCGTCAATATTGCCTTGTCTGAGCAAAAAACAGATCAAAATATTTCTAAAAATCAAAACAATCTCTAAGAATTTTTTTGTTATTTTCAGTTCAGCTGTGTTGTCACCCATTTTGTATTTCTTGTTCAATCATTTTTTTGTTAACTGAATTATTTCTCTCGAATCAGTTCACCTTCCGGGTGTCCATCCATCAGGTTTTGAATTAATGTTGGCTCAATTCCGGCCGACTGGATGTAAATGGCTGCTTTTTGTGTTTTTTTTCCGGTGCTTTTGAAAATGTTTTCTTTCAGTACCAGGTCCTGAGCCGGAGAATTAATGGAAAAACCATATCCTCCATTTTTTGTCCCATTGTTTTCTATGATATTTTTTACAAATGTATTGCGGTGAGGAGCATTGGATTCCCGTTCAATTCTCAGGTGAACCCCGTCACCTCCATTATTATAGATGTGGTTCTCTGTAAAAATTACATCAGTATCTTTGTGACCGGTGCAGATTCCAAATCTTCCGTTATGATGGAATTTGTTATTGCGGACTTCGCTTTTGGATACCCGCCAGCATATAAAAAGACCGTCAAAATCATTGTGGTGTACATCATTGTGTTCAATAACAGTAAAAGGAGAACCTGAACCCGGATGCATTCCGGTATTTCCGCATCCTGAAATTTCACTGTTTTTTATGGTAACATTTTCTGTGATCTGCCAGCTGATTCCTTCTCCGTTAAAATCTTTCACATGCACATGATCAACAGTAACTTTTTTTGATTTAATGATCAGGATACCTGCGCTATTACATCCGTCGGCAAAGTAGTTTTCAGACCGGTTCCCGTCGGCAGTAAGGTTTGTGATCCATACATTCTCGGCATTTATAACTTCAATTACTGATGATGCATTGGAAACCATCCCTTCCCGGTCAGATCGATAATCCCGGATTAAATAATCATCGATATAAATGGTATTGTCGAGGATGTCGGTTATATATGCGGTAGAAACATTCCAGCAGGAACTGTTGTCCCTGTCGGTAACCTGAATTTTCATTCCAGGTTCAAATCCATTTGTATTTTCAACAGTTAATTTCAATTCCCCATAATCGGCATCCACAATATATTTTGTTTGCACTCCCTTTCCTCTTTTTAAGACTGTTTCTTTTCCTGCTCCGATTATTTTTACATTTGACTTCAACTGTATCGGTGCAGCAATTTTAAAAATGCCGGTTGTTAACCTGACTGTACCTCCGGTTTTGGCTACTGCGTCGATGGCATATTGTATTGATTCGTTGGTGAATCCATGAATGTCTGCGTTGTCTCCTCCTACTGTAATTTCTTTTTCAGTCAACCGGGGAGAAACCAGGGCCAAAGGTAATTCTGTATTTGGCTGAGCTCGTAAGAGGTGGCTTCCGGTTATAAAAAGGATTAAAAGTATGAGATTTTTCATAGGATTAAATTTATTTCTTTTACTTTTCCTGTTTCATTATAATATGTTGATTACCTAGAACTTTCTAACCCGATGAAACGGGTATGTTTCATCATATACGTTATTATCCCTTTTTTTGGTTTAAAGAAAGTTAAATTTTTTGATAAGATCAGATGTTTCTATGGAAAATGTAACCCCATCCGGGTACAATCCCGAGTAAACGTTGCAATTGATTTTGTTTATCGTTGAAGTTCAGTAGTATAGAAAGACATGGGGACTTTTTCTTTCATCAGAAGGATCGTATTTTCATCCCGAATTGAATATCCCTGGTCGTAACAGAAGAAGTAAACTATGCCGTTATATGCTTTGACAGTGTGCGTACAAAAGTTGAAGTCAAATCCCAGGTTATTCATAATAAAAAGAGAAGATGAGGGATTTTTGCCGGTATTCAATTTTTCAAGGATTGAATGATTATGTTTCAGTATCCGGTTTATTTTTCGAATATATTTATTTGAGTTCCCTAATTTTTTATTGTTATGCGCATTTCTGCATGCATCGCAACAAAATTTTTGGTCAGCTCTTCCCCTAAGTTGGGCACCACATTCCAGGCATATCCTTTCTTTCATTATATTGGATTTGTAGTTTGAAAAATCGCTAATATAAAAAAATCTATCACGATTATTCGCATACAAACGATTATAATTGTTTACAAATGTTTATTTACCGGGTTTAATTTGTTCAACACAGTATATTTGTTTAAGTGTTTTTTTCTTTTCATTTTAAATAAACATTTTATTATGAACACATTAAGAAATAGTGTCAGATTACTTGGGAATTTAGGAGAAGATCCAAAGGTCAGGAGACTTGAAAGTGGAAAGATGGTTGTTAATTTTTCTATGGCGACCAATGAGATTTACCGGAACAGTAATGGGGAAAAGCAATCTGAAACCACCTGGCACCGGATGGTTGCCTGGGGTAAGGCTGCTGAGATTGCAGAGAATTATTTAAAAAAGGGTTCCGAAATTGCCATTGAAGGAAAATTGACGAACAGAGCATATGAGGATGAGCATGGCGAGAAGCATTATAATACAGAAATTGTAATTAATTCTTTGCTGATGCTGGACAAGAAAAATGAAGATGATTGATGAAAGAGGATGCTGCCTTTTGTTAACCCCCAACATGGCGGTCAAGTTGAGGCCAAATTTACGGCCTCAACTTTTTTCTCTTTTTAAGGATTATATCCTAATATTTTAAACATATCGTCAACTGTTTGTTCAGTGCGGTAGACGTAATCCACAAAATTTCCGGTTTCATCTCGGTCGATTATTACGTGTTGAGGAGAAGGAATCAGACAATGTTTAATGCCTCCGTATCCACTTATGGAATCCTGGTAAGCGCCAGTGTGGAAAAACCCGAGGTAAAGAGGTTCCTTCTCTCTTGAAGAATAGCGAGGTAGCATGATTTGCTGATTCAGGTCTTCAGAGTTATAATAATCAGAACGGTCACAACTAATTCCTCCAATATTTACGCGCGTGTATTCATTGTTCCATTTATTAATGGGGAGGAGGATGAATTTTTCAAAGATAGACCATGCATCGGGAATGGTATTCATTAAACTGTTGTCGATGATATACCAAAGTTCTGCGTCGTTTTGTTGTTTTTGGTCTAGTACAGAAAAAATAGTTGCACCGCTTTCCCCAACTGTATATTTCCCAAATTCTGTATAAATATCGGGCTCAATGATGGATTCAGCGTTGCAGGCATCCTTAATGTTGTTCACAATTTCCCGAATCATATATTCATAATCGTATTCAAAACCAAGATGACTTCTTATGGGAAATCCGCCACCCAGGTTAACTGAATTTAATGTAGGGCACTCCTTTTTCAATTCGATATACAGCTTTACCGATTTTTGAAATTCCCCCCAGTAGTAGAGGGTGTCTTTTATGCCTGAATCCACAAAAAAGTGGAGCATAGTCAGTTGCAGGTTTGATTTTCCTTCTATATTATTCCGGTAAAAATCGAGAATTTCAGATGCCCGGATTCCCAGTCGTGAGGTATAATATGCACTTTGGGGTTCTTCATCGATTGCTTTACGAATACCGATTTGAATTTTTTTCCCTTTTGCGATGGCCACGATTTTCTTCAACTCATTTTTATTGTCGAGGACAATAGTTGAATTCGTAAATCCCAATTCCTGTAGGTCGATTATTTTGCGGATATAGTCATCTGTTTTATACCCGTTGTGTACCAGTTTTACTTTTTGATCCAGTTTTCCCTGTTTGTAAAGATTCAATATCAGATCGATATCGAATGAAGAGGAGGTTTCCAGGTTTACCTGATATTGTAATGCTTTGTTGATAACATGGTGGAAGTGGCTGCATTTGGTACAGTAACAATAATTATAACTCCCTTGGTAGTTTGTTGCTTTCATTGCGCGCCGGAAAAGATTTCTGGCTTTTTTTATCTGGTCTCCGATACGCGGCAGGTACATCAGCCTGAACGGGGTACCGTATTTATCGATGAGATACTTCAGCGAAACGCCGTAGAAAGTGAGATTACCATCCTGCAGGTCGAACCCTTCCTGCGGGAAATAGTAAGATTGTTCGATAAGATCAAGGTATGTATTCTTCATTTTCCCAAATCAACATAAAAATTTGCATTAGAATAATGGAGCAAAATAAATACCTTTTTTTTAATAATTTTCAAGATTGAAGTTTAATTATGATTTTTTTGTTTTTTTCCCCATGGGTTAGGAAATGATGCTTAAAATACCCATTTCAGCCGGCAGTAATTTGCTTTTCCAAGCTTGCCATACTCGGTTCCTTCTTTTCCGAAGAACAGCTGCCCGGTAAGCATTAGTTCCATATTGTTCCCCAAGGAACAGACCAGGGAAGGGCCAACAAAGGAAGAGCCGTCGAATGGATTTAACATTCCTGAAAAACTGCCGGAAAAGAGCGGAGTAAAGGGGTAGGAGAGTTG
>JAQVON010000098.1 GCA_028702595.1 Mariniphaga sp. | reverse complement strand
CCCACTTGTTGCCCTCAGCCCCCTTTACGGCTTCATAGTTCATGATATTCGGATAAGCCCTTTCCAACCCTGTTGGCTTGGAGCATCCGTGAAAATTCACCATCAACTTCCGCTGGGCAGCCGACCGGGCTATTCGTTCATACATATCCACAGCCACCTGGTCATCTCTTCCAAAGAAGTCCACCTTTATTCCCGCCACACCCCAGTCATGAAACATGTCCATCGCCTCCTGCATCTGTCTTTCAAGGGTGTAGGCAATAGCCCAGACAAATACTTTAACATTCTTTTTTTCAGCATATTTCACCAGTTCGGGGACATTCACATCGGGATTGAAATCCATCAGGTCTTTATACTCCGACCACTGCCAGTCGATGTTTATGTAAGGGATACTGTGTTCAGCGGCAAAATCGATAAGATAGCGGTAAGTATTGTTGTTAATCCCCGTTTCAAAACCAACACCCTCGATGTTGTAATCGTGCCACCAGTCCCAGAGTACCTGCCCAGGCTTGATCCAGTCTGTTTCTTGCAGCAACTGAGGTGTTGCCAGACAAAAAACCAGCGTATTATTCACCAGCTCCCGGTCGTCACCGGCAATCACGAATGTCCGCCAGGGGAATGCTTTCGTCCCTTCCACCCTGGCAATGTATGGAGCCACCTCATCAGGCATTTCCATAAAATTACGAAATCCACCGTATTTCGTGGAGAGGGGATATTTTTCAAAAATAGTTTGAAAACTATTTTCTCCAAATACTGATCTCTTAAGAAACAAACCTGGATAATTCCTCACATCCGATTCGGTGACAGCCAGCTTCACATTTTTTCCCGATTCATATGTAATATCAAAAAGCAAAGGCAGGTATAATTTCTTGTCCGGCTCCATTTCCGATACCTTTTTATACTCCCATACAGTCTCATATCCCTGATCCTGAGGTTCCCGGAGGCCAACCGTTCCAGAAAAGTTCAGCCCCAGCTCTTCATCATAAACCACCAGTTCCTCTTTTAAATTCCCTTGAAACCGGTAAGCAAAACCCTGGTTATATGCTCTCACAATCAAAGAATAATCGCCCCTGAATTTTAGTGTCAGCTCCCGGTAATGATCCGGAATGATCCTGTTGTTGCCGTAAACCGGTACAATGGATTCACTTACTGTCACCTCTTTGTGCGAACGGACTTTAGGAGCGACCCCCCACACGAAACTTTCAAAAGTAAGAGAGAGGGGTGACGGGCTAATCATCTGCTCGTCATTCCAGTAAGCCGACAGAAAAATTTTATCGCCAACAGTGATGCAGGCTTTGATCTGGCCGTCAGGAGAAGAAACAGAATAGACTTTTCCGGATGCAGCAAATAATATTGTGCTGTGCATCAACAGCACAAAAATCGGGATTGCAATTTTTGTAAAATAGTTGTATCTCATCTGATTATAAAATAGCTGTGGTCAAGTCGATAAATAATTCGGTGTAAATTTAATCGCTCTCCAAGCGAAATTGAAGTGCTTCAATTATCACTTTTTGAACTGATCTCGATTTTCCTTGTTCTGAGCCGGTATCCGGATCAAGATTCGCCCTCCAAACATCCCAAGTACAATATTTCATATCGCTTCCTCTATAATTACGCGGGCTTTTTTGACTGACCTGAATTTTTTGGGATGTTTAATTATCAATTCGCTGTTAATAATTTTGTATGTTTTTTCAAATATCATCTTTTCATTTTTTTTCAAAGTTACAAAAAACCAGTAGTAAACCAAGCAACTTTTGGAAAACAAGACGAATCAAAAACCAACTGCGACAAGGCCTGTACCCTTCATTAAGAGACAAATAGGTCTGGTAACCGATTTATATTCTTTTTCATCCAGGATGGATGAATTTTACTTAACTATTACATCATTAAGCGTTAATAAAATAGTCCCAACCCAGATTCGTCCATCCGGTTGGTTCAGGTTAAATTCCGGGATATTGTGCCTGGGACCGCAAAACGAAAACCATGTGGAGTAGCTTCCCGGCTCCATTCTGTGGTAATCTGACGATTGAAAAGTGAAAGTCACCTTTGAATTCTTTTGCAGGAGATAAAAATGATCCATGGATAAGTTATCCCACTCCACATAAGGAACAGACCACCTTAACGGGTAGCTGACCTTCGTTTCCGAATTTCTCAAGGTCACGCCTCCGGTGAAATAGTTAAAATGAAGATCTCCCATTTTCGCGGGATCAAGGACATAATAACCAATATCATCCTGATTTTCAAGAGTTATCGTGCACGCAACCCGGGAGCTGTTTTCCAAAGCAGTAATTTCTATCGTATCCATTGTGCAGCTTATCCCGTTGCGCAATAAACTTCTGCTTTTCAGAGCATTTATTATTCGTGGATCATTTCGCAGATCATTGGTATTTCCGTAAAAACCCATTTCCAGGATATTGTAGCCATAATGAAAACAATCTGTCATAAAATGTGGCGTTTTCGGCATAGAAGACCATAAACAGAGATGGATCACTCCGCTAAAAACAGTATCGTTACCCACAAAAACAGTAAAGCCTGAAAAAGATTGGTCTAACTCAAAGTCCATCTTCAGAAACAGCAGATGTGCCGAGCTGTCGTAATACGAAATATTGTTTTCCGTGATTTGAGTTCCATCGGAAAATTCAATACGGAATAAAGGATTTGGATTCGGTTCATTTGCCTCCTCACAGCTCGTTATAACTGCAATCGATAAAACAATGAAGGTAAAGGCGGTGGCTAAAAGTTTCACTTTTTTGAAATTTTATGTTTTTACCCCAAAAAGAATAATCCTGACTGGTTACATAAAGGAAAATTCAGGCAAGCTTTCCTGAAAATTTTAAAAATTCATTTTGTAACACTTTATGTCATAATCACTCTATTCTGCCTTGTTTATATTTTAATTGATGCTTTACCCGGCTCATGGGTTGCGCTAGCAAAAATTATTATATAAAAATGACTAATGAGTTATACTCGCCATTATGGGAACAAAAATGGCAACGAATACGGCAATGGATACCTGTCTGTAATAATTTATTACAAATAAGCCACTCATCAGTAGCAGGGGATCATCTGTATTGGATGCAATTGTTCCGCTGGAAGAGGATCCGGAATACCTGATTTCCATCCCCTCATGATTAAAAATTTTCCACCTGGTATTCCACATATTATCGTATTTCCAAAAAACAGTTTGGCCGGGAATGGATAAGGTTGCATTCGATCTCCACCTGCCGTAAGTAATTTGTCCGATCACTCTATTGTCCTGATTGAGCAGCTCAGTGGTCTGGTTAAAAACACCTTTCATTCTGAAGGTATATTTTTGACCATTCAGTTCACCCCTCGCTGTTTTTGAGAACGTTTTTTCATTCAGGGAGCCGACTAATCCTTCGCCCGAGTAAATCAGGAATGTATTGGAAAACAGTCCCTTTTTCCATATCAGTTTTGTTTTCATTGGTTTTATATTTACATACACTGTTTATCTGATCCTAAAAATAAGATATCCCTTCTCTCATGACGAGGAGAAAATCAAACAGCTCTTTCAGAATATCATCGATCGAATGCAATATACTATTTTTCTCGATTTTTAAGTTAAAAACGATCCCCATTCTTTTCAACTATTCTGTCCAGCTCGAATAAATTACACTTCCTTTTTCTTCATGATTTTCAATGCGAAGGTGTACGTCGATTTCCTGTTGCATATCTTCCACGTGAGAGATAACACCCACGATGCGGTTCTCTTTCCGTAGGGTTTTGAGGGTATCAAAAACGATCCCCAATGACTCCTTGTCGAGGGAGCCGAATCCTTCATCGAGGAAGAAAAAGTTCTGGTTCGATTCGGTTATTTTTTGGATATTATCGGCCAATGCCAGTGCTAATGACAAAGCAGCCTGAAAGGTTTGTCCGCCCGAAAGAGTTTTTACGCTGCGCACCTTACCCCCATTCAGGAAGTCACGCACCTGAAAATTATTATCCGGCGTAATTTCCAGGCTCAGCTGTTGCCTGGTCATTTGAAAAAACCGGTCGTTTGCAGCATTACACAAGTTCTGCAAGTAAACCGAAGAAACATAATTCACAAAACCGCTGGCTTTAAAAAGTGACTTCATGGTTTTGATATTCTCTGCCCTCACTTCCAGTAGTTCCATCTTTTTCTGCAGCAATGCACGGGCATTCAGATCATATTGAAGCTTTTCAAGTAGTTCCGCTGTTTTACCCTGTTCCTTGTTCTTCTGTGTAATCTGTTCCTTCAGTAAATCCAGCTCCCTCCTCAAATTTGCATGTAATTCCGCATCATATACCCGTTCACCCATCTCATTTTGAATCTGTTCAAGCAACGACTTACTCTGCAGAAGCTGCTCTTTAAACCGGGCAAGTTTTTGTTTTTCGGCATCCACATCAATAGGTTCTGACAAGATCAGGGACACTTCTTCAACAGAACGAAACGGGGATTTCCCCAATTCTTCATCCAGTCGGTTTGAGAGCTTATCGATGGTTAATTTTTCCTGATCCAGTTCCCTGCTATTAGCTGCCAATGTTGCGTTCAGGGTATCCATCTGTTTGGTTCGTTCCTGAAGCAGCCTTGTATTTTCATCAAATACTTTTTCCATTTGGTCGTACTCTTTCAGCAACATATTCCTCTCTTCATGAATAAGAGAAACGGATATTTGACGGTATTGCTCCACCTGCACCAGCTGAAGTTGCTGACCGATGGTTTTATACTCTGTGCGTTGCTCTGTGAGCGAGGTTTTTATCTTTTCCAGCTCAACCAGGTATCGCTCCCTGTTTTTCTCTTCCAGCTGCTGTTTTTTCGAAAGGTCTTCCAGTACTTTCTCATCCCTGTTCAGCTCTTCCTGTATCTGCTGCGCTCCTTTAAAAGCATCATTGAGTTCCTTCTCATCCCGAAATTTTTCCCAAACAAACAAACTGGCATGATCTGCCATTTTTTGTTGCTGCTCCTTCTTCTTATCCTTTAGTTCCTGATGGGAATGTTGAAATGACTGCTGTTGATGAAAGAGGAAATTCAACCGATTTCCCAGCGACACCAACTGTTCCGACTGCTGTTCCAAAGTCTTTTGGTTTGCATGCAGCCTCTCCAGTTCTTCACGGATATCTTCACTCTTAAACAGCTCCGGATGATGCAGTGATCCGCAAAGGGGACAGGGTATGCCATCCTCCAGTTCTTCTGCATAGGCATTCAGCTGTGCTTTTACCCGGAAATGACTTTCCTGCTCAACCAGTGCTTTCTGTTGTTCTTTAATCTTTGCCGTTTTTTCTTTAAGATATTGCACCCATGTGTTGTATCCGGTCTTTTCCTGAAGATTCTCAAAAACCGGATTTGTCATAATTTGAGCCACTTCCTTTTGGATCTCTTCCTCCTGCTGTACGAATTTTTCCATCTCCTTTTCGAGATCAACAAGCTGCTTATCGAGGTAATTTTTATTTATATACCAGGATCTTATCGTTGATAAAAGCGTCAGGTCGGGGATTATCCCGCGTTTTCTTTTCATGATCCCCTCCAACTGCTGCTTTTCCGTTTTCCATTTATCAAGTTCCTGAGCTGTCTTGTTCCAACATGCTGTTCCTTTTTTCAAGCGATCTTCCTCTTTTGTGATGGCTTCTTCTAGTCCTTTCATCTTTATCAGCCGGGTCAGCTCTTCCGCCTTGTTTTTCAACCCGTCCCTTTTCTCCCAGGCAGGTTTCATCCTATCGAGAATTTTTCCGATCCGTTCCATTTCCAACTCTTCGGTCTTCAATCGCTCCCTGTCTAAACGGATCTGTTTTTCCCGGGCTGCTCTTTTCTTATAGTTTTCCTGCAGTGCATCCAGCAGATTTTTAAACCGGATCACACACTGTTCGTACCGGATAATTTTCCCTTCGAGAGTCTGAAATAGAGGTTCAGATTGCCGTAGTTTATTCCACACTTCCCCGGCTTCGTCTTTTTTCAGGGTAAGCTCCTTCAATTTTCGGAGCTGCTCCTCTTTTTTCAGGTTGCCGGCAAGTTTCCCGTTATGTCCTTTGAGCTCCTCATCCAGCTCTATCAGCTTCGCCCGGTATACATTTAGCTGTTCCGGGTTTATGTCTCCGAGCTGCTGCAATTGTCCTTCTGTAATTTGTTTCCGGGCATTATTTTTCGATTCCAGGGAAGCGACTTTGCTAAAGAATTCAAATTTTTCCAGATGAAAAAGATCCTTCATCATCTGTGTACGATCCTTATTTCCCAGTTGCAGGAATTCCTGAAATCTTCCCTGGGGGATGATAATGGTTCGCTTAAAATTGTCGTAGCCCAGACCTACTGCCTGCTCAAGCACTTGACTTTCAACAGGTATCCATTCCTTATTTACCTTTTGATATGTAGACCGTTCCAACGTTTTAACGTCCTCAAAATTTTTCGCATTGCGCCTGCCTTTTACCGTTGCCCGGTATGCTGTTTGTTCCCTGCCTGTTTCAAAGATAAAATCGATAAGCAGCTCGTTCGACTTCAGGTTCATCATATTGTAATACCTATTGTCGCCCGAGAGGTTCAGCCGGTCGGTGCGGCCGTATATGGCAAAGGTGATAGCCTCCAGGATGGAAGATTTCCCGCTCCCTACCGTTCCGAAGATGCCGAACAATCCGGCAGAAGTTAATCGGGTAAAATCAATGGTTTGTTTCTCCTGGTATGAGTAGAGACCTTTGAGAGAAAGCTGAATGGGTATCATGGGTTATATTTTATCTGTGGTTATTCTTCTGCCAATATTTCAACAAACAATTTCATCAGCTCTTCCCCTGGCTCCTGTCCCTTTTCGTGTTTGAAGTAATCCACAAACAGCTTTTCCATACTTTGCGTGAGGTCGATCTGTTTTTGTTGTCTGTCGACCAGCATTTCAGTATCCGTCACTTCCGGGATGATAGCCACTATACCCGGATGAACCGCATTCAGTTGTCTGCGTTCCATCGCAGTCAGAAAGGTTTCGGTTACCATTGTCAATTCCACCAGGGCGTTCTGATTCCCCGCCAGCCATTGAATAGCATCTTCCACTCCTTCGGCCCGTTTTCTCAGCAATTGTTTTCCATTGGTCAGTCCGACTTCTCTCACTCTGGCTTCCTCTCCCGGTTCGGCTTCGATGATCAGGGCAAATTTTTTCTGACTGGCTTCTGCGAAGCTATAGGAAAGCGGGCTGCCGCTGTACCAAACCGGACAGGGAACATGGTCCACCTGCTGGATGCGGTGCAGGTGACCCAGGGCGACGTACTGCACCTGCCGGGGAAAATTTTCAGTATAAACCGCCTGTGCCCCACCCACGTGCAGGATGGGTTTTTCATCCTCCGGCTCCTCCGGGAACTCATCCCCCTTTTTTACCACAAACAGATGCGAGACCAGCACATTCACTCCCTGCTCGTTACAATAGCGGTAGGCCAGACTTTGCCAATTCTCCTGAAGAACAGTCCGCAGTTCCTCTTCGCTGTTTTCCTGTCCGAGAAACGTTTTCAGCCGGTACTCGTTGGCATAAGAGGTGTGGATGATTCGCAAAGGAGTGGTTGTTCCCGGCAGCTTCAGTTCCAGGAACCCTTGATCGCTTTGGAGCACTTTAAGTCCTGACTCGAGTTCAAACGGAGTAACAACCGAGTTCGGATAGCCCATAAAGATGATCCCGCACTCACGGGCAAGGGGATCGGGAGCCTCAATGCGGTCGGGGGAATCATGGTTGCCGGCAATGGCTATCACCGGACGACGGCCATCGGCAGCCAGGCGTTTCAACGTTTTATACAACAGGTCAACCGCTTCAGTGGGCGGATTGAACGTGTCGAACAGATCGCCGGATACCAGGATGGCATCTACCTGTTCCCTTTCGGCAATTTCGCAAATCTCCTGTAGAACAGCCTGCTGCTCTTCCATGCGCGAAAAATCCTCAAGCCGCTTGCCAAGGTGCCAGTCAGAGGTGTGAAGGAGTTTCATATTAAAATTGTTTATTTTACAAGTAATTATCTCAAGCGTTTATACAAATTTCATCCGATAGGATTCACCAGCTCTTTTCGATAGAAGTCCCCTGATCCTGATCACTCTTAGACAGGAGATGATTCGTCTTGCCCGCTTCAGAATTATCCTATTTTTTCTATACGAACAACAAAATTAACCAACAATAACCAGTAAGCCCGGGAAAACCAATCCATATTCCAGTTGACGGCACTGTTCTCCGGTCTGCTTTTGAACCGGCAAGAGAAATATTTCAACATTCTTTGCTAAAAATTGACAAAACAAAAAACCGTCGGATCTTTTTTTTATTTTTATCAGCAAATGCAATCATTACAAAAATAATAAAATCATGAAGATAAACCTGTTTATTTTCTCATTCCTACTGGGATTTTTCAGTTGCGAATCAGGCATCCAGCCGGTCAATCCGGATGCCAGCAAGGAAGCTAAAGAGCTGTTGAAGTTCATTTATTCCCTGAAGGGTGACAACATCCTCTCAGGCCAGCACAATTATCCGGGTACGTTATCAGAATCAACTGACGAGGTGTATGAAATCACTGGCAAGTATCCGGCAGTCTGGGGACAGGATTTCGGGTTCACCCCGGATGGTCAGGACGGAATCATTTACCGGGAACGGAATATGCAGGAAGCCATCAAAAAACACAGGGAGGGATACATCATTACACTGATGTGGCATGCTGTGCGGCCAACCGATGACGAACCCAACGGATGGAAAGAGAGTGTTCAGAACGATTTAACCGATGCAGAGTGGGAGGCGTTGGTAACTCATGGAACTCCATTGCACAACCGTTGGCTCCAACAGCTCGATGTAGTGGCGGGACACCTGAAAGTGTTGCGCGACAATAAAGTACCTGTATTATGGCGACCTTACCATGAAATGAACGGCGGCTGGTTCTGGTGGGGGAAAAAGGAAGGCAAAAACGGGTACCAGCTGCTTTGGAGAAACATGTACGATTATTTCACGAATCACCATAAGCTGAACAACCTGATCTGGGTGTGGAATGCCAATGAACTGAGGGGGGAAAACGTAACCAGCTATGCCGACTATTTCCCCGGGCCGGATGTGGTAGATATTCTGGCCACTGATGTTTATACCGGGAACTATGACCAGAGAAATTATAACATGCTCCTCGAGCTTGCACAGACAAAACCTATTGCCATCGGTGAATGTGGTCCACTGCCCTCACCTGAAATTCTGGGTGGACAACCCGAATGGACCTGGTTCATGTGTTGGGCTAAGAGGATCAAAAAAGATAATACCACCGATGAAATCCTTGAGGTGTATGAATATAAAAACGTGTTAAACCTACAGGATCTGAAGCAGGTTAAATAGATTACCGGCCATTCCAGGCCTTCTCTCTGATCCTTCATCTCTTCCGGCATCCTGCAAGAATGGGTCTCATCTCAGAGAGATAGCCAGCAATCCAAACTGTTGGTTACTCCAGCGGCTGCAAAAGAATCTGGAGTCCTTCCACATAATCACCATCGGCACGAGCTTTCACCTCAAACTGAAGCTGATAAGGCCGGCTGGTCACAGAGAGAAATTCCAGCTGCGCAGGGTCAATTTCGAGGGAATATTTACCCGGTGGGATGTCCATAGCATAGAAACTGCCGTCGCTAAATGTGCGGATGGTCTTCTGGTACTTTTCGTCCACCGCCCTGAGCAGCAGGCGCAGGCCTCCCTGTCCGTACTGTTTCCCGTCGCGTTCCACTGTCACGGCCCCTTCGATGATTCCTCCCCGGTAGAAGGGGATCTCGATCCGCTTGTACTGGTTTGGATCGGCCACGAAAGAGAAGTCGTCCTTCAGTGGCACGAGGGTTGGATCGGCGATGGCATTGCGGTTCACGCTCATGTTGTAACGGTAGTAGCTCTGCAGCTGGTGGAGCCGCAGGACACTGTCACGACCCACCTCCATGATGGCGGTGCGGTCGATCTTCACCTTATAGCAGTGTTGACTGATCCGTCCCCTTTAAGGATCCGCACATCGCCATCACCCGGAATAAAGGGTGTTCCGTCCAGGGTAATATTATAGACAGATCCGCTTCCGCCGGTTTGTGTTACCGACCAGTAACGCTCTTCCAGGTATCCGGTATCGTCAGGAATCGTTCCTGTTATGGCTGTCTCCAACTGCTCAGCGGTCACTGTGCTGCTGCCTGTCAATGCCGTGTATTCCAGTGTCAGGGGCCGGTAGTTACCCCCCTTGCCAATGGGAAAAGTTTTTAATCCGGTGGCACAGTATACCTGGGCCAGTTTACCTTCAACGTAACTGAATGCACTTGCATTA
>JAQVON010000097.1 GCA_028702595.1 Mariniphaga sp. | reverse complement strand
TCCTGCCGCGCCCGAACCGGTTGATACATAAACTCCTGCAAGCTTACCTGCCAGGGCATTACCTAAACTGATATCTTTTACTGTTGTAACGGCATCCATCCCAACCTGTTGAGTGGCATAGGTAAGGGTTCTCTTATTTTTCTGTATGCCCAGGGCAGTAACCACCACTTCCTCTACATCAATTGTTTCTTCCGACATCACAACTGCAAAAGTGGTTCGTCCCTGAACAGGAACTTCAAGCAATTGCATCCCCACAAACGAGAATTGAAGAATTTCTGCATTATCCGGAATTTTAAAAGAAAAGCGTCCATCCGAATCCGATACTATGCCTGTTGTGGTACCCTTCACTACAATTGTTACACCAGGAAGCGGCTGGCCACTCTGGTCGGTAACAATTCCTGTTATCATTTTATCCTGCTGTACTACAAGCTCTTGCGAATCGGTCTTTTTCGCTTTATGGATGATTATTTGCCGGTCATAAACATCCCAAACAACATCTTGTCCTTCAAACCCTGCATCGAGAATTTGTTGAATAGTTGCGTCTCTCAATTCAACATTTATTTTCTTCATCAGATCCAGGTCTTCATTCTTATAGAGAAAAACATACTCACTATTTTTCTCCACCAGTTTCATTAAGTCCATAACACTCCCGTCATTCATTTTTATGTCGAGACGTGTGCTTTGAGAATAGCTACTGGCGTTCGCCGAAAGGAGGATACCAACAATGAGAAACCATGTTAAACGCATAATCCGCCCCCATTTTTTTTTGGTTTTCCTGGTGAGAAAACCGGTTAAACAAATAATTTTCATAATTTTGCAATGTTTAGAATGAATACTTATAATTCTAGGTATTTATTTGATCTTACCCGGTGGGCTTCTCCTGTAAAATAACGCCAATTAAATTCTACAGGGTGAATATCCCTCCGGGTTTTTATTTTCTATTTAATTACATAATGCTTTTCATTTATTTGAATGAATGTCAATCCAGTTAAGCGCTCCAGATAAAGAAACACCTCTGTACGATCTTTTGTAACATCAAGCTTCCCGGATACTTCGATAATACCCTTTAAAGGATCATCAAACTGAAACCGTATATTGTAGTATCTTTCCAATTTCTTTGTAATTCTATTAAACTCTGTATTTGAAAAGCAAAACAGACCTTGAGTCCAGAGAATATAATGGTCAAGATTCACCAGCTGGGTTTGGGTTTCCTGTGTTTTCTTATTAAAATAAGCTAAATACCCGGGTTTTAGAATAGTTCCCTTTTCACCCCTGCCCGAACCTACTTTTCTAACTGAAACACTTCCCTCGGCCAGTACGGTTTGTACCGAATAATCTTCAGGATATGCACAAACATTAAACCGGGTGCCTATTGCTTCAATAAACACATCTGTAGTTTTTACGACAAACGGTTTCGTTTTATCAGTGCGAATATCAAAAAATGCCTCACCAATAAGAAAAACCTCTCGTGTTTTATCAACAAACCGGGTCGGATAAATTAACCTGCTTCCCGCATTGAGCCAAACCATTGAGCCATCGGACAAGGTAATTACCGACCGGTTGCCATAGGGTATAACCAATGTGTTCATCTCGGGTAATTTATCCCCTGATTGCTCCCGGATGGTTTGATCATTATTTAAGATAATATCACCCCGGGGAGAATATTCCAATTGAGATTCTCCCTGATTAAGAGCAATTTTTTCACTGTCACCAATGATCAGTAACGGTTCATTGAGCTGGGCAGGCAGGTTAAGATGATCATTATTAACCTGCAACTGCCTGCTTTCAAAATACCAAAAAACTAATCCCCCGCCTAATAATAAAAAGATCAGGCCAACAGCTGCATAACGCATGAACCCATGGATAATCCGGAAGCGTAACAGTTTACGGTCAGCCAGATCAAGTTGGTGTACGATCCGTCTGGCAATGGCTTTTTTCTCAACATCGGACAGCTTTTTATCTTCGTACTTGAGATGTACTTCTATCTGTAATTTTAATTCCGTTATCTTCTCTGCATACTCAGGATTGGTTTCTAAAAAATGCCTCCAGTATGCATCAATTTCAGCGGAAGGATGAAATATCCATTTGAAAAACAAAGGATTATCAATGATCCGGTCGTAAATATTCATTTTATTGGTAATATCTTTCTGACCTTAAGAGGAACGAAATTCAAAAAAGGGACAAAAAATGTTTATGCTTTAAAACATACCCGATTTAGCTGATCTCCTTCTAGTTCTCCAATTCATAATCAACTGAAACTGTATGATTTCCTCCGGGATTTACAGTGCCAAATGCATAATCCACACCTTTCACCCGGTTCATTTCAAATTGGATCTCTATGCTGTCAACAGCAATTTTTTTGATCACGTTGTTGTTATAATTTACCGGCAACATGAAAGTGAGTCCGTTGGGTTGTATTAAGGAAGAATTTATATAAAAAGAAAGTTGGTTTCCCGACCAGTTCAAATGGGTAAATGAAGCTTCGTCTTTCATTTTCAGAAAATGTAGAAGATTCTGTGCTGTCCAAACCGGAATGTCTTTCTTTTTTGCATATGCCAACATCTTCAATATAGGCACTTTCGAAAAATAATACATGCTGTTGTGAGCTTTAATACTAACAACAGAATAAATCTGTTCATTCAGGCTCCGGTCAACGATCCCCCTGAAACAATCAAAAAATCCCTCAGGATCTTTGGTTTCCATGTATTGCTGATCGTATACTGCGTTAAAGCGCTGGTAAACATCCACCGTTTTCCCTTTCCCATTAACATATTTCATGGCAAATCCGCTCCCGTTGTAGTTTCCCTGTTTAATTCCCGGGGGGCCCAAATAATTCAAACCCTGGGTGGAATTTATATCGTAATGTGCATAATTACCATCCATTTCAATACCATGTTTCTCCTCCAATTCTGTCTGGGCACCAAAATCCGGTTGTCCGGTTTCGTCTTTACCACACCAAACGAACCAATGATTGACATTGGTTCGCACGTCTATTCCGTATTGTGTTTCTATCCGGGCTATTTTGTATGCAAGAGCGCTGTCCATGCTGTTCCATGTTGGATTATGGGCATTTTTTGTGTCATCGGGGTGGCTGGCAATCTCGAATCCTTTGGCAGTCCATTCATTCACCCATTTTTTTGACACCTTTTCTGATTCCAAAATGTATAATGTCATTTTTGCCCCCATGGAGTCTATGTCACGAAACTGTTGTTCAAAATCAGATTGATTGTTATATTCTCCGTCGTTGTCTAATACGACCAAACATTTTAGCTCATCAGGAAAGTACCAGAAGCGTGGCAGAGGTTTGGAATATTTGCTCAGGTATTGGATGCAATTTGACAGCAAGGCCATTTGCTGGTCAGCCTGGTTAAGTATGTTTTTTGAAGTATCGACCCAACCATCTGTAAACAGGTCCATTGCCCTGATCCCGGGAATGCCGTCTTTTTCCAATCCTGCCGATAAAGGATTACCCTGACGGGTGTAAACGATACTCTTGGGAAGATTGTAAAGAAATGCGATGGTATGACCTTCCCCATAGCTGGCACTTACAACTCCTGGATAACGCTCCGGTGAGGATTCGTTTTCCTGAATGTGGGCAATTGATTTTGCGCCTGAAATGAAATACTTATCAGCCATCCCATGAAACTGCAGCATCTCGGAAGTTATTCCCTTCCCCGGATGTGTGGTTGTATCTATGGCAATATAACCTTCGCTGATATAGCCTCCTTTAGGAGTTAATCCAAATAATTCAGAAATTACAGTGTCTGGCCGGAATGCAATCAAATTTCCGCCATTCCTGACATATTTCTCAAGCATTTTTTTTGAACGTGAATCCACCCGGTTTTCTGCTAAAACAATGACATCAAATTGCTTCAGGTAGGGTGAAGTTATTTTTCCACTTGCGAAAGAGTCCGTCACAAACTCATTGTATCCTTCATTTTTAAGGATCTCCGAAGTATAAGTTCCAAAGTTACTATCTTTAGCAATGATTAAAACCGGAGGATTGGTGCCATATTGATAGCAACTCCAGGTATTAAGCAAACTAATAAACCCGAACAGGAAAAACACTTTATTCATCAAAGCTGTTTTCACGTATTTATCTAAATATGACCCTTCCATCCGGATTCTGTTTGAGGTTTAGGTATAATCAAAACTGATTTTCACTGGCTTCCTTTTCAATTTGCACATAAATTTCTTTTGCCTTATTATATCTGGCTCTGGCTTCATCCAGATTATGAGGAAAGTACTGGCTCCACTCCCCACCTAAAGAGGTATTTTTTAGCATATTATCTATCCAATCAATAAAAAACCGGGCATCCTGAGCACTTGCTCTAACCGGTTTATTATTCATTGTCAGGTAAACCGGGGCTGTATGAGTCTGGTGCCCTTTTTCATTCATCCGGCGGGCGCACAACCAGCTGCTTTGGATAACAGGCACTATTGCCCGGAACACAACCGGGAATCCGGGTTTTGCTGTCCCCTCCAGTGTTGCTACCACACAGCCATTCTGCACTATTTCAATGCTACCCGCAGCAGGTTCAACAGAAGTCCATTTCACTTCCACCCTAACAGAGTCTTTACTACTGAAATGGATATCATCGCCCGGTTGGTATTGCCCGTTCACTTTCAAATCTAAAAACTCACGGTGACCGTTTCGAGCGACCACTGTTTTGCCATCGCGGATCCCTTCCACCCATTTCCGGTAGGAAAACGGTCCGTCTACCCGCACATAAGTCAGCAATGATCCGAAAGGTTCAAAACTGTTGCATGGATAATCTGTTCCTGCAACCAATCCTGGTCGGAAGCCACAGTTCAGAAATTTGTAAAATGCATGAATTGTGGCATCAGCACTGTAGGTGCCATTGTTCGGTAATGAAGAACTGTAAACATCTTCGGCAATAAAATCTACTGTTCCCAAAGCCATTTCTGTTACATGCTCAATCGGAATACAGCAATTCAGGTTATTCTGAATGCTGTCATTCAGATACTGCAAATGGCAAAAACCCACAACAGCATTTTGGTTTTTTCCGTATTCAAGTATTCTCCAGGTAGATTCCTCCCACATCTTCCGTGCTTCCTGCATACCAAGCAATACAACATGTCCACCGAGTGCTTTGTGCTCAAATGTTACTCCGTAAGGATCCCAGTGCCATTCGGCATCCCAGTGAACCGTCCGGCCTGGTAAAGATTGAGGAGCGTCTTCCCCGGTTACTTTCAGCAGATCTTCATCAGCAAATTTTACCTCGCCATTTCCCATGTCCGCCAGCACAGAAATGACATCCAAATCATTCACCTCCATCATTTCAACAAATTTTTCTTCTGACAATACATCCTCATCGTGGCCGCCACAATCCCGGTGGATATGCATGTCTCCTGAATACCAACCGACAGGTTCGGGTTTAAGTCGACGTACAAGCGTTGATCCGCTTGCTAAGATATTATCAGTCAGGGTAAAGATAGCATGACCGGGAATGATTGCCGAGAATTTGTTTTCTGAAACAATACTGCCTTTTGACCTTCCCAGATTTTTTAAACTATCGGTAATAAACATTTCCAACGAACTCACTCCCGGTAGGTTCTCAAGTGTCCCTTTTATTTCAACAGGAGCATCACTTTTATTTTGACCTACAATTACCAATTGGTTATTCGGATTTTGAAAGGCATATACTATCAGGTCATCATTCTGCTTCTCGGCTTCAATTCTTACAGCTCCAGGTTTAATGAATTTGAAAATCTGAGCAAACTCATAGAACTGCTTCCGGGGAACCCAGCTTTTTGTTTCGGCAACGTATTCAATGAATGGCTTACCCTCTTCTTCATACCAAAAAACCCAATCATTGGGAGGAGTATCTCCATAACCATTTCTCCGGGCATGTTGGTAAACGCAGTCAAATCCGTCCCAAAAAATACAGGCTTTTACATCGTCATCAAGCTGTCCGAATATATTTTTGATTCCAGCAGTTTCAGTTACCCAGAAATTTTTATTCGTTTGATCCGGTCTGCTTACTAATTTTTTATAGTTCTCGGCGTTATCTCCATACTGATGTACGCCCCAACAGGCCAACTTGCCCATCAGGTAGCTGTCCTTTACCATCTCATTCATACATCTCCTGAATAAATCCTCACCTCCGGCATCAGGCACTACAAACCGGATATCGCTCATGCCCATCATATCCAGTTTCTCCGCAAGTTTTTTCACAATACGGGTATACTGTACTGCATCGGGTATGTTCGGGCCTTCCACTATTCCATCAGGATGTTGGGCACTTTTGGTATTAGAGATGATGTCTGTTTCGTTCAACGGAGACACCAGTGTGAATTGAATATCAGCTGTATTCCGTGCATAATAAAGTAACGCGGCAATCGATTCCACGAGCTCGTTTTCGCTCGACTCATCTATACTATAGTCGGTTCCTCCCATCCAGCTCTTTTCCTGATCCGGGGGAGTCATGGGAGCGGCTGCCGGCGGACCTCCCATAAAACTGATCATCAACCTGTCTGTTATCCCTTTCTTATTCAGGTATTGCAAGGTTTTCCATACACCTTGAAATCTGGCGTTTGAAAAGATATGGTCGTAATAATCCCAATTGAAGTGATCCGGATCCGGATCATCGTTGATTTCTTCCCAGTCTATTTCTTCAATAACTGCCCTGAAAATAGCAGCTCCCATTGAATCGACAAGCAAATCAATAGCCGGTTGCATAACCGCAGCATCTCCATAGCTTCCATTATACCACCACGTTGTGTTCACATTAACTCCAAAGCCATCTAACGTCTGAAATTTTGCTGCACCATTTATTTTCACATGTATATCATTTATCTGAGCTGACAAAGCCAAAGAAACAAAACTCATAATTACAGCCGGCAGAAAACTTTTAAGTTTGTGATTATTTTTGTATACCATCATTCTCCGATTGTTTATCATAATCAATATAAATTTTACAAATTGACTCCAGTTGACTATACAGTTAATTTACAGATAATTATCCAGAAATGATTACATCGCCTTTCTTTTTATGCTTTATGGTCACAGCGTAATCACCGTTATCAAGAGCGCTTACTGTATAATAATCCGCATTTAAAGAACTACTTTGTTGCAGGGACTTTCCATTAAGGGTAATTTCTTTCGGAAGAAATGCCAGCCGAAGGAATTCTGTTCCTTCCTCAGTAGTGGCAGTATATCTTACCATCTGCCTGGAATAGGCAACATTCTTCAGTATTTCTTCTGAATACAATATATGGTTTTCATGGGGTGGAGCCCACTCGGGAACAGCAGCGAAGACGTGGTAAAACATTCGGGGGCATTCTCCGTAACAATCGGACCACCAACTTTCAACTCCTACACTAACCGGACTTTCAAATGCCATTCCGGCCGAGTTGTTACAGTATGTTACCCAGTTTAGGGAGCGGTATGCTTTTTCCCTGTAGCTCTCATCCCCCGAGATGGCATACCAGCGGGCACAAGCCGCACCGTAACGGGCAGTCTGGTAGTCCATTTTGGGAAGGAAATCATCTTGTTCACCCACCAAATTCGCCCCCCAGTGGGTAGCAGGTTCTCCATAATTACATCGGGTTACAAAATTTTCTTCCGTCCATTTGATCAGGTTTGGGATATGAGATTTTGTGTTCTCATCAAATTCGGGATTATCAAGCAAATAGAGTTGCGCATTGCTGGCGCTCATATTACTTTTGTAAGTACTACTGTTTATATCCGTATCGGTATGCCCATCGGTCCAGTATCCGGTCTTCATGGGATAATCCAGGATAAAATTTCTGATTTTTTCAAGTACATATCTATATTGAGTAACATTACCCGTATTGGACTGAATCAGGCTTTCGAACAGCTGGTATGCACCAAACCAGTTCGCGCCATATTCAGAAGTGATCTCCCCTGTTTTCATGTTTACGCGGTAGGGCCAGATCGATTGTGTGGCAGATCCGTCGCGGACATTTGCTGCCAAAACATCAGCAACATGAAGTGCTGCCGTTTTGTACTTTTCATCCCCGAAATACTGGTGCATCCTGAAGTAGGTCAATCCCATGTCAGCAGCATGATCCACCTGTATCTCATGGAGGGCCAGTCTGGCTGTAAAACCCCGGAATTCCAAATCGCCTGCATTGGTTGTAGTATACGGAAAGTTGGACCAGGCAAAATCCGAAGGACTTGTGCCATGATCCATCGCATAATCTACCAGTTTTTTTACTATAGTCATTACACTGGTATCACCCGTATAGGCATAATATAGGCGCGCAGACTCAAACCAGTTGGGTATTTTTTCTCCAACGTCATTCATCCAGCCACTTGGATTCCCAAAGTTTTCATTGTTGTACCCACAGGAAAAAAAATACTCCGGGAAATTTGTTCCGGGATAAGAGGGTACACTTGTCTTAATGAAATTCCATCGCTGGTGCAAAAACTGATCATAAGCAACCGACTGGGGCTCTATCCAAGAAATTATTTTCCGGTCGCTATCCAGAACTACTTTATGATCGTTTATTTTAATCGCATGCAGTATATTTCTTTCCGAAAGATCCTGAGCAACAAGAACAACCGGAACAATACTGCTTACCAACAGCAATTTGAATATTTTTATTCGCATAAAATGATTTTAATGTATCACTGACAAATATAAAATCAAGAAGGTATCAAGCATTGAAGTCTCATGGAATTTTTTCAAAAAAATTGTTCATTCCCTGTTTCCTCTCACCTTTTCTTACATAAACAACAAACAAATTCAAAAAATCTTCTCCCAGTTTTTTTCGTAGCAGATTAAGCACCCGGCTAACTTGTTTTTTCACGGTATCGGGATTGCATACCAGCAGATCGCCAATTTCCTTATAGGTTAACCCTGAGTTGAATTTTAAAAACAACAATTCCCTTTTTTTTGTGTCCAGTTTTTTCAATTCTTCATGGAGAGCTCGTGTTTGAGCGTCTAATGTTTGAGCACTGTCTTCCTCCAAAGGAAATTTTAACTCAAATTGTTCTGTAAAAGTATCAGGATGAGAAAAACGGTATTTCTCCTTCAATTTTTTTATGATTATTCGTTTCAGTGTTTTATACAAATAGAATTCCAGGGATTCAGGTTTTCGCAAGTGTTCTCCATAAGAATATACGTCGAGAAAGAGATCCTGTATTGCATCTTCCACCAGAGCCCGGTGGCAGGAAATTCTTAAACCATAAGAAAATAGTGCATCCACAAATTCATTGTAAATGATTTCAAAAGCCCGGCGATCTCCCGCTTTGAACTTTCCCCAGATAATTTGCCAGTATTCTTTTTCGTCGGCTTGAAGCACGTCTCTTGGTTGATCAGTTTTGTTTGATGGAACAAGATAACAAATTTAGACTAAACAGCCAGAATTGACAAGCCATATTCAATAATTTCCAGAAAAATTTATAATATTACCAAAATTTTTCAACTACTTAAATATACTTAGATGCAATCTTCATTTCAACGCATTCAAATCAGCCATCTTATTGTCATCATCCTGTTTTTGACGTCTGGGAGTGTGTATGGTCAAAAAGACTATCGTCCGGGACTTTTTTTTCGGGAAGACTGGAAAGAGATTCCTGCAGAAATTCCTTTATCGCAGAAGCATGTAGACCATCCTGAGCTAACTGTTCAATTATACGGCATCGGGAAGGACAGTCTAAAAAAGAGCAATCATGAAAAACCGTTAGATGATCCTTATTATGTATGGTCGGGGTTGTGCCTCGGCAACTGGCTGGTTTCCCTGAAGCACAAGCAACATAATGTTGATCTGACCGGTTTTTCCAAAATCAGGTGGCGGACCAAACAAGCGGGATTGAGACAATTGCGTATCGCCTTGAAACTTGCGGACGGCACCTGGCTGGTCAGTGACCTGTCAGACGGCCCCTCCCGGGATTGGCGTATTTCAGAGTTTAATCTGCAGGACATCAGATGGCGGCTTCTCGACATAGATCGTGTTACTGAATTGGGGCACATACCCAAGCCTGACCTGTCGAATGTGGAAGAGATCGGGTTCACCGACCTGATGCCCGGCGGCATGTCAAACTCCTGTTCACGCCTTGATTGGATAGAGGTGGATGGCAAACCGGTAAATAGATAAATTATGACTGACGAAAAAAAGATTATCTTTTCAATGTACCGGGTAAGCAAGTCTTATCCCGCCAGCAATAAAACCATCATCAAAGATATATCCCTTTCCTTCTTCCTGGGTGCTAAAATCGGTATCATCGGACTGAACGGGTCGGGAAAATCAACTCTCCTGCGAATTATTGCAGGTGTGGAAAAAAACTTCAACGGGGAATTGACTTTTGCTCCTG
>JAQVON010000028.1 GCA_028702595.1 Mariniphaga sp. | reverse complement strand
TGTACACGAAAAAAAGCTAAAAAAAACGAGCGAAATTATCAGTGAGTAATACTTCATAAGAAATAATTGTTTCTACTATTTTTTTTAATAAAGAGAACGGAGTTTCTAACCACCCTGGAGATAAACATGTTCTACACTTTCGTTAAAAATACAAAATTAAAACACAACGAATCGAATCCATCAGGGCAAAATGCTAAAAAGCCACCGACATCCTGATAAAAAAGTTACGACCAGGCTCTATACTTATTGAACCTCTATTCGTTGAAAGATGGTTGGTATAGGCATTATTGGTAATATTGTCCAAACCGGTGAAGAACTGCAGGGTGGCGCTCCCGAGGTTAAATTTCTTCGTATTGAGCATCATGTCCAGGCAGTAATACCCGTTAGTGATCGATTCTCCTTCAGCAATTTTATCCTGTTTTGCTGTTCCTGTTGCTGCAATTTCAGCTGAACCCAACCTGGGGTAGGTATATCGCAATCCCAACCGGCCATTCATAGGAGGTATTCGCGGCAGATCCATACCGCTGTCGGTATTCTTTCCCCGCACATAAGCCCCGGAAACAAAAAGGACCAGATGGTCATAAAAGTTATAGTCCATCCTGAAATCAAACCCATACAGCAAAGCCTTGCTTAAATTGGTATTTACCAGTGCCGGCAGGGTATCTGGTTTGGCTTCCGATGTAAGAGTATAGACAAATTCTCCTGGTACTTCGGCAATCATGTTGTTTATTGCATGAATAAAAATTCCGGATTGCAACGTGAATCCTGGATTCCAAATTCGTAACCCGAGGTCAGCTGAATACCCGCTTTCCGGTTCAAGTGACGGATCCCCAAGTTGAACAAAATTGCCCAAATCGATATATTTAAATCGCTCTTCAAGTGATGGAGCTCTAAAGGACCTTGCCAGGTTCATAGAAACATCAATTTGTTTACCCAACTGGTATAGAAGGCCTGCGTTTGCACTCCACGAATAGCTTTGCTCACTCCCTTTTTTAAAGGTTAAACGCTGCGTGGGAGGAGTATCGTTACGGGTTTCGTTTAAAATAAGATAGTCCACATCAAAACCCGGCTCGTTTTTGATCCAAACCCGGTCAATACGCCCTCCAGTAATCAGCGTTAGTCTTTCATCCAACAGGCTAACCTCATCCTGAAAATACAATCCGGCGCTGCTAAAACGGGATTCTGGAATAGGTGTCTCACCCCGCTCCAGGTTGTTTGTTTTAATTATTTCCCCGGCTGGATTTACTACGTCAATCCGAATAAATTTCTCCCGACTGGTAGTTAGTTTCCGTCCCCAGATATCGGCTCCTGCGATGAGGGTATGATGGTCCGACAGCAGCCAGGTGCCCCGCAGCTGAGCTCCATTGGTCAGGTGCTCTCCTGTAGGAGTTACCAACTCTGGAGTTGTTAATTGCTTACTGCCATTAGGTAGGGTTGTTTCTGATACGGTATTGGGCTTCATCGACACATCCCGGATAATGTACTGGTTGAAGTAATTCAGCTGAAGGGAGGTGAATGAATCGCTGATGTCCTGTATTTCATAGCTGGCATGGATCAAATTTCTGCCTATATCCGTATAGGATGATTCGGCAGGACCCGGGAAAGCATCACCTCCGGGAATACCAACATCTTCCCCCCGGTTTCGCTGGTACTGTATTTTAAGCAGATGGTTTGCCAATGGTTTGACACCAGCCTTTGCCATCAGGTTGTGTGAGGCAAACTGGCTGTTTGGCAAGATGCCACGGGGAGTATTCATATCTCCTGCATCGGTGTAGTTGCCACTTATCCGAAGGTACCACTGCTCATCACCTGCACCAATTGTTGCATAATTTGAAAGAAGATGATTCGCCGAAGCATAGCCAGAAATAACATTTGCTGTCAGGTAGGACTTCTCGCTAAATTTACCATCTTTTGTGATCACATTCACTATTCCTCCCATGGCCCCTGTTCCATAGAGCGACGACTGAGCTCCTTTTATTACCTCCACACGTTCAATATCATTGACATCAACCATGCTGAGTGAAGCTGTGAGATCGGTGGCCGTTTCTACCCGGTTCCCGTCAATGAGTATAACCAGCCGGTTTTCATTCAGCCCACGCACATGGATGCTGGTAGACCAAATCCCATCCCTTCCCAGGGAAATGCCCGGTTCATTTTTAAGTACATTGGAGAGAGAAAGCGACGAATTCCTTTGATACTCATAAGCACCGACAACACTGAGTGCAGTCGGTAACTTCCTTATTTTCCTATCCATCCTGAGGCTGGAAACCACAACCTCTCCAATATGGATATGAGATGAGGAAACAGAATCATTGAAACTTGTTTGTACAAACTCATCCTGAGCAAACGAACTCCATGTGAAAATAATAGAGTAAATAAAAGTCAGCAATCTAAATTTTTTCATCTCATTCAAATTTTTTGTTTTCTATTGTATTAGAAGGAACTCGCATGAACTTTAATCATTCTTGTTTGCGTCATGAATCGTCATGCTCGTTTCATTATTCCTGTTTTTTAAAAGTGCCGATTTGATTTGAATTCCACTTATACGGCCTAATTGGCCGGTAAGACTTCCAATTTCATTAGTGGTACCTTCAAGAACAAGAGAAATAATGCTGAACTTGTTGCTGCGGGGCAGCCCTTGCCTTCCTATAATAATGTGGGAGTGTTTTGAGATAATCTCATTCAGCTGCTGAATGTGCTCAAAATTTTCGATTTGAATGATTGCTGTACCTATTCTCTTTTCCATCAGAATACCTCCGGATTGGATTAAATCTATTCGTAAAACCTTGATCGGAATAAATCGCGAATCTCAGTGTTGAAACGGTTTTTTCAAAAAACAAAAATATTATAATTATTCAAATAATAATCAAAGATCAAAAATATTATCCGAACAATAAACAGCAAAAACAAATAAAACTCAATTAAATCCAACGAATAGGCTAAAATGAATATTTTTGTACAAATTGATAGATAAATGCGAAGCGTAATTTTTAGGAGTATTGCCATTATTTTTCTTCTTGCCTCCTGTAAAAGCTCAGTAAATAATAGGGGTGAAAAGCATGTTATTACAATAGCAACACTAAAAGGACCATCTTCCATGGGCATGATCTGGATGATCGACAGCCTGGCTAACACAGAAAGCAGTAATATTAAGGTTATTCTTGTGGATGAACCTATTCAGGTGCGGAAAATGATTCTTGACGGAACTGCCGGATTTGCTGTTCTTCCTTCTACCATGGCAGCCATTCTATACAATAAGGGCTTTGATTACAGCCTGGTTGCCATTCCCGTATGGGGAACGCTTTACCTTTTGGGCAATGACACCACTATCTCAAATTGGAACGACTTAAAAAACAGTACTGTTCACGTGATGGCAAAAGGTATGACACCTGATGTACTTTTTCGATATTTGCTCATGAAAAACAACATCACACCGGGTGAAGACATAACCCTGGATTACAGTTTTCCAACCCACATCGAGCTGGCTAACGCTGTTGCTGCAGGAAGAGCTAATCTGGCAGTAATTTCGGAACCTCTGGTTAGTCTCGTGATGAACAAAAACAAACACATACACCCCCTTTTGGATCTAAATATGGAGTGGAAAAAACAGCTGGGTGCACCGATGGCTCAGACAGCATTTTTAGTGAAAAAGGAACTTAGAGAGGAACAACCACTGCTGGTGGAACAAGTTCTTACCGCTTATGAAAACTCAACAATCCGGGTAAATCAAGATGCCCGGAAAGCTGCTAAACTGATGGTTAATTATGGCATTCTTCCTGATACCCTGGTAGCTTTTCAATCGATTCCCGGATCGAATCTTCATTTTGTCAGGGCAAATGAAATAAAAAAGGAAATTCATGAATACCTGAAAATATTTTTTAATATGAACCCGGAAATAGTTGGAGGGAGGCTGCCAAATGAAAATTTCATTCGCTAAAAAACACTTTATCGGTATAGCTTCGGTGGTAACCATGCTGCTCATCTGGAAAATCATGGCTATTTATTTTGATTCTTCCATAATTGTTCCACATCCGGAGGATACATTGATAACAGTCATAAAACTAATGAGTAATGCCGGATTTTTAAAAATTGCCAGTGCAACAATCATTCGTGGTTTAGTCGGATTTATTATCTCTGCCATATTGGGTATTGCGATAGGAATCCTGGCTGGTATAAATACTGAATTCAACACATTCATCAGTCCTATCCTGGTAACCATTCGTTCCATCCCGGTAATTGCCCTGATTTTGTTGGCACTTATATGGTTCAACTCTGGAACTGTACCCATCTTTATCGCCATGCTTACCATGTTTCCCTTTATTTGTACCAATGTGGTTGAAGGCATCCGGAGTGTTGATCAGGATCTTATTGAGATGGCCAGGTTCTACCGGATTAGCAAACAAAAAATTATATTTGAAGTTTATATCCCAGCTATCATCCCATTCATCATAAGTGGCACCTCCAGTGCGATGGGCATAGGCTGGAGGGCAATTATCATTGGTGAAGTACTGAGTCAACCTCGATATGGCATTGGTACATCCATGCAGTCGGCTCAAATTTTTCTGAATGTTGAGGCAGTCATTGCATGGACGCTCATCGCTATACTGATCAGTTCTGTCTTTGAAAAAATAATCAGATGGTGTGAAGTAAAAATGGTAACCTGGAAATAAAAAGTATGGGATTAGAGATCAAAAATCTGAATAAAAGTTACGATGGGATCAACCTTTTCCGGGATTTTAATTTAAGTTTTCCGGAAGAAACAATTACCTGCATACTTGGTCCATCGGGTTGTGGAAAAACAACCTTACTGAATATTATAGGAAAGATTACCGTTCCCGATAGCTGTGAATTTCAAGGTTTCGACAACAAGTTATTTTCGTATATTTTTCAGGAAGCCAGGCTATTACCATGGAAGAGTGTACAGGGGAATATTGAATTTGTCATGAGAAGTGATCTTTCAGCCTCCGAAAGGCACGAACAGGCTTCCCGGTTTATTAAAATTGTAAACCTGGAGGGATTTGCCGGGTATTATCCTTCCCGACTAAGCGGGGGAATGCGTCAGCGGGTATCTATTGCACGGGCATTTGCCTGTCATTCCGATATTATTTTGATGGATGAACCACTGAAGGGACTTGACCTTGCTTTGAAACAAAATATGATTCGATGGTTTTCAGAAATATGGAAAGCCGACAGACGGACCGTAATTTTTGTCACACACGATGTAGATGAAGCCCTTTTATTTGGAAAAGAAATTGTGGTTTTAAGCAAGCTTCCGGCCCAGATCGTTGCTCATGAAAAAATAGAAATCCCCGCCGAAAACCGGCAGCTGGAAGATCCATTTTTCAAAAAATTGAAGCAGAAACTGGTGAAAGCCCTGGATGCTTAATAAACATTACAACCGGATAACAACCGGTTTGCTCAGCCAGCTTTCATTATTCAGCCGGTCGGTGACAGATACTCTGACTTCGTAGCGTTTTCTCCGGGAATTGATCCGGTTAAACCGGTAACTGGTTTCCTCTTTACCTAAAACGATAAAAATATTTTCCGGGTTTTCTGGATGAAAAGGAATACCTGGTTCAGACAGATAAACAATAAACCGGTAAGGCTCCTCCAGTTTGTGCCTGTCATTTTTTGTTTTCCATTTAACTTTTCTACCCCACTTGCTGATTTTACGTACTGGCAAGGGCGGTTGATCGTCGATCCATGGCATCGGGGGTACCAGGGCCGGATATCGATATAAATCGAACGCCAGACTATCCTGAAATCCCATCAGGTCGCGCTTAAAATGCTTGCTGCTATAAAATGCCGAGCCCTTAATTTCGAAAATCTCCCGTAATATTCGAATTTGCCGGGGAAGTTCACCCGGCTGAGCCCATGCCTTAACCTCTGATGCAGGTTCACTTTTATAAACACTATGGCCAATATACATACCCCTTTCGTAGGAGTGTTGTTTCCACCAATGAACAAGTTTTTCAAAATCAGCAGCAGGATGTCCAATCTGCCAGTATATTTGCGGCAAAGTATAATCAATCCAACCCTTCTCCTGCCATTTAATAATATTTGCATACAGGTGATCGTAATTCGTAACACCTGCCCGTGTATCGGAGCCACGTGGATCATCACTATTGTTTCGCCAAACTCCAAACGGACTGATACCAAACTTTACCCAGGGCTTTACTGATTTTATGGTATCATTCAGCATTTTTATCAGAATATCCACATTCTCACGCCGCCAGTCGCCCTTATTCTCCGGGAAAAATCCCCGGTTATAATATGCAAATGAAACCGTATCCGGAAAATCCTCACGAAGGGGATAAGGATAGAAATAATCATCAAAATGAATAGCATCAACATCGTATCGTTGAACAATGTCTTTTACTACACGAGTAACAAATTCACGGGTTTCAGGCAATCCGGGATCAAAATAGAGGCCGTTTCCATACTTAATAACCCATTCGGGATGCTGAAAGGCAATATGATTGCCAGCTAAAGGTTGCCGGTAATCCAGCGCTACCCTGAACGGATTCAGCCAGGCATGCAGCTCCATCCCCCGCTGATGACATGCTTCTACCCAGAATTCCAACGGATCATAATAAGGTTCAGGCGATTTCCCGGGAACCCCGGTTAAATATCGGGACCAGGGCTCCAACAATGAAGGGTATAAAGCATCAGACGCAGGCCGAACCTGCAAAATAACGGTATTCATCCCCATTCGATAATGCATGTCCAATATTTCAATTATTTCCTGCTGTTGCTCAATACTGGATAATCCCGGCTTCGATGGCCAGTCAATATGAGCAACGGTTGCTACCCATACAGCACGAAATTCAAATTTTGGCGGATGTACTTGAGCACCAATAACAAAAGAAATAATAAAAAAAACTACAAATGAAAAAATATACTTCATCCCAACAATATTTTTTTTCGGCATAAAGATATGGATTCTGTAAGACTGAAATTTCTATTTTTATACTATCTTTTCATCTCATTATAATTAAAAGTTTTCTAACCTGATTAATTCATAAACCTAAGAGACTGTTTTGATTTTGTTTTTTAGAAATATTTTGATCTGTTTTTTGCTCAGACAAGGCAAAATTGACGCGAATAGCCATAGCTATTTAAGGAAATTTTGCAGCAGTATGAGTGAAAAAGACGCAAAATAGAATCAATGGATAAATTTAAAACAGTCTCTAAAGTTAATATGAAACTCACAAAATGTTAATCATTTTCGTTGGTTCCGGTAAAACGGGATGCTCATTTCAATATATTTACGCGTAAAAATTATTCGATCTAAAAAATTCAGAACATTCTGATACGAAATAAATGATACTAATTGCAGACAGTGGCTCCACCAAAACAAACTGGGGTATTATCCATCATGAAGGGAAACCATTCCGTTTTACAACAGAAGGAGTCAATCCTTTCTTCAGGACAACCTCAGATATTTTATCTGAATGGGAACAAAGCCCGCTTAACGGTTTGTCAGGAAAACCAGAACGTATTTATTTTTACGGGGCAGGAATCATCGACAGGGAAAAAGCAAACCTGATTAAAAATGCCCTGAAATCCCTTTTTCCTGATGCTGAAATGTATGTGGGAAGTGACCTCCTTGGTGCTGCACGGGCAACACTAGGAGAAAAAAGCGGAATCACCTGCATTCTTGGAACCGGTTCAAACTCTTGTTTGTATAACGGCAAAAAAATCACTGCCCATGTACCTCCCCTGGGTTTTATCCTGGGAGATGAAGGAAGTGGGGCAGTTATGGGAAAACAACTCATCAGCGACTATCTGAAAAATTGGATGCCTGAACAGCTTCGGACAAAATTCAAAAATAAATATCCACTAAACTATGCCGAAATACTGAATCAGGTTTACCACGGGGAAAAACCAAACCATTTCCTGGCCGGCTTTGTGCCATTTCTCAAATTAAATATTGACCATGAGTATTGTAACCAGCTGGTTGAAAAAGCATTTCATTTATTCCTGGAACGTAATATTGCCCATTATGCCGAATTCAATAAAATGCCCATATGTTTTGTCGGATCCGTAGCATTTCATTTTCAAAAACAATTGAAAAATGTATTTTTAAAACAAAATCTGATCCCTCATACAATCATTCAAGACCCAATGGAAAATCTTTTGGCTTATCACACATAAAAAAACAAAATTATATCGCTAAATATCACTTAATTAATAAAAGTTAAAAAAATAGTACTATGTGTTGCATGGTACTTTATTTTTTTTATATATTTGCAATACATACTTCATTGCAATTAAAAGTAGCTATTTTGATTAAATTTTTTAACCGTTGCAACAAAAAAGAGAGCAAAACACCTGACCGTTTAAACAGAATAAAAGCCATGAAAACAATGAAACAATAAAAACAACAGAAACAGAAAAAACAAAAGCAATGAAAACAAAAGCAATGAGAGTTCATTAGTACCAAGTAACCGTGATATGAACTTCATATTATACTTACCAGAATTACAATACATCAAATAAATTTTACTTACATGAAACTGGAGAATACAAAAGCGCAGATGAGGAAAGGGGTATTGGAGTACTGTATCCTCCTGGTGCTGAATGGAGAACCGCTTTATGCAAGCGATATCATACAGGCGCTGAAAGAGGCAAAAATGATCGTTGTAGAAGGCACACTGTATCCCTTGCTGACGCGACTGAAAAATGCCGGATTGCTTGGTTACCGCTGGGAGGAGTCGACACAGGGACCACCACGAAAGTATTATGAACTAACCGAAAAAGGAAAAAAATTCCTGGGTGAACTGGAAGGTTCATGGAGCGAGTTGGTCGATGCTGTTGAAAAAATCAAAAAAAACAGAGCTTAATAAACCATAAATCAAAAAAAGCATGAAAAAAACTTTTACAATCAATATGAGTGGCACAGTATTTCACATTGAGGAAGATGCTTATGAAGTGCTGCAAAAATACCTCGTGAAGCTAAAAAATCATTTTGGCAGTGAGGAAGACGGAAAGGAAATTCTGGCCGATATTGAAGCCCGGATTGCTGAAATCTTTATTGATAAAACATCTGATGAGAATAGAGTAATCACCTCTCTCCTGGTTTACCAGGTAATTGAAACAATGGGCACACCTGAAGATTTTGCGGAAGAAGAGATAGAGACAGAAGAATACATACCGGTTACAAAACGGAGAAAAAGACTTTATCGTGATCCTGAACACCGGGTAATGGGAGGCGTTTGCAGCGGATTGGGAGCATACTTTAATATGGATCCGGTAATTTTGCGAATCCTGTTCGTGGTATTGCTCATTGTAACCTCTATCCTTCCTGCCCTGTTGGCCTATTTTATCCTTTGGATTGCTGTGCCCAAGGCAACCACAACAACCCAACGCCTGGAAATGCGCGGACAGGAAGCCACGATTAAAAATATTGAGAAATCAATCCGGGAAGAAGTTAAAGAAGTAAAAGAAAGCTACAAAAAATTCAAAAATTCAGAAAGCTATAGCCAGGGTAAAAAGAAAGTAGAAGGAGCAGGACAAGTAACCTATAATGTCTTCAAACTCATCCTGAAAATAGCTCTCGTAGCATTGGGTGTGATATTAATTATATCGGGGTTCCTTGGACTACTCGGACTTATTTCTTCCCTGACCATAGGACATTCACTTGTAAACGAATGGCCTATGATTTGGAGTCCGGAAATCAATTTCCCCGAGTTTTTAACTCATTTTGTTGAACCGGGAATCATGAGACTGAGTATTATATTTGTTGGCGTATTGGCAGGAATACCCCTGCTTGCCATACTCTATATTGGATCAAAACTGGTTTTCCGATATAAATCAAATAATACAGTAATCGGACTCGGGTTAGCCGGAGTATGGATTCTATCCCTGATCCTATTGGTTATTCTTTCTATTAACCAGATAGGAAATTTTAAAAACCAGGCATCAATAGTGGAAAACTACACACTCCCATGCGACAGCTGCCAAACACTCTGGCTAAAATCCGGAGAAGACCGCTATAAAGGATATGTCCAAAATCACTGGGAACTGAATAAACTCAAAGGTTTGGAAATCAATGAAGAAATAATACTCCTGGGCCAACCCAGTTTAGATATCGAAAAAGCCAGTGGAGAAGACTTTGTTATAACAATAAAAAAATCATCAAGGGGCAGATCCCGCGAAAACGCACGTATTTTTGCCAGTGACCTGATCTATAGCTACTCACTGAACGACTCTGTGCTCCTTGTCGATCCCTATTTCCACCTCGATGAAGAAAAAAAATGGCGCGACCAAAAAGTAAATATTACAGTGAAAGTGCCGGAAGGAAAAACCATATTCCTCGATGAAGGCATGGTAGATATAATATATGATATCGAAAATGTAACCAATACATGGGACGGAGATATGATTGGAAAATTTTGGGAAATGAAACCTGAAGGCTTAACGAGGAAAGAATAACTGAATTAGAATTAAAATACAGTATAATCAATAAATTTTATTCACATGAAGACAATCAGCATTCTTACTGCCGCATTATATGTACTTCTTGTTCAAACCATTGTCATTCAAAATAAATCAGAAAACCTTTTTGATTCACTCGAAGTAATGGAGGGAGTAAGATGTTTCTCCTTTTCGAAAAACAAAATTAATTTATTGGATATCGATCTGAAAGACCACGATAAAAATTTATCGGGCGACCTCCAACAAATCAGTCTGGTGATGTACAACCCTGTAAATGGAAGGATTTCAGGCGACCAATTCATCCATCATGCCATATCTCTTTTACCTGCCCGGTATAAAAAATATATCGACCCGGAAGGGATAAACGGAATAGAAATATGGATGAAAGGCAGGAAAAAAAGTTATACTGAATTTCACCTGTTTATAAAAAACGAAAAGGAGGATGAGATGCAGTTTATTGTATCCTTTTATGGAGAATTCACACTTGAAGAAATAAAAAAACTAAAAGAAAAAGGAAAAGTTATTTCAGAAGATATCGGGTAAATCCTGAAAACCAAATAAAAAAAAGTATAACAACTAATAATCAAGAGAAACACTCCCCCATTTTATACGTATACCAGGTATATAAATGTTAAAAATTGATGATTTAAGCATGTTTTATACACCATCAAATGAAATAACTTGCACGTGATTTGCATAGTGATTTGATGGATTACTACATGCAAAATTGTTGAATGATCGGAAATAAATTCATGTTATACCTAAATGCGAAATTGGATCAATAAATCTGTTTTTGCGCTATTGATGTTCCTTGCACACATTTCGTGCGGTCAAAATAGCGACACTTTTTCTGCCCAAAGAAACAGTATGGTAAAAACACAGATTGAAAACAGAGGGATTACCGATGAAAGTATCCTGAGGGCATTTCGAAAAGTTGAGAGACACAAGTTTATACTCCCACGCTACTTGCCATACGCCTATAGCGACTCCCCCCTCCCCATTGATGAGGGACAAACTATTTCGCAACCCTATATCGTTGCCTTTATGACCCATGCCCTCACGCTGAAAAAATCGGATAAAGTGCTGGAAATCGGCACAGGCTCGGGTTACCAGACTGCTATCTTAGCTGAATTATGCGATTCGGTTTTCACTATTGAGATATTTGAAAAATTGGCGAACAAAGCCATGGAACTTTTCAAAAATTTGGACTACACCAATGTTAGGTGTAAAATTGGTGACGGATACAAAGGTTGGCCGCAACATGCTCCATTTAATGCTATTTTGGTAACTTGTGCACCAACAAAAATTCCGGAACCCTTGCAGGAACAATTGGCAGAAGGGGGCCGGATGATCATTCCCGTTGGAAATAATCCCGTGCAACATCTTGTTCTGTTAAAAAAAAATAAGGGAAAAATTACAGAAGATAGTATTTTGCCTGTTCGTTTCGTTCCCATGATCGACTCAAAAGGTCACCAATACTAACATACACTATTTTATTCAACAAGATGATATTATTTATATTCTTATATTTACCAGGGGTACAATACATTAAATATTCTTTTTATGAAATCAATAGGAATAACAAAATTTACATGGATAATAGCTCTTACGATAGGGATGTGTCTGCCACGGCTCTCTTTTTCCCAACAACCCAATAACCAGATGCTCGATCAAAATATTAGCATTTATGCTGAAGAAGAACCTCTTTCTGATGTTATCGAAAAAATCTGTAACTACCTGAATCTGGACTACTCATACAATGCAAATCTTGTTACCGGGAAAAAAGTCAACCTAAATATTTCAAATAAACCCATCAAATATGTGTTAGAAAAACTGATGAGCGATTTTTATCTTCTGTTCGAAATTGAAGATAATATTCTGGTAGTAAGGGAGTATATACCTCTTGAAGAAAGTATTGGTTATGAGAGAGGTACAAACCAGTTTATAACATCAAACCGGGGTTTTCTTTTTGACGATCCGAAAGAAAAATTCATTACCATCCCATTTAAATCAGCTAATAATCTGATCATTATACCTGTCACGATCAATGAATCAGATACACTCAATTTTATTCTTGACACCGGAGTAAGGTATCCGATTATTACAGAGTTACCTTTTGTAAATCAACTGAATCTGAACTATATGATGCCTGTTCAAATACAGGGACTTGGTGAAGGAAAAGACCTGACCGCTTTCAGATCGGGAAACAATACTATAAAATTGAACGGACTCTCTGCCTGGAACCAGGAAGTTCAGATGATCATTGATGAAGACTTTCAAATTTCACATATCATCGGAATTCCGGTTCATGGACTAATCGGATTTGATATGTTCAAGGATTACATTGTAAAAATAGATTATCCGGTAGAAAAATTAACATTATACCGATCTGAATATTATAAATACCGTGACCGGCGGAAAGATATCATTCTTCCTCTTCATTTTGAAGGGAACAAACCTTTTGTTTATACCAGCATTGTAACTGATGAATTAAAAGAAGTACCCGTTAAATTACTGGTTGATACGGGAGCTAGTGATGCCCTTTGGCTTTCTGAAAAATCGGATCACCGCATCAAGCTACCACAGAACCACATTGAAACCTTTTTGGGAAAAGGGCTTGGAGGCGATCTCTATGGAATAAAAGGCCGGATCGATGGCATTTGGGTCGGACCTTTGATATTGCCTAAACCCATCGTTGCATTTCCCGATTCAGAACTTATCGACCAGTTGATTACCCGCAACGACAGAAACGGAACTATCGGAGCTGAAATACTGAGAAGGTTTATTGTTACCTTCGATTACCGGAACAACCGTATGACTCTCAGGCCCACCGGAAGAGTTAAAGAGGATTTTAACTACAACATGAGCGGAATGGAAGTAATCAATCCTATACCCGGGTTACCGGTATTCACCATAACCGATATCCGGGAAAACTCCCCGGCATATAACGCCGGATTACAAAAAAACGACCAGATATTATCTCTTAATAATACAAATCACAAGTCGTTGGAATTAAACGACATCAACCTATTACTCCAACAACGGGAAAACAAAAAAATCAGAATTAAAGTATTACGCGAAGGAGAAGAATTTAAAACCTCCTTTGAACTGAAAAAGGTTTTTTAAATAGCCTCCATATCCCCCACCTATTCCAAATAAAGTGAATCAAACTATTTTAGCTAATTTTGTACCTTTCGAAACCGAAAATAAAAATACCATGGAACAATTTAGTACCAGACAGAATAAACTATCAAAATTTGTGCAACGTGAAATGGCCGATATATTTTTACAGTTGAATAAATCAAAATACCACGGCAAACTCATAAGTGTTACAATAGTAAGAGTTACAAAAGACCTGGGTATTGCCCGTATATACCTCAGTATCTATCCTTCAGAATTCTCCACTGAAATTTTGGATGATATCCGGCTTAATCAAAAATCAATCAGATGGGAACTCGGAAGAAGAATAGGCAAAAATGTTCGGATTATTCCTGAATTGGAATTCTTTATCGATGACAGTCTGGATTATATCGACCACATTGATCATTTACTTCATAAATAGATCTATTAGTAAGTTCCAATTAAATTCTTTATTCGTTTGAATTTACCACTATTCATAGCACGGCGATATTTGTTTTCCAAAAAAAAACAAAACATTATCAACATTATTTCAGCCGTTTCCATGGCCGGAATCATTATCGGAACCATGGCCATTGTTATTGTACTGTCAGTATTTAATGGATTTAACAGTCTGATTGAAAACTTCTTCAGTAATTTTGATCCCGATCTGAAAATCATTTCAGAAAAGGGAAAGATGTTTGTCCCTTCAGATCACCGATTCGATGAAATCAAAAACCTTTGGGGTGTTATTCACTATGCTGAAGTTATTGAAGAAGTTGCACTGGTCAGGCACAACAGTCAAATGTCTCATGCTGTAGTAAAGGGGGTACCTGAAAACTATGCACATTATACCAAAATTGATACCCTGATTGTGGATGGTATATTCATGCTACAGGACAAAGAAATGGCTTATGCAGTTGTTGGCCAGGGAGTTGCTTACAAACTGGGACTTGGACTATCTTTTGTTGATCCGATTCGGATTTTTGTTCCCAAAAAAGGGAGACAACTTTCCATAAATCCAGCACGATCATTAAATTATGACTACATCTATCCGGCTGGTGTATTTGCCGTTCTGGAGGAGATCGATTCAAAGTATATGATTGTTCCCTATCATTTTGCAGCTAAACTTTTTGAAAGTGAAAACCAGGTCTCGGCAATAGAACTGGGGATTGATCCAACCATAAACATAAAAAAAATTCAACGTGAGATTCAACAAATCCTCGGAGACACATTTCACGTGAAAAACAAATACCAACAACACGACTTAATCTTTAAAACGATGAAAACAGAAAAATGGGCCTCCTATTTCATTCTGATTTTCATATTGATAATAGCTTCTTTCAATATGCTGGCCAGTCTTTCCATGTTAATCATCGATAAAAAAGAGGACTTGTTTATCCTTCGTAGCATGGGCGCCAATTCCAAACTTATCCGTCAGATTTTTCTCTTTGAGGGATGGTTGATTTCATTTTTCGGGGCAATTTTGGGAACCCTGCTGGGCCTTATGATCTGCTGGTTACAAATTAAATTTGAACTGATCACTCTCCCTGGTGCCGGGTCATTTGTTATTTCTGCCTATCCTGTAAAAGTCATCTTTTCTGATATCCTGATCATCCTGGGTATTGTCTGGAGTATTGGTTTTATTGCATCCTGGTATCCCGTTCGGTTTATATCCCAACGATTTCTGATGGATACAAATATATAGTTATTCAAACCATTTGGTAAAAACAGATGAAATGAGCATGACGATTTATGACAATTACGATCCTGATAAAATTATGCGAGTTCTATCTGATACCATAGAATACAAATCATGTTAATCAGATGAAAGCATTAGTCAAGAGTAAAGCAGAAAAAGGCATTTGGATGGAGAATGTCCCTATACCAAGAGTTGGTCCTAATGATGTGTTGATTAAAATAAAAAAGGCTGCCATTTGTGGCACTGATTTACACATTTACAAATGGGATGAATGGGCACAACAGGTGATCCACCCACCGGTAACCATCGGGCATGAGTATATGGGAACTGTGGTAGAAACAGGTTCTGAAGTTGACCGGGTTAAAGTAGGTGAAAGAGTTACTGTTGAGGGACACATTTCTTGTGGATTCTGCCGGAATTGCCGGCGCGGCAGACAGCACATTTGCGACCATACTGTTGGCATTGGGGTACAACGGAATGGTGGTTTTGCTGAATATATTTCCGTTCCGGCAAAAAATGTGCTGCAAGTTGATGAAAATATTCCGGATGAAATCATGGCAATAATGGATCCTTTGGGAAATGCCACTCATACTGCTCTTTCCTTTCCTCTTTTAGGAGAAGATGTTTTAATTACTGGCATTGGAGGTCCCATTGGCGCTATGGCAGCTGCTATCTGTCGATTTGCAGGAGCACGAAATGTGATGGGTACTGATCTGAATCCTTATCGCCGGATTCTGGCACGAAAAATGGGAGCCACTCGTGTCATCGATCCCACTAAAGAAAGCATCAAAGAAGCCATGGCACGACATAATATGGTAGCCGGATTTGATATCGGACTGGAATGTTCCGGCTCACCTGTTGCTTTCAATGAAATGGTAAACCATATGTACAACGGTGGAAAAATCAGCCTGCTGGGAATTCTGCCTCAACACACAAAAATAAATTGGAACAACATAATATTCAGAGGTTTAACTCTTAAGGGAATTTATGGAAGAGAAATGTATGAAACCTGGTACCAAATGGAAATGATGCTAACATCCGGATTAGATATCACACCGGTCATTACCCACCGAATGCCTGCTGAGGAGTACCAGCAAGCTTTCGAAATCATGGAAAATGGAAATTGTGGAAAAATTATCCTCGACTGGTGTTAACACATGCTGTTCCACGTGGAATATTTTAATAGTCAAATACTTTTTACTCATTCTCTCAAATCGTTTTAAAGAATTATTTTTGAAAAAAATAGCAGCGTGAAACAAGGACTGGTAATAAAAACAACAGGTAGTTGGTATACTGTTGTCGATACAGAGGGACAACAGACAGAATGTAAGGTTAAAGGAAATTTCCGGCTGAAAGATATCAAAAGTACCAATCCGGTGGCTGTAGGCGATCGTGTTCATTTTTTAATCCATACCGATCAAAATTCTAAAACCGGTTTGAGTACTGGTTGGATCACCTCTATCGAAGATCGAAAAAATTACATTGTTCGGCGCTCACCCAATCTTTCCAAACAATCACATATCATGGCAGCTAATATCGATCAGGCTATTCTGGTTGCTACCTTAGTTTCACCAACCACTACGACTACTTTTATTGACCGATATCTTGCATCTGCCGAAGCATACCGTATTCCTGTAATTCTGGTATTCAACAAAACCGACCTGTATTCTGACCTCGATTGGGAGGATATGCAGTCTCTTATTGCCATTTACACAAAAATTGGTTATGCATGCATTCCTACATCTACAGTCAATCTTACAGGTATCGAACAACTTAAAAACACGATAAAAGATAAAATTAATGTAATAAACGGCCATAGTGGTGTGGGTAAATCCACCTTAATCAATCGGATTCAACCTGGCCTTCAGATCAAAACATCTGAAATTTCTGAAATGCACAAAACAGGGAAACATACTACTGCATCTTCTACCATGTATTCTTTGAATTTTGGCGGTTATATTATTGATACACCAGGCATTAAAGGATTTGGCATGCTGGATATGGAACCATGGGAGATTTCCCATTACTTTCCTGAAATTTTTAAAATTGGTGCCCGGTGTCAGTACAAAAATTGCTCACACACCCATGAGCCTGGTTGTTTTGTGAAGGAAGCTGTTGAAAATAAACAGGTGGCAAAGTCTCGCTATATCAGTTATCTCGGATTACTCGAAGGAAACGATAAATACCGCAAGCCTTATTAATATTTCTAATCCTGTTTATTAGAAATATTCTTTTTAAAATAATCGTAAACCAACCGTGCTTTTGACTTCCCTATTGAAGACACAAGTAATTCAAAATCTGTCTTTTGGATATTCTTTACAGACTTAAAACTTTTGAGTAATTTTTGAATGGTACCTGGTCCGATACCTTTAATTTGATTCAATTCAGAAGTAGTCAGATTTTTCGATCTTTTTTGACGATGGAAGGTAATACCAAAACGGTGGGCTTCATCCCTCAATTGCTGAATAATCTTTAAAGTTTCTGAGTTTTTGTTGATATAGAGTGGAACAGAATCGTCCGGGAAATATATTTCTTCAAGACGTTTTGCAATGCCTATTATGGCTATTTTCCCTCGTAATTGTATTTTTTCCAACGCTTTAACTGCCGAAGAAAGTTGTCCTTTCCCTCCATCAATCACAACAAGTTGTGGCAATTCCCTTTTTTCTTCAACCATTCGTTTGTATCTTCTGTAAATCACTTCTTCCATCGAGGCAAAGTCGTCAGGTCCAACTACAGATTTAATATTAAAATGCCTGTATTCCTTTTTCAGCGGTTTCGCATTTCGAAAAACGACACAGGATGCCACCGGGTGAGTACCTTGCAAATTACTGTTATCGAAGCACTCAATGGTAATAGGTAAATCTTTCAGGTGTAAGTCCTTTTGAATGGTTTGTAATATCCGATTTTGACGCTCCTGTGGATTTCTTAAAACCATTTGCTTTTCCTTTTCTAAGCGGAAATATTTTGCATTTCGCTGGGAAAGTTCAAGGATTTTCTTTCTCTCTCCACGACGAGGAACTTTAAATGTTATATCAGCTAATTGTATATCAGGCAGAAAGGGTACTAAAACTTCATGGGCATTGCTAAATATTTTCTCACGTATTTCAACAATACCAGCTACAAGCAGTTCTTCGGCGGACTCATCCATACTCTTCTTGATTTCTAGCGTATATGTCTGAACAACAGCCCCTTTAATAATTTTTAAATAGTTTACATACGCATATTTTTTGTCTTGTTCCAGGCTAAAAACATCCACATCAGTAATGGAAGTTGACACAACAGTTGATTTACTCTGGTAGCGCTTTAATGATACATATCTTTCTTTTAGCTGTTGTGCTTCTTCAAAATTTAACTCATCAGCCTTCCTGGCCATCATCCTTTCAAGGTGCCGTGTCACTCCTGAAATATTTCCTTTTAAAATATGGTTTATATCCTCAATGCCCTGATTATACTTTTCTTCAGAAACAAATCCCTGGCAAGGCCCCTCACAGTTACCAATGTGATATTCAAGGCATACTTTATATTTTCCGGCTTTGATGTTTTCAGCAGAAAGCAAAAAATTACAGGTACGCAGTTTGTATTGATTTTTAAACAGTTCGAGTAATGTTCTCACGGTATAGATAGATGTATAAGGGCCAAAATACCTGGATCCGTCCCGTACCACATCACGGGTTTTAAAAACTCTGGGGTAGGGTTCATTCTTTATGCATATCCAGGGATACGTTTTATCGTCTTTCAACCTAATATTGTATCGGGGCTGATATTTTTTTATCAGATTATTTTCCAATAGCAAAGCATCTTGCTCCGATTCAACTACCATATGCCGGATCTCAGAAATATTACGAACAAGAATAGCTGTTTTTCTATTCTCATGATGAGCTTTAAAATAAGAGGCCACCCTTTTCTTTAAGTTTTTTGCCTTACCAATATAAATAATTTCTCCTGCAGCATTTAAAAACTGATAAATCCCGGGTGTATCAGGGAGTGAGCTAACAAGTTCTTTTAAACTATCAAGAGGTTTATCAACCATAATTACTCATCAAATAAGGATGTATAGGAGAATTTTGAAACATCAAAAAGACCGTCATCTCCTATTTTTAGTTCAGGAATGACCAATAGCGAAAGAAATGCAAGAGTCATAAATGGAGCCTGTAGCTGGCTGCCTAAATGATGTGCCATTTGATCCAATTTTTCATATTTATCAGCAGTTTCAGCCACAGAATCGATACTCATCAGACCAGCTACCGCTAAAGGAAGGGATAATCCCTGATGACCTGAAGTCACTGCAATACCACCACCGGTATTCATTAAGCTATTCAGCACCTCCAGAATGGCCTCATCATTAGTTCCCAGAGCGATAAGATTATGGCTGTCATGGGCTATACTACTACCAATTGCCCCCTTTTTCAAACCAAATCCTTTTACGAAACCCACAGCCGGCTTTTTGTCAGCATACCGGTTCACCATAACAACTTTTAATACATCTTTTGCTGTATCCCCTTCTATTCTACCATTTACGGCAGAGATATTTTCTGTAATAGATTTAGTTATAATTTCATTATTAAGAACCTGAATAACACGGATAGAATGAGTCTTTTCCCGACTTCTAATTTCTATATCTCCCTTATTTATAGTCCTGAAACTAAAATTATTGATAGCAGTGACTTCTGGTCGTTTCCATGTAAAAGAATTATTTTCAAACACTCTTTCCCCCCGAATCCAGGTTTCCAATAAATGAAAATCCTTTAAGCTCTCAACCACAATAAAGTCAGCAAAGTCGTTTTGCTGCAACATGCCAATTGGCAATTGATAATGCATGACAGGATTGAAGCTCGCCGCCTGGAGTACATCAAACAAATGGTAACCCAATTCGATAGCTTTAATCACCATTTTATTAATATGCCCCTTCATCAAATCGTTGGGATGACAATCATCGGTACAAAACATGACCTGATCAGGATACTTACCTATCAAAGGGTGTAAGGCATTAAAATTCAGAGCTGCACTACCTTCCCGTATTTGAATGAACATGCCAAGTATTATTTTTTCCAGCGCTTCTTCCAGTGAGTATGCCTCATGATCAGTAGAAATCCCAGCGTTGAGATATTGAACCAAATCATCACCGGAAAGTCCAGGCGCATGCCCGTCAACAGGTTTATTAACCTGCCTGGCATATTCAATTTTTTTCATTACGTCTTCCTGCCCGTATATCACTCCGGGAAAATTCATCATTTCTGATAAAAAATAAATATCCTTCTGCAGAAGCAATTCTTTAACATCATCAGGCCCCAGAATAGCTCCGGCATGATCAAAAGCAGTAGCAGGAACACAGGATGGCGCACCAAAGAAAAAATGAAAGGGAACTTTTTTCCCATCAGCAATCATGAAGTAAACTCCCTCTTTCCCCACAACATTGGCAATCTCATGAGGATCAGAAACAACCCCTACAGTACCATGCGAGACAGCAACCTCAGCAAACCTGCTGGGCAAAACCATAGAACTCTCAATATGAACATGAGAATCGATGAATCCCGGCAAGATAAACCGATCCGGCGCATGATCCAAAACATCTATGCGTACAATACGCTTGTTATGAATTTCAATTTGACCCGGAAATATTTTTCGGGCTATTATATCAACAATCTGTCCTTTAATCTGCATAATATAAATTTTAATCTTGGTATTCGTTGTTCATTTCGATGAAACCAACATGAATTATTAATTTCGCTCGTTTGTATATAAAATAATCATGCTCATTTCGTGTTTGATAATCAAGAAAGCTACCCTTAATTGTTCCACGTGAAACAATTTTACCTTCCTAATAATACCAATAATACATTAATGTCAGAAGGAGAAACACCGGAAATTCTTTTTGCCTGACCAATCGTCTGCGGATTAAACTTCTCTAACTTCTGACGAGCTTCAGTTGATAAAGAATTTAATTTACTATAATTAAACTTATCTTTAATAACAATATTTTCAAAACGATCGAGCTTTTCAGCTAAACTTTTTTCACGACTAATATAACCTTCATATTTTATAAAAATCTCTGATCCTTGTAAAATTTCAAATTTTCTCTCTTCAGGAACCCTCTTCAGAAAAGTTTTAAACGGGGTAAGGGGTTCAATCAAATCAAATATTGAAATCTGAGGCCGTAAAATAAGATCAATTAATTTGACTCCCTGCTTCAATTCATTTGTACCTTTATCCGTAAGTAGTTGATTTACAAACTGTGGCTTAACACTAAAAGTTTTGGCAAATTGTAAAATAGCTGAAATATGTCCGTTTTTTTCATCTAATAATTTTTTTCGTTCTGGAGAAGCAAGTCCTAAATCATACGATTTTTGAGTTAAACGAACATCTGCATTATCCTGTCGCAACAAAATTCGAAACTCAGCTCTGCTGGTAAACATTCGGTAGGGTTCATCAACACCCTTGGTGATCAGATCATCAATAAGGACTCCTATATATGCTTCATCTCTTTTTAAAATAAACTCTTTGCCTTTCGAATGACAACATAAATGAGCATTAATACCTGCTATGATTCCCTGGGCACCAGCTTCCTCATAACCAGTAGTACCATTGATTTGCCCGGCAAAATAAAGGTTGCGGATGAGCCTGGTCTCCAGAGTAGGAAAAAGTTGAGTGGGATCAAAATAATCATACTCAATGGCATAACCAGGTCGGAAAATTTTAGCTTGTTCAAGACCGGAAATCTTATTGAGTGCTTTATATTGGATCCGCCAGGGAAGGGAAGATGAAAAACCATTCAGATAATACTCAACAGTAGATTCACCTTCAGGCTCTAAAAATAACTGATGCTTTTCCTTTTCAGCAAAAGTAACAAGCTTTGATTCTATGCTTGGACAGTACCGAGGACCAGTACTCTTAATAGTACCATCAAACATGGGAGAGGCATCAAATCCAAATTCTAACTCTTTATGAACCGCAGGATTGGTATGTGTAATCCAGCATGAACGCTGGGTTAACTCAGATTTTGTACCCGGTAAATATGAAAAAGTAACCTGTTGTTCATCGCCTTGTTGTTCTTGCAGCCGCGAAAAATCAATCGTTCTTCCGTCAACACGAACAGGAGTTCCGGTTTTAAGCCGGCCAGTAATAAAACCAGCATCCCTTAATTGTTCAGAAATATGATAGGAGGCAGCCTCCCCTATCCTGCCCCCCTTCATTTGTGAAGCGCCAATATGAATGAGTCCATTCAGGAAGGTTCCATTGGTTAAAATGACGGTGTGACCCAAAAAATCAATACCCATTTGAGTATGAACACCACATACCAATTTATCCTTGATAAGAAGGGATATTACACTATCCTGCCATAAATCCAGATTAGGAATACTTTCAAGAGTTAAACGCCACATTTCAGAAAAACGCATCCGGTCGTTTTGCGATCTGGGACTCCACATAGCGGGACCCTTCGACAAGTTAAGCATCCGAAACTGAATGGTGCTTCGGTCACTAATAATACCGGAATAACCTCCCAAAGCATCTATTTCACGAACAATCTGGCCCTTTGCAATACCTCCCATAGCAGGATTACAGCTCATTTGAGCATATTTAGTCATATCCATTGTGATCAGGAGAGTTTTTGAACCAAGATTTGCAGCAGCAGCTGCTGCTTCACAACCAGCATGCCCGCCACCTACAACAATAACATCATATTTAGGTATCATTCTTTCTTCTCTTTAAAGTTAATTCTGTCCAGATAAAAATTTTCCTTTTTTCGCATAATCAATTTCTCCTCATCACTCTGATCAGAATAACCTGCCAAATGAAGTACACCATGTATAACAACCCGGTATAGCTCCTCTAAAAAAAACTTGTTATAATTCGCTGCATTCTCACGTACGCGATCAATACTAATAAAAAGATCACCAGATAATTCCATATGTTCACTGTAATCAAATGTTAAAATATCAGTGAAAAAATCATGCTGAAGAAATTGATTATTTAAATCCAACAAGTATTTATCATGACAAAAAATCACAACAATATTACCAGCAGTCCTTCCTTCATTTTTGATTAAAAAGAAAATATTCTCACGGAGAATATTGCTTTTAAAAACAAATTTTTTAACTTCTTCAAAAACAAATTCAATATTATTCACTTTATAATCATGTTGATTTTTAATACTTTGCCGCTATTTAAATAAGTTAGTTTATTAGCTAACGATTTCATAATATGTATTCCTCTACCTGTTTCATTCTTAATATTCTTTTTAATAGTAGGATCCTCGAGGCATTTAAAATTAAATCCATCACCCTGATCATGAACTTCAATTTCAAGGTAATTATTTCTTATTTTTATATGAATAGTAACATCTTTTTTTAGATCATTTTTATTTCCATGCTCAATAGAATTTGTCACAGCCTCAGAAATACAAAGAAATACCTTATTAAAATATTTGTAGGATAAATGGTTCCTTTCGAAAAATGACCGCAGAAAATTTTCGACTCTTTTTAGCTCGGCAATATCCGATTTAATATGAAAAATTTCAGGAGTACTCATCCGATTAAAATTGTATATTTCCTATAGTATCAGATGTAACTAACATAATTTTGATCCTACATTTTTGTTACATGAATGGTCATGCTCTTTTCATCATCCCTACTCAGTTTGTATACGGTTTAAATATTGCTTGTATTTATTATTATAGAAATTATTCAGTTTATGCGAGTTCCTATTGAAAAATTCAAGCGTTGAATCTTCCCGCTTTCCATATTCAAAAAACTCTACCGGATTACTATAAAAATCGTCAGCCGTTTTGCTTTCCCTCTCATCTTCAAATTCACGTTCAAGTTCAGCTTTTTCAGCCTCGAGTAATCGACTGGTAATTTCATTTTGCCGGGCAATCATTTCTGCATTCACATTTTTATTCAATAATTGTTTCCGGTTTTGTTCCAGCATATCATCAATTTTCTGCAGAGCATCACGTGCTTCACTGCCCACATTTCCATCATTCATTATTTCTCTTAACATTTGCTGCATCATTTCATGTTGCATGAGTGACTGTCCAATTTGCTGACTCATTTGTTGCGGATTACCACTTTTCATTTGTTCAATCATCTGCTGCAACTGTTGCTTTAAATTTTCTGATTGTTGTTTCAGCATACTCATCCCGGGCTTTCCCTGGCCTGGTTTTTCACAATTCTGGTCACCCGATTGCCCCTCAGCCATCTGATTTTCCAAAGTCTCCAGTGCTTCATTTAACAGTAAAGCCAGATTATTTGCAGCAGTCATTACATATTGCTGACTGACACCGGCATTAGGTATTAAACCTTCACTCAGCTGGTCGAGGGCCTTTTCGAGGTGCAACTCCATAACAATTAATTCATTATTAACCATGCTGTTAATTTGAGGAGTACGTTTAGCTAATGCATAAAGTGAATCCTTAACAATCTGACTTTGATCTTTTATTTTCCTTTGTTTTAAATGATAATCCTGAACATCCGGATCACTGAATTCAATTTCCGATAATCGGGAAAGCACCTCTTCCTGTTCAAAAGATATATACATAAGGTTGCTTAGAATTTGCCTCAGATCTTGAAGATTTTCCAGGTTCTGTTCCGTTTTATTTGAGTTGAGCATCTGTTGCATGGCAAAGGCAGTATTTCGTATTTTCTCCGATGTCTCATTTAAACCAGAATTTGAACGTTTCCGATTCTTATTTTGAAGCTCATTACGGCTCTTCTCCATACTTTCCTTAATGTCATTGAATTCTATATCGAAGTCGTCAAAATTCAAAGGCTTGTCCAACTGCTCATTCATTTCAAGAGCTTCTTTTAAAGCATTTTGTAATCCATCCAAATCATCCTGTTGATTATCCAGTTTATTAAGCATCTCATCCAAATCGGATTTATCCAGTATCTCTTCCGCCATCTCCTCCTGCTCCCCGGCTACGCGGGATAAATCATCGATGATATGCTGAAATTTCTGCTCAACTTTCATTTTTCGCAGCATCTCAAGATTTCTGTCCAGCTGCTTTTGTAAATCGTCATAAGTGAGATCCAGTTTTTCTGAAAGTTGATTTAAATTTTCCTGATTAAACTGATTTGCCAGTTTTTCAAATTCTTCCAACAATTTTTTCAGCTCATCAGTAAATACTTCTTCCATCAATTGTTCAATCTGCTGCTGCTTAGTTTTAATTTCATCGTTCTGCTCATTAAAAGTATTTTGAAAATTATTCAAAATCTCATTATTCTTTTTAATCTGCTCATGCAGATTTTCCAATTGATTTTGCTTAGAAAGAATATCATTGACCATTTGAGTTTTTTCCCAATCCGAAAAATTGGTGTCCATATTTTTTAATCTGAGGTTTTGCAGATCTTTTTGGATCTCCTGAGCAAGTCGTTCACTTTGTCCCAGAAACTCTTCTAATTTTTTAAATTGTTCTTTTTCACTTTCAGCAATTTCCTTTTTATCGGGTATTACAAAAACAAAATTGTCAGAAGTTGTTGTTTTTAAATTATTTACGATGTCATTATCGGTTACAGAAAAATAATAAGAAACCAATCCGGAGGAGGGAACAACCTCATTAAAATCAAAACTAAAATAGAATTCCTGGTCGGTTAAACTTTTAATAAAAGGAATAGAAATAGCAGAATCTGTTTCGTTGATATTAAAATGAAAATGCAATCCTGTAAAACCATAATCGTCTCCAATTGACCCTTTAAAAAAGAAACGTGTCATCAGCATGGAATCCTGTATACTTACAATTTTTATTTCTGGAAACAGATCGGGAATAACATCAAGACGATACGACAACGCAAGTTCTGGTTCAGTAATCATATTTTTGATAAAAATATGATAATCAGTTGATTGGTAAAAATTATTTTTGATTTCAAAACCACTCTCCTTGTTTGTTGCACCGGCTGAAACAGAATCATTAAAAGACATATACAGGGTATCGATATCCATTCCCTGAAAATACCATTCCACTTGTGTTCCATTGGGTATCTGCAGGTCACCTACATTAGTATGTTGAATAACAGGAAGTCCGGTATATACTGGAGGATTTACAGTAACATGAAATTGTTGAATTCCGGGTTTAGGTAATACTTTCAAATAATACTCATCAGAATTATACTTTAAATCTGTGAAATAAAAGGTAATAGGTTGAATAACCGAAGGCATTTCAAATTCAAAAAGCCCGGTAGAAGATTTCTTCATCAAATAATTATTTCCCTCAATATTAATGTACACCAACTGGGGTAGTTCATCTCCTGTACATTCCAGTAAAACCTTAAAAGCATCTCCCTTTTTAGCCGTTAATTCTGAATTTTTCAATATATATTCATAAGGTGCCGGCTTAATATACTGGGTATTGTAGTGAATAATTCTTTGCGAAGCAGATAAAAAGATCGAGCGATTCACAAAAAATAAGGTGGATGTAATCAATATACTGATGAGAAAATAGATCAAAACAAGTCGTAAATTTTTATATTCTACAGCCTTACTAAAATCAAAAATACTCAACTCTTTTATTTTTTGATCAATGCTTGCAAATACAATATCGGAAGAAAATGAGGGATCATCAATTTCAGTCAATTCTATCACATTTAAAAGCTTATCTTTGATATCCGTAAAATGATTTTGAATAATGTATGAACTGGCTTTTATATCAATAGGTTTCAAAACATGAAATAATCTGAGAACGGGTATAACAATGAAATGTGCAGTAAGTAATCCCGCAAAAATTAAAAATCCGTAAAAAAGTATTTTTCTTACCTCAGAAGAAAGAAAAACAAAATATTCCACTAAAGAAAAAACGGTAAAAACAATGAGAATAAGAAATATAGTCAGAACAAGGCCTTTCATTAACTTAACAGAATAGTACCTTAGTCTGAACGCATTCAGTTTATTAACAAGTATGTTGAAATTATTTGTCATTAATTCTTAATTTGTTTTCATCCAATATTTTATAAAACTAAGAAATGTTATCAAACGTTTCATAAGCTGATGAAAAAACAAAAATAATCTTTTAATATTATATTTGCATTCATTCAAATTTAATGTGATTAATATTTACTTTGAAATCGAAAAATTTTTAAGCAAAAAAATAGGATTAATTTTTGCACAATAATTTAACCGGTTAAAAACTCAGAATCAAAAGCAAAATAATTATTAACATGCTTTAAATTATATTTTTTATCTATTATAAATCAGACATTTAAGTAAAAATAGATTGTTAATAACAAGATGATTGAGCTGTGGAAAAATGAAGCAAAAAAAATAGTAAATAAGAATGAACAGAAATAAACAAGCCATCATCAATAACATTATATATAAATTTGTAATATTAAATAATAATAATAACCTTGAAAATACTTTTAGTTGAAGATAACCTGTTGAATCAAAAAGTTGTTGGATTTTATTTAAAAAGATTTAATCACTCTCTTGAGTGTGCAGGTAACTGGATTGAAGCAATTGAAGCATTTCAGAAAGGAAATTTTGAATTAATTTTAATGGATATCATGCTTCCTGGAAAAAATGGGTTTGAAATTACGGCTAAGATTCGGGATTTGGAGGTTCAGATGGGTAAGGAAGAAGGAATTCCTATCGTTGCATTAACGGCAAATGCACTAGACAATGATGAGGAAAAATGTTTGCAGGCAGGCATGAATGGTTATTTGTCGAAGCCCTTTTCAGCTGAGGATTTAAATGCTATGATAGAGAAATTTCGTAAATAGAAAAGAATGAGTGAGGATTTAGATATCAGAGGAAATTCTTTGCCGGATACCGACAGGGAACTGGATAAGAAGTTACGTCCCCTTCAGTTTTATGATTTTAAAGGTCAACGGCAGGTTATTGAAAACCTTGAGGTATTTGTCAAAGCTGCAACATTACGTCATGAAGCATTGGATCATGTATTGCTGCATGGTCCACCCGGATTGGGAAAAACTACCTTATCACATATTATTGCGCATGAGCTTCATGTAGGTATAAAGGTAACTTCTGGACCTGTACTTGACAAACCGGGTGACTTGGCTGGTTTGCTTACCAATTTAGAAGAAAGGGATGTGCTTTTTATTGATGAAATTCATCGCCTTTCTCCTTTGGTTGAGGAATATCTTTATTCAGCCATGGAAGATTTTAGGATTGATATCATGATTGATAAAGGGCCAAGTGCCCGTTCAATCCAGCTTGAAGTAAATCCATTTACACTCATCGGAGCAACCACCCGTTCGGGTTTGCTAACTTCTCCGTTGAGAGCTAGGTTTGGGATTAACTCACATCTTGAGTATTATGATAATTCAGTGCTAACCGGGATAGTAAAACGTTCTGCTGGAATTTTAGAAATAGAAATTAGCGATGAAGCAGCAATAGAAATTGCGGGCAGAAGCAGAGGTACACCGCGTATTGTAAACTCTTTGTTGCGCAGAGTACGCGATTTTGCCCAGGTGAAAGGAACAGGAATTATCGATATGGATATCACTAAAACTGCTTTAAAAGCTATGGATATTGATGAACACGGATTAGATCAAATGGATAACCGGATATTACGTTGTATTATCGATAAATTTAAAGGAGGACCAGTTGGCATTTCAACTATTTCCACAGCGGTGGGTGAAGACAGTGGTACCATTGAAGAGGTTTATGAACCTTTTCTGATCAAAGAAGGTTTTTTAAAACGTACACCACGAGGAAGAGAAGCTACGGAAAGAGCTTATAACCATTTAGGACGTATCAATTACGGGAACACAACTCTATTCTGACTTAATTCGCTTGATCTCAAATAACCGGGGCCACCATTTACCGGTTACTAACATACGATCTCGTTCATTATCATAGGCAATTCCATTTAAATAATCTATTGTATCAGTAGGATTGGTATACATATTTAAAATACCATCAAGATTGGTTTCCGATAAGACTTTTCCCGTTTTTGGATCAATCTCAACAATTAAATTGGTAGTGTATACATTTGCAAAGATGCTGTTATTAATGTATTCCAGCTCATTTAAAAAGTTTACTATTCCCAAATGGTTGGCTACTTCTATTGTCTTTACTTCCGAAAAATCTGTAGGATCTATCCAAATTAATTCGTGTGTGCCATTACTCATGATCAGGAAACGACCATCGTTAGTGAGCCCCCATCCTTCTTGCGACTGAAATTGAAAACTGTCGATTAAAGCTAAATTCGTGAGGTTGTAAATAAAACCTTTTTGAGCCCGATAGGTTAATTGGTAAATTTTATTATTCAAAATGGTAATGCCTTCACCAAAATAATTATTCGGAAGATCTTGTTGCATGATGGTTTTACCAGTTTTCAGATTTAATTTATAAATTCCTGATTTTCCATATTCTCCAGTCCCTTCATATAAAAATCCTTTATGAAATTCCAATCCCTGCGTGTAGAACTTTCGGTTGTGTGGATAATCATTAACAGTTGTATAAGCAAATTTTTCCGGCTTCATATCAGAAACTACGTCAAAAACTACTGATCGCGTATTGTTCAATCCATCTGTTTTGGTAGCAATAACATGTACTGTATGCTTTCCAATTTTTTGTAAATCAATATTGGAAAGTGTAAATTCAAGTTCCTTGCTCTCTTTTAAAAGTTTGCCCTGTGAAAAAAGTTGAATATTTTCTATTTCACCATCTTTGAGAATAGTATGAACCTTTATTGATATTTTATTTCCCAAAACATAATTTTGTGATTTTGGAGTAATGGTAATCGTGCTTACCGGTTTGCGGGAACGCTTTGACTGATTGGAACATGAAAAAAAAATAATTATCAAACAAAAAAGAAATATAAAGGGATAAATAAATTGTTTCATTTTTTTTTGTTGCTATAGTATAACGCAAATCTATTAAAACTGATGAAATTACTCCTGATTTACCGCATGATTTTCAAAATTATTTGCCAATTTTTTATTTGCATTGAATACTATTCTGTGGTTCATTATTGAAAAATTGTATTGAGAAGTGTGGGTACATGATTATCTTTGTTCAAAAAAGAACTTTGAATCCATTCAAAAAATTAGCAGGTGATACGGCAATATACGGTATGAGCAGTATTGTTGGCCGTTTTTTAAACTGGTGGCTGGTTCCCTATTATACAATTATTTTTATACCCGAAGAATATGGTATTGTAACGAATTTGTATTCTTACGTAGCATTTTTTCTGGTGTTGCTGCTTTATGGTATGGAAACCTCCTATTTCAGATATGCATCAAAAAGTAAAAATCGTGAATTGGTTTACTCAACCACCCTTATTTCAGTATTTTTTACATCTATACTGTTTGTGTTGGTCTTAACAATTTTAAAAAATCCGATTGCTGCATGGATCCGTTATCCAGAGCATCCGGAATATGTGGTGTGGTTGGCTGTTATTTTGGGAATTGATGCTGTAACAGCCATTCCTTTTGCACGTCTCAGGTTGAATAACCGTCCATTAAAGTTTGCTGCTGTTAAGATTATAAACATTGTTTTCAATATTGGTTTTAATATATTTTTTCTGTCGCTATGTCCCAAAATTCTGGAGAATAATCCGGATTCATGGATTAACCTGATTTATGTGCGGGAAATAGGTGTCGGTTATGTTTTTCTGTCAAATCTACTGGCATCATTGATAACACTTTTATTTCTTTTACCTGAAATGATTAAGGTCTCGTTAAAATTTGAAAGGGAATTGTTATGGCAAATGCTCAGTTATGGATTTCCTATATTAATTGTTGGTTTGGCGGGAATGATAAACCAAAATATTGATAAAATATTGATTCCTTTTCTACTTCCTGATGGTCAGAATGCCATGCATCAACTTGGACTATATGGAGCTAATTATAAACTTGCCGTTTTAATGAATATGTTTATACAAGCCTTCAGATATGCTTTTGAACCGTTCTTTTTTGCCCGTGAAAATATGAGTGACGACCGGCAGGTTTACGCTACCATCATGAAATATTTTGTAATTTTTGGATTAATTATTTTTCTAGGAATGATATTATTCCTGGATATCATTACACTGATAATAGGTTCAAATTATCACGAAGGGTTAAAGGTTGTCCCCATAATCCTGATGGCAAATTTGTTTTTTGGAATTTATTTTGCACTTTCTCTATGGTATAAACTAAAGGATATGACCCGATACGGAGCTTATATGGCTTTAATTGGAGCCGCTATTACGCTGGTAATTAATATTTCGCTTATACCGTTTATGGGTTATATGGGATCAGCTATTGCAGTTTTTGTTTGCTATTTGGTGATGATGATTCTTTCTTATTATTGGGGTAGAAAATATTATCCTGTACCCTATGATTTGAAAAGAATAGGAACCTATTTCGGAATTGCAGTTGGAATCTACTTGATTAATTTGTTTTTATATAATCAACCTTCCTGGATAAAATATGCCGGCGAATCTTTCTTATTTATCGGATTCCTAAGTATAATCTGGAAACTGGAGAAGAATCAACTAAAAAGGTTATTGAAAAGATGACCCAATATCGGATTTAAATATCAAAAAGTATTAATTTTGTAGGGAGTAATTTTGGTTGTACTTCATATTAAAATTCGATTTTATAAGTTACCAGGAATATAAATCATTTTTTTGATGAATAAATTGAATAATAAACCTATTGCACTTGCCAGTGATCATGCTGGTTTTGATAAAAAACAAGTCATTATTAAATATTTTACTGAAAAGGGCATTTCTTATCAGGATTTAGGATGCTATAGCAACGAGAGCTGCGATTATCCTGATTTTGGTCATAAAATTGGAGAAGCTGTTGAAAAAGGGGAGTTTGATAAAGGAATTTCTTTTTGTGGAACTGGTTTAGGTATAAGCATGACTGCTAATAAGTATCAAAAAGTACGTTCGGCAGTTTGTTGGAAACCAGAGATTGCTATCCTGGCCATGCAGCATAATAATGCGAATATTTGTGCCATTCCTTCCCGATTTGTTACGGATGATGAGGCGATATCGATTGTAGAATCTTTTTTAAGTGCCAGATTTGAAGGTGGTAGGCATGCACGAAGAATAGGAAAAATACCGTTAAAATCATTTTAAGAATTAGATGAAGAAATTCTAAAATTAACTTATATGTTGTCGAATACGTGTAAATATGCCTTAAGAGCTCTTATTTATCTGACAAATTTTTCAGATGAGGAAAAGATGATTGGCATCAAAAAAATTGCAGAGGATCTGAATCTCTCTTCTCCTTTTCTCGGAAAGATTCTGCAGAACCTGGTGAAGCAAAAGCTTTTGGTCTCTACCAAAGGTCCTAATGGAGGTTTTTCTTTGGCAAAAAAGCCGATTGAAATATCTTTGTGGGATATCGTAACAAAAGTGGATGGAGAGGAGTTTTTTACCAATTGTCTGATTAGGCTTGAGCCCTGCCGTACTCATGATTCTTCAAAACCTGTATGCCCGATACATGCCCAGTACGATCTGCTCAGAAATGATATTATCCGGTTTTATCAGGAAACAACGCTGGAAACAATTAAAAACGACCTGGAGAAATATGAACATATCATACTTTGATATTTATGTTTTTTTGTTTTTAAAAGAATTTTTCCCAACGTTTGTCTGACACCCAGAAGTGAAAAAAGAGCACCGAAACAAGAATACCTGAGGTATTGGCAAAAAAATCGTAAAGATTGCTACTTCGTGAGGAAGTAATGATATGTTGAGCCGATTCAAGTATAGCAGCTAAAACAATAGATACGAAGGGTGCTATAAAAAGGTGATTTTTCCCTAATTTTTTTATGGGTCTAAAAAGAAGCAGGCAAAAGACAAAAAATAATCCAAAATGCACCAGTTTATCAAAATGGGGAATTTGAAATAACGAAGTTTTTGGCAACTTTCCTGATGGAGTAAACAATCCATAGCAAATGATGGAAAGCCAGATAAAGGGTTTAATAAACAATGTAAGTTTCATCAAACATATAATTTTTTATACTACGGCAAAGTAACAAAAACTATGGCAGGTATTTATATACATATCCCGTTTTGTCATCAGAAATGCAATTATTGTGATTTTTATAAAACCTTAAATACAAGTAGAAAAGCAGAATTTCTTGCTGCTTTAAAGAAAGAGGCCTTGGAAAGGGTAAGCTATTTGAACGGCGCCCCGGTTGAATCAGTTTATTTGGGCGGGGGAACACCATCGGTACTGAATGAAGAAGAGATCGGCTCATTATTAGATTTTATCCGTAAGTGTTTTACTGTGCTGTCTCATGCTGAAATAACACTTGAAGCTAATCCTGATGATTTGAACCCGGGATATCTTCGATCATTGAATGATTTGGGAATTAATAGGTTAAGTATTGGAATACAATCTTTTAACGATTTTTATTTAAAAAAAATGAATCGGCGCCACAATGGGCAACAAGCGGTTGCATCTATCGAAAATGCTCTGGCTGCGGGTTTTTCGAATTTAAGTACCGATCTTATTTATGGTTTTCCCGGATTAACTCTTCAACAATGGGAGAAAACACTGAAAACTATGTTTTCTTATCCGATAACTCATCTTTCTGCCTATCACTTAACTTATCATGAAGGTACTCCTTTTTACAGTTGGCTTAGAAAAGGAAAAATCAGGGAATTAGATGAAAACGAAAGCATTGCTCAATACTATTTATTGCTGGATGAATCCTCAAAAGCGGGTTTTGAAGCTTATGAAATTTCCAATTTTGCACGTCAACAGATGTATGCATTGCACAATTCAGCGTACTGGACAGGCAAACCCTACCTGGGACTTGGACCGTCAGCTCATTCTTTTAACGGCATAAAGCGCCGGTGGAATATTGCTTCTGTTACTTCATATAACCGGGCTGTAGTAAATAAGATGCCCTATTGGGAGGAGGAAGAATTGACAGATAACGAGAAATATAATGAGTATATTCTAACTCGTTTACGAACCTGTTGGGGAGTATCAACTGACAATTTAGAAAACCGGTTTGGAGAAAAATATTCGGCTATGTTTAAGGAACAAGCAATAAAATATCTTACGACAGGAAAAATTAGAGAGAATTCGGGAGTTTATACCCTAACCAGGCAGGGACTGTTTATTTCGGATGACATCCTGGCTGGATTTATGATTATTTGATTGTTAACCAATTGTTTGTATTTTATACTCAAATATGAAATATTGTTAATGAAGCGCCGTTGAAGCAGGTGTCTGTTTGAAAAATTCTATCTTAGCGGGTCTTTTTAATATGGAAAGCATGTTAGTTAAAATAGTGAACAGGTCGAATAATCCTTTGCCGGCATACAGTACAAAAATGTCGGCAGGTTTAGATTTACGTGCATCTTTGAATGAACCGGTTATTTTAAAACCATTGGAAAGAAAATTGATACCTACAGGTTTATATATTGAACTTCCCCGTGGTTTTGAAGCACAAATAAGGCCACGAAGCGGGTTAGCCATAAAGAAAGGGATAACCGTTTTAAATACTCCGGGAACAATTGATGCCGATTATCGGGGTGAAATAAGGGTTATTCTTGTTAATCTTTCGCAAGAAGATTTTACCATAGAAAATGGAGAACGTATTTGTCAAATGGTAATTGCTGCCCACGAAACAGTGGAATGGAATTTGGTAAGTGAACTGAATGAAACAGAAAGAGGTGCTGGCGGTTTTGGCCACACCGGGAAAGGTTAGAAAATGAATATTACAAAGATAAAATGGTTGCTATTACTCTTGTTGCCAGGCTTATTGTCTGCCTGCTCGGGATCCAAATCTGTCGTCAGACAAGAAATTGTGGTTGCAGATGAGGCAGAGGTTGATGAAAACGAACTCCAACTGGAAGAACAACAGCAAATGGAGTTTGCATACCTGTTCGTAGAAGCGTTGAAAGAAAAAGCATTGGGAAACTCCCAACAAGCTATCCAGCTTCTTTCAGGTTGCCTTAAGGTTGATCCCAACTCTTCTGCTGCCATGTTTGAACTGGCAACCATCCATGCCGAAAATAACGATTTTACCAGTGCATCACTGCTGCTTGAAAAAGCAATAAGCTTAAATCCTGATAACAAATGGTATAAACTGTTGCTTGCTCAAATTTACCAACAAACAAGACGCTTTAATCAAGCAGCAGAAATTTATGGAAAACTAGTGGAAAAGGAACCGGAAAACATGGAGTATAACTTCATGAAAGCAGTTATGCTGAGCAATAGCGGAAAGGTAGATGAGGCCATCGATGCATATAACCGTATGGAAGAAAAAGTAGGAGTTAATGAACAGATCGCTGTTGCTAAACAACAGCTTTATATACAAGACGGACAAGTTGAAAATGCTTTTCAAGAGATTCAAAAGTTAATTGAAAACAATCCAAAAGAACCTAAATATTATGGATTGATGGCCGATTTGTATCAAAATCAGGGCGATTCAGTGAATGCGCTGAAATATTATCAGAAAATTCAGGAGGTGGATCCAAACAATGGATTTGTTTATTTTTCTCTGGCAAATTACTACCTTCAAAATGGAAATAAAAAACAATCTTTTGAGGAGACAAAAAAGGGATTTCGTAGTGAAGATGTTGATATCCAAACAAAGTTGCAGCTTTATATGATGCTGACTTCAAATCCACAAAATTCAGGCATTGAAGCCGAACAGGAAGAACAACTGATCAACATCCTGCAAGAGGTCCACCCCGATGAATACCTGGTGTACACAGTCCGCGCTGAAAGTCTGCTGAAAAGAGGGAAATCAAAAGAAGCCCGTACTGAATTGCTGAATGCCCTGAAATTGGAGAACAACGATTACTTGCTCTGGGAAAGGGTACTTTTTATCGACAACGATTTGCAGGATTGGGACGGATTGTATTCACACAGTATCCAGGCAATGGATCTTTTTCCCAACCAACCGCAGGTATATTTTTTAAATGCTATCGCCTGCGTTCAGCTTGAGAACTATGAGGAAACAGTTTCCATGGTTGAAGAAGGCCTTATGTATGTAGTTGATAATAAAGGGCTGGAAGGGCAATTTTTAATGTTGAAAGGAGAAGCTTTGTATAAATTGGGCAAAATAAAAGATGCATTTGGCATTTTTGATCAATCTGTTGAAATGGATCCGAATAATCATATTGCTCTGAATAATTATGCCTACTACCTTTCACTTACCGGTGAAAACCTGGATAAAGCAGAACGGATGAGCGGAAAGGTTATTGAACGCTTTCCTGATAACGCTACTTACCTCGATACTTATGCCTGGGTATTGTTTAAAAAAGGAGAATATAAACTGGCCCGGTTTTATATGGAGTCGGCCTTGAAAAATAGCGGGGATAACAATCCTACCCTGCTGGAACATTATGGCGACATCCTGTTTAAACTTCAGCAAACTGATGAAGCCATTCAATATTGGCAGAAAGCAAGAGAATTTGGTGAGGATTCAGAAATATTGGAAAGAAAAATTAGAGAACGTAACTATTTTGAAGAGTAAATGAAGAAGACAATACCGGGGAGTCGCCAAAAATTTAATCTTCTATTGCTATTCATATTGGTTGTTTTTACATCATGTAAAACAACACGTGAATTGCCTGTAGAATCATTGAAACCGCTTCCGGTTGAAAAACTTTTAAACCTGGTTGAATACAACGCATTTGAATATTCCGATTTAACCATTAAACGCATTCAGGTGCAATTCTCCAATTCCTCAACGAAAAATAGTTTCCGCGCCTCAATTAAAGCAGTTAAAAATGATGGAATCCTGGCTTCAATCAGTAAAATGAATATTCCTTTAGGACGTGTACTCCTGACTCCCGATAGCGTTACCTATGTGAATTATATAGATAAAAACTTCCTTGCTGATGATTATTCCTTCTTAAGCAACTACTTTAACCTTTCTCTTGATTTTGAGACGATTCAGGCTATTCTTTCCAACAATGTTTTTCTGAACCAGATACATGTTGGTAATTCTCCTGAATCTATTTATGATACCTCAGTAGAAAATGGCAGGTATGTGTTGCAAACTGCAGGAAAACAAAATGGAGTAAAAACAAAAGGAATTTTTAACCGGTTACGCTCTTCATTCCATCCGGGAGTTATTGAGAATCAGGAAAAATCGCAGGGAATGGTTCGGAAAATGTATTTTAACCGGCGTAATTATTCACTCGAGCGATTGCTGATCGACGACAGTTTAAACAGGTGGAAGCTGGAAGTTGATTTCAATGATTTTGTGAAAATTGAGAAAAAAGAATACCCGGGATCTATCGATATTAAAATGACATCTCCCGAAGAAGTTGTAGATATGAAAATCAAATTAAACGGGTTCTCTACTGATAAAATTGAATCAGTGGACCTGAATATCCCGGGATCGTATCGTCAAATACAGCGATATTAATCTTTGCAGTAAACTTTCTATTTCGACAAGACATAATAAACTGCAGTAGTTAAAAAATTTCTCACCCAGGGAATGGAAGTCACTATTCTGTTCTGTTTACGTGGTTTTATCCCAAATTTAGTTTCGTAATTGGGATTGATAAGATACAGGGTTCGTTTGTTTATGGTGTAATTTTCTTTCTGAATAATTCTTTCAAATCTGTCAATGGATATACCGGTCTGTTTAATGAAAAGAAGTTCATTTATTCTCTGTTTATTGGGTTCGGCAATATTCAGAATGAACCGGTATATTGGTCTGGGTAACAGATGAAAGTATGGCATTTTGGCGAGGAGCCTATTCTGACAGATCTGTTGATGACCTCCAAATGGATTTTGCCAGGGAGGAAAAGCAAGAAAAAATTTTCCTTCGGGTTTTAAAAACTTTTTTACGTAATTCATAAATTTCTTTTGATCAGGAATGTGCTCAATTACATCCCTCATCATGATGATGTCAAATTTTTTCCCATCGAGGTCAGACAGATAAATATCCTTACAAATTAAATGGAGATTTTTATTTTGGGGATGATTCTTGAAAAACTCCCGGGCCAGCTCAATCCGGCTACATGAAATGTCGATCCCGGTTGCTTTACATCCCAGGTCAAGAAAAGGGATTAAATTTCCGGCTTCGGCACAGCCAATTTCCAAAACTTCTGTCTGTGGACCCACTTCTATGATGTCAGAAAGATAAGGAATAACAAACTTACGGGTTGTTATGGATTGCTCCTGAAAGTAACGCTCTTTATTATTATGTCGCTCCTGCATAAAAATTAAATATTAGCAACACGCCGTAAACCCTGGGTGTCAATGAACCTGATTTTTCGTCCCTGCAACTCGACCAACTTGTCCTGTCTAAACTCGGAGAGAAGCCTGATTACCGATTCTGTGGCTGTACCTACCATGTTGGCTAGCTCTTCCCGGGTAAGTGTTATCTGTAAGGTGTTTTGATGATCCAGACTGAAGTTCTCTTTTAATAAAAGTAAGACCTCAGCAAGACGTTCCCGTACTGTCTTTTGGGCAATATCGGTTATGTATTCGTTGGCTTCCCGAAGTTCCCTGCACACAATCTGTAACATGTGGTGTGAAAATTGCCAGTTATTCCTGATCAGAAAAAGTAACGTCTGATAGGGAATATGACAAAGTACAGCTTCATCAACCACTTTCGCTGTCGTACAGGCCAGTTCCTGACTCAGTAACGACCGGTAGGCAATGATTTCACCCTTCTTGGCAAAACGAATGATCTGTTCCTTGCCATCAATTCCTGTTTTAAAAATTTTTATGATCCCCCGGGTTACACAAAAAAAACCGGTTAACCTGCTCCCCTCACGATAAATGATGGAACCTTTCTTGTAAAGTGAACAGGTCTTTTCCTGCTTCAACCGGTTGAACTCTTCGGGATCTAATTTTTTGAATAGTTGAAACCCACTCAAATCAGCTTCTTCTTCTGTTGGACTCTTTTGTATACTTCTCATTTCATAACCTTTTGTGCCTGTTAATACTTGCTCGTTTTAACTTAACAAATGATCGGCGTGGTGAGTTTTGTTCC
>JAQVON010000096.1:7471-10362 GCA_028702595.1 Mariniphaga sp. | reverse complement strand
AATTGCCGTAAGATTTAGGTGATTAAATCACAGCAATCCAATCGTTTCCCGCCAAAATCTTTCTTATTTTCTTCCGCCATCTTCTTTAGCCTGTTTTTAAACGATTTTTTGTCATCAATTGAAATGGTTAACCCAAGAACAGATAAACTTTTCAAAATTTCTTTTTCACTAATTTCGTATGGATTATAGACGACAGAAACCGATTGGCTTGCACAATCAATTTTGTTAATTCCCGGTGTGGAATTAAACTTTGTCATTAATTCTTTTATTTTTTCTTTCGATATACTTTCTTGAATGTGGAAACTTTTATATTGCAGATAATCTTCCATAACCTATTTTTTATTGGGTAAAGCATAAACCAGTATTTCATTGTCATCCCGAAAACTTTTCCCGCCATTTTTAAAAATCAGAAGTTTGGTTTTCCCATTTGCCGAGGTAAGTCTTATTTCATGGCTATTCGGCACAGAAAGTAGTTTTTGCCCACTTTCGTTGATGATGTTTAATGTAAATTGAACAGCATTGTGTTCAGGTTCAGGGTTTTCTTCAATGGCATTGTAATTATACGTTAAACATGTATAGACTATTTCTATCTCCTCGTCAGGATGAATTGTATTTTGAGAAATCATTTTAATTTCCTCAAAAAAATGATTGTTTTCAATCGGAATGTGAATCGACTTCCATCGTGTGTTGTCCAGGTTATAAATAATTATCGTTTGGGCTTTAGTGTCGAAATTATAGAATTTTATTTCCCCGTTTTCTAACTGAATGGTTTTAAATTCAGACTTTATTACTCCTTCAAATTCTAATTGAGAATAGCTATGAAAAGAAATTAATAAGGTAAGGCTAAGAAAAAGCATTATTGTTCTCATGATTTTAATTTTTAAGTTATTTCCCGCGACTGCAGGTATTCTACCGTTTCGCTGGTAGTAAGGGGATGGGTGATATTTCCGGTGCGAAGGTAGAAAATGGTATTACCCCCATCGTTTAGATAAACCGGCCGATGGGACGGTTCAACCAACAAGGCACATATTTCTTTTCCCTCTATTTCATGAAATGAGAAATGGATTTTTGTGCTAATATCTTTACCAAATTCATTGGATACCAATAGTATTAACCGCTGTTGAAATCCATCTTTGTTTTTTTTCTTTAGCGAATAGTAATCGTTCTCCAATCCCAGGATACTACCGTAATTGTCAACACCTAATATTAAAGTTCCGCCTTTAGCATTCAAAAAACCGGCAATTGATTTCAGCACTTCGTTTTCCAGGTTTTTATCGGTTTTCACCTGCCTGTAATCGTGACGCAAAGAAGCTTTAAAATCAACAAAATCATTTTCGCCATCAGCAATTAACGATGGGATGCTTTGTTTTAACAATTGCCTTTTTGTCAATAATTTGTCCTGCTTTTCTTTTATAGAGCGGTTGTACATTCCTGAAGCCAGGCCAATCAATAATCCAAGAACGGAAAAAGCAACCGACATGGGCATCATACTAAAACTAAAGGATTCAACGAACTGATTCCAAAAAACCGACCATAAAGCAGAAAAGCTAACCCCGTTTAAATTATTTTCGAACCAGTAAATGACCATACTTGTTGGGTGTAAAATAAAATACCCTACTAACAGCCCCACAAAAGCATGAATCAGTATTTCCTGGTTCTTTATAAACTTGTATTTTTTTAATCGCACTTTCATGATAGTATTTTTACAATTGAAAGGGCGGGAGGGAGTAACCCTCCCATTCCCTTTCTCTTCTCCGTCCCCAAACCAAACCTACTTAATAGTCTTCCTTATTTCTCCGCATCCTAACGTATTCTCCTCCCAAAAAAGGATTTTGTATTTTTTTCGTTTTACTCAACCAGTAGGCTCTTTTTGTTATTTATGTTTATGTTTCATCGGCTTCGCCGGAGCTTTGAGTTCTGAGCGGTCATACTTGCAGCAGGATGGTAACTGGTTGTATGCTTCATCAGTCGCTTTGTGCATTTTAGTATCGTGGCCCACTTTTGCAATGGTCATTTCTACTTTGTGCACATCAGTTTTCGAATTATCAAGTGAAACTTCCATCATTTTAGTTTCCTTGTTCCAGTCAGCTTTTGAAACACCCTCCAGCGATAAAGCTGCCATCTCAATTCGTTTCTCGCACATTTCACACTTCCCGTTCACCAGGAATTTTTCTGTTTTGTTTCCTGCAAAAACGGAAACAGCGCCCATCATAAACAGCGCAACTAAGCTTAAAACTTTTGTTTTCATCTTTTTTAATGTTTAATGTTTAACTTTTTATTTTTAAATATTTAACAGCCTCACTGGTTGTGAGCGGATTTGTTATATTTCCCGTTCTTAAATAAAATACTGTTCGGTTTCCTTCTTTCAGGTAAACCGGCTGCCGCGAAGGTTCAATGTAAATCGTACAAATTTCATTGTTTTGAAAGGTATGGAAGGTAATATGAATTATCGAGCAGATATCTTTGCCAAATGTATTGGAAACGAGTAGTATAATTCGTTGCTGAAAACCATCCTTGTTTTTCTTTTTAAGCGTCCAGTAATCATTTTCGAGACCTAATATCTGCCCGCTATCGTCAACTCCTAATACAAGAATTCCTCCATTTGCATTCAAAAAACCTGCGATTTCTTTCAAAACAATGTGTTCCAGGTTTTTGTCGGTTTTTACCTGGCGGTAGTCGTACCTCAGGGATGATTTAAATTCTACAAATTCACTTTCCCCACTGGCTATCAGGTTCGGTAAACTTTGTTGAAGCAATTGCCGCTTCCCGTAAAGTTGCCGGTTTTTCTTTTTTATGGATTTATAGTAAAACCCGGAAACGATTCCGGCAACCAGCCCCAAAACAGCAAATGCCAAAGACATAGGCATCATGTGCAAGCTAAAAGAATGGAC
>JAQVON010000096.1:0-7371 GCA_028702595.1 Mariniphaga sp. | reverse complement strand
CCGTCGCGCGGGCCGCCCTCAGAATTGCCCTCCTCATCCGGAACAGTGAACAGTACATTGTAATACCTTGTCCCTCCGCGGTCGCCGCCGTAAAGGTAAGCGCCATTTGAAGTTCCATTGTTGATATACCATGATCCGGTAAGACGCACTCTCAGGTCATCGTTAAGCTGCTTATCATATCCCAGTTTACCGTAGAAAGATGGTTTGTTGTCGGTGTTGTCATTGACGGTCACATTTTGATTAAGTTTCCCGTTTGTTAAACCGATAACGGCAAGTAATCCGTTGTTTTGCAGGGTAACTTCTCCAAATGCTTCCGTGGAGAATGCATCCATCAGGTAATTTCCCACAAACGGGTTAAAAATTCCCCTTGCATTGTCTGACCGCCTGAAATGGGCATCCCCGTAATTAAATTCATCGAGGCCGATGGTGATAGTTGCATACTGCATCAGACCGCTCAAAAACCCGGGGCTGACAAAATCAAGCTTATCCACCTGCATATGCCCACCTTTTATCCATGTTTCATTATGGGCCCTTGAAGACAGATAGGTTTTCAGATGCATCCTGACCCCATCCAGCAATTGTACATCGAGGTTCAGGTTTGCCGATGGCAGATTAAAATCGGAGCCTAGTTCAACAAGGTTGCCCGCGGAATTGCTTTGGTTTAAGCTTTGGAACTGCATAGCAAAATCGCCGCCCAAGCGAACTTTGAAACCATCAAATGCGACCGTATCGGTTTTAGTAGATTCAAATACATTCAGCCCTGTCTTATCATTGGGCCTGAAAAATTGTAACTTGGTTTGTTGTGCGTGTACTATAACCGATGTCATTAACAATAGAGAAATAAATGTAATGCTGAATTTGTAATTAAATTTTTTCATGATATTTGATTTTTAATTTGTTGATTTAAAAGCTGTTTCACTAGTTTGTTTAAACGCTGTTTCAAATGAGAGTTCAAGTTCGTCTCCGGTTTTTATAGTGCCAAACACGGCTTTGGGGGGATCTACCTTAAAATCGGAAAACTTAATTCTATGAGAACCCAAAAAAAGTACGCCATCTTCCGACAGTTTATAGCTGACCTCCCAATTGGCCATGTTGGAGGTACCAGCAATGGAAAGCCTGATTTTCGCTTTAACCAATTCGTCCGTAATGGCTTCTGTTTCTACCAGTTCTAATTGTATCTGAGGATTTTTATTTGCCTGCAAAGCTTCATACGCATTTTTATCCATTGCGTTCTTTCCGCTTTTTAGGGAAGTAACTGGTAAATCAACAACAAGCGAATTGATGCTAGCAATTTTGCCCTTTACCAGCTTAATACTTGCATTACCTTCGGCTTTGGTTGATACCATTTCCCAATCGTGAAGGGTAGATGTCCCTTCTACTTTAAATTGCTGATTGGTTGCCAGTACAAAAGAATCCTGGCCATATACCTCTACAGAAAAAATAATCAGCGATGTAAAGGTTACATATCTAAATATTTGAAATATTTGTTTCATTTTATGGCATTTTTAATGGTTTAAAATATATCTCTGAAAAACCGGAAGGAGCCGCAGCCCCTTACCGGTTAACTCCTCCTACTTCAAGGTTTCCCTTGTTTCTCCACATCCCAGCATATCCTCACCGAAATAAGGGTTGCGTATTTCTTTGATTTCACTCAGCCAGTACGCACCCTTGTCGCGGTTGGCCATGGGACAGTACTGGTAATAAGCCGTTTCATTGTCCAGCCCGAACATTTTCAGGCTTTTGTAAAATGCAAGGTTAAACCGGGCAAACTCCCGGCGTTGTTTTTCAATATCATCAGATTTATTTATTGCATTTACAGCGCTTTCCAAAGCATTTAACTGGTCCATCCAGGCCATATGGGCATCGCCTTTTAACAAACCCATGTCAACCGAATTTAAGGCTGTGCTTACTTTTTGTGCCCCGCTGTTTACTTTTTGCGCATCGGTTTCCACAAACGCATTTTTCATATCGAGGTAAGCTTCATAAACATCAGTAAGCTGAGCTGTAAATTTTGGATCGGCATCAACCGGCTCAACAGGGGGGGCACTTGCTCCGCCCATGTCCATTCCGCCGTGGTTGTGCCCGGTCATTGCAGGGCCGCCAGCCGGATTCATCATACTTGGTTTCCCTGCCAGTTGGGCCGCCGCATCAATGCTAAATGTGCCGTTAACAGCAATCTCTTCGCCTTCCTCTAAACCGTTTTCTACAATAAAACTTTCGCCCAGTGCCGGGCCCAGTTCCACTTCGCGCATCATAAAATTCACGCCCTGGTCTGTTTTCGATTTCAAATAAACCACCGAACGTTCACCTGTCCACATCACGGCAGTTTTTGGAACAACAACAGCGCCCGAACGGTTGGGCAATTTTGCTTCCACCTTTCCAGAGGCAAACATTTCGGGCTTGAGTTTTAACCCCCGGTTAACGACTTCTACCCGGGCTTTTGCCACGCGCGTTTTCGAGTCGATTACCGGGTCGAGGAAAGTGATTGCCCCCGAAAAAGTTTCGCCGGGTAGGGAAGCAATGGAAAAATCCACTTTATCGCCTTTTTTAACCCACGGCATATCCGATTCATAAACATCAAAAAGCACCCATACTTTTGAGAGGTCGGCAATTTCGTAAATGGCTTGTCCGCGCCCCACATAGTCACCGGGGTTGACCATTTTTTGGGTTACGTAACCCGATATATCGGCCTGAACATCAAAAGTTTCTTTGGCAGTTTCATAATTTAGAATTTGCTCAATCTGGCTGTCCGTCAGTTTCCAGTTTTTTAGCTTTTCTTTGGCCGCGTTAAAAAGCTGTGGTTGTGACTCTTTAATTTTTTGCGCTTCAAATAACTCTTCCTGTGCGGTTACCAAATCGGGTGAATAAACCGACGCAATGACCTGCCCTTTTTGTACATAATCGCCCGTAAAATTCACCATCAGGTTTTCAACCCTCCCAGGTATGTGTGATGATTGTGAATAAACCAAACGCTCGTCGGATTGCACTTTACCATTTAAACGCACCTGCTTTACCGGGTCCATCGAACCCACTATTGCGGTGCTGATATTGGCCAGTTGCATGGCCGTGGACGACATGCTGATAGCCATCGGGTCAACCCCGCTGTTTTGTTCATCTTCCAGCGGGATTAAATCCATGCCGCAGATAGGGCAATCGCCTGGCTCATTCTGGCGGATTTGCGGGTGCATGGAGCAGGTCCAAATAGTTTCACCAGCGACTTCTTCCGCAATGTGTTCATGTTGTTGTTCCTCGGTGGTTTTGCTTTCCGAACCACCAAATATCAGCCAACCCAGCAGTAAACCTACGGCCAGCGTTGAAACGGCAATAATTATTGTTTTTCGATTTGTTTTCATTATTAATATGTTTTTGCAGTGATATAATTTAATTTGGCAAGGGCTATCTGGTATTGAACTTCCGCCGTAGCCATCATTTTTTCGTATTTGAGCAATTGTTGCTGCATGCGTAGAACTTCCTCGAACTCTTTACCGGAGTTGCCATACGAACTGAACAGCAGGTTTAGCGATTGCTCTGTTGTGGTAACCTGTTCGCGGTACAGCTTCAGTAATTCAAGCTGTTGCGTAATTTCGAACAGTGTCCGGTCGAATTCCGAAGAGAGTGAATTGAGCACATTTTCCTTCTGAAGTGTATAACTTTCCTGCATGAGCTGTGCTTCCTTTTCGGCTGCGTCGTATTTTTTGCGAAACAGCGGAATACTCACTGAAACCATCGGCATCAGTACATCTTTTCCGGCACCGGCAACCGACATGTCTGATCGTTCTCCCACTACTACATAATCCAGTCCGACTCCGATGTTTGGAAGCCCCTGTTTCTGCGCAACAATTTCGTTGGCTTTGCTTGCCTTTGTTTTCAAATCAAGCGCGTTGATTGTTGGATTTCGCAATAACAACGAATCTTTGACTGCTTCGATTTCCACAGCCGCTGCCGGCAAAGTATCGGCAATAATCACGTCTTCGTTTTCATTCCGGTTCAATAAATTATTGAATGTTGAAACCAGCGCACGTTCCTTTTCATTTAGAATTTCGAGTGTGGTGCGCGAATCTTTCAACATGATATCCACGCGCAGTACATCTACCATTGGAGCAGCCCCGTTTTCAAATTTTCGGGTAGCAATCGTTTTATATGACTCCAAAATCTCAATGTTTTCACGTTCGATTTCCTGCATCTGCTGTAGTTCATACAACGGATAATAAGCAGCCGCCACATCGAAATAGAGCTTGTTCCGGGCTTCCAAAAACAACTGGTATTTTGCTGCAGCCATTAGTGCCGCGGCGTCTCCTTTAGCTTCCAGCGTTCCGAACCACGGGAACATCTGGCTCAGTGAAAATTTGGCGTGTTGAGGTCCAACCCGCGTTTCCACCGGCGAAATGAAGTAGCCGAAAGAAAATGATGGATCGGGCAACACGCTTACCTGCGGAATTTTTTGCAGTGCTGCTTCAAACTCTTTGTATTTCGATTGAAGGCCCGGATTATTTTCTGCCGCCATTTCGAGATAGCTGCCCAGCGTCTGCGCCTGAATAGCACTTAACCCTGAAACCAATATGATTATTAGTGTTATTATTTTCTTCATGACTGACTCTTTTTAAGTTTTCGCTCTTCGCGCATGCTGTAAAGCACCGGCACGATAAAATAGGTGACTGCTGCAAAAATCATCCCTCCAAAAGCCGGGATGGCCATGGGTATCATGATATCGGCGCCGCGGCCGGTTGAGGTAAGAATGGGTAACAGCGCGATAATGGTTGTAGCCGAAGTCATGGCTGCAGGTTTAATCCTGCGATAACCCGCTTCCACAACAGCCGCCCGGATTCCTTTCAGGTTATCGGTTTTATTGCGGGCAAAGCTTTGGTCGAGGTAGGTAGCCATCAATACACCATCGTCGGTTGCAATACCAAAGAGCGCGATAAAACCGACCCAAACCGCGACACTGAGGTTGATTGTATTCATTTGGAACAGATTGCGCATGTTGGTCCCAAAAATCGAGAAATCAACAAACCAGCCCTGTCCGTAAAGCCAAATCATCATAAAACCCCCGCTGAACGCCATCGCGATTCCGGTGAATACCATTAGTGATGTTGACACCGATTTAAACTGAAAGTAGAGAATCAGGAATACAATGACCAAAACCAACGGAACAATAATGGAGAGTCTTTTTTCGGCCCTCACCTGGTTTTCATAGCTGCCCGAAAACTTGTAACTGATGCCCGAAGGAACGTTTAAATCGCCTGCATCAATCCGCGCCTGAATCGCATTCTGCGCATCGTTTACTACACCCACTTCTGAATAGCCATCCCGTTTGTCAAATAAAACATAGCCCACCAGAAAAGTCTCTTCGCTTTTAATGGCCTGGGGCCCTCTGACATATTCAAAATCAACAATCTGTGAGATTGGAATTTGCGCCCCGGTTGGCGTCGGTATCAGGATTTTACCGAGCGCTTCGGGGTTGTCCCGGAGTTCGCGCGGGTATCGTACCCTCACCGGGAACCGTTCACGGCCTTCTACGGTAGAAGTGATTTTCATTCCGCCAATGGCCGTTTCTATCGCTTGCTGCACATCTTCCACATTTAACCCGTACCGTGATATTTTTTCGCGGTTTATGTTCAGGTGCAAATAAGGTTTCCCAACAATCCTGTCGGCAAAAACCGCTTCGGCTTTCACCGATGGAACTTCTTTCAGAATTTCCTCCAGTTTCATCCCGAAATCTTCAATGGTGCCAAGGTCGGGGCCATAAACTTTAATCCCCATGATGGCACGCATCCCTGTTTGCACCATTACCAAACGGGTTTCAATAGGTTGCAGTTTTGGCGCTGAAGTTACCCCCGGGATTTTCGTTACTTTCACAATTTCACCCCAGATATCATCTGGCGATTTGATTTCCTCGCGCCAATTGCGGTAATAATCACCTTTTGGATCAGGTATAAGGTCCCCGTATTTTACGCCTCGTTGTAAAGCTTCTTTATTGGAAAGAGTATCCCCGTTGGTGAGTATAAAGTTGTTGTTTTTATCTGTTTTAAACCGTACCCGGTGCCCCTTTTCGTTGAGCATGTATTCCGGCCGGTAATTAATTACGTTTTCGTACATGGAAATGGGCGCGGGGTCGAGGGCCGATTCCACCCTTCCCAGTTTTCCTACAGTAAGCTCAACTTCCGGAATGTTGGTCAGCAACATATCCAGTTGACCGAGAACATTACGGTTAAATTCAAAACCGGAGTGGGGCATGGAAGTGGGCATAAGCAGGAAACTTCCCTCATCGAGCGAAGGCATAAATTCTTTTCCGATGGCGGGGAAGGTGTGGCTTAATCCCGACCACACTTTGGTGGTGCGAATGTTCCACCCTACCGTGTCGAACCCTTTGGCCACAAAACCAAAGATATTGTTGAACCCCATCCAGGTGGTTGCCCCAAAAAGGATTAAAAAAGAAGGAAGCAGCAGGAATGCGACTTTGTGGTTCAAACACCACCGGAGGATGGATTTGTAAAAATATTCAAGGACGATAAAAAAACCTAAAATAAGGATCACCATCAGGGCAACAAATAGTGCGTTGGTTACCAGACTTCTCGCGGGACCAAGCGGAAGCCAGTATTTGGACAGCAACCAGATGACACCAATTACCACGATGATTATTTCAGCGTGGTCAAACACCCAAAAATTAAACGACTTTATTTTTTGCGAGATTGACGCACTGGAGCCTGTATTGGTGTCTGAACTCACTTCACTTTCAGGGCGATTTTTCCTCAATTCTTTTACTGTTCCCACAATGCCAAAAGCGAGTAAAATCATTCCACCCCAAACCTGACCGGCAATAAGAGCGACAATTCCAACGGGAATTAATACGATATTGAGCCACTTCCTGATTTTTTTATTTTGAATTTTCGCCCCGAAAAACCAATGGGCAAGTGTGGGCATAATAAGCAATGAAACCAAAAGGGCGGCAACCAGTGCAAATGTTTTGGTAAAAGCCAACGGCCCAAACAGTTTTCCTTCGGCAGCCTGCATGGTAAATACCGGGATAAAACTAACAATGGTGGTAGAAACTGCAGTAAGTATAGCAGAGCTTACTTCCGAAGCCCCGTTATAAATGGTGGTTATGAGTTTTTGTTCAGGCGGCGACTCTTCGATGTGTTTTATGATGTTTTCGGAGAGGATTACCCCCAAATCGACCATCGTCCCAATGGCAATGGCAATACCTGAAAGCGCCACAATATTGGCATCAACACCAAAATAACGCATGGCAATAAAAACCATGAGCACGGCAATGGGCAGTAAACTTGAAATCAAAAATGAAGCCCTTAAGTTATAAACCATAACGATGACCACCAGCACAACGATGAGAATCTGAAGCGAAATGGCCTCTTC
>JAQVON010000167.1 GCA_028702595.1 Mariniphaga sp. | reverse complement strand
CTAAGGCGTCTTCACGTCTTCCCCATGAACAGTGGGGTGTGGTTACTTTGTCCTTACACAAACCTTTATAATGCTTTGTGTATGTTATTCTTTGATAGGGTGGAATTTATAGAAGAAAAGTATGAAAAATAGAGAAAAAAAACGAAGTTTTCGTGGCCACAGGTCATGGATCTATCAAATTTTATTGAGAATGAAACTAACAATCATTGTCGTGTTATTTTCCTCTATGTTTATGGAGGTATGTGCTTTAGATAGCTCTTCACAAACAACCTGGTTGACACTGAAGACCAGTGATGTACGAATTGAGGACTTTCTGAAAAATACAGTGAATCAATATGAAATAACAAGGGGACAAATTATTTTGTCGGCAACAGATTTTTCGGGTGCAGAACAGCAACGGTTGAAAAAAATTGAAGGCAAAGTTACTGATTCCTCAGGTATTCCGTTGCCAGGAGTGACAATTGTGGTGAAAGGAAGCGAGAGAGGAACCATTACAGATGCTGAAGGTCATTACTCTTTTGAAAATATCCAAGACAACGCGGTACTGGTTTTTTCCTTTGTCGGGATGAAAACCCAGGAAATTCCGGTAACCGGAAAAGTTATCCTGGATGTAATGATGGAGGAAGAGAGTATTGGTTTGGAAGAAGTGGTTGCAATAGGATACGGAACCATGAGAAAAAGCGATGTGACGGGTTCTGTAGCATCAGTAAAATCTGAGGATATTATAAAAATGGGAACTATATCGCTTGATCAGGCACTTGCTGGCAAAGTGCCAGGAGTTGTCGTAACACAGGGGTCAGGTATGCCGGGCAGCGGAGCAGCTATTAGGATCAGAGGAATAAGTTCGATGAGGGGGAGTGAACCTTTATACATTATTGATGGTGTGCCGGTGGAAAATACACCATTATCGGGAATGGTTAATGAACAGGAAGCCAGTAACCAGATTAGTCCACTTTCCTCGATCAGCCCTTCCGATATCGAATCCATGGAGGTACTCAAAGATGCTTCAGCAACCGCAATTTATGGTTCAAGAGGAGCTAACGGGGTTGTTCTTATTACGACTAAGTCTGGTAAAACGGGATTGGGCAGTGTTGAGATAGATGCAGATTATGGAATTGCTTCCCTCCCGCATCAAATTGATCTTCAGGATGCAAATGAGTATTGGCTGACCAGGTATGAGGCCCTCTTTAATTCTAATTCATTGGGGTCAATTGACATGGCGAAGATTGATTCAGCCAGAGTCGGTCTGTTGAGGTCTACCGACTGGCAAGATGTCATTTTTCGTCAAGGCATAACGCAGAATTATAATCTGACATTCAGTGGCGGGAAGAGCGGGATGCGATATCTGATATCATCCAATTTATTCGATACCAAAGGAATTGTGGAAAAAACAGATTTTACCCGGATTTCGACCAGAGTAAATCTTGATGCTAAGTTGAATAACAATTTAAGCATTGGAACAAGGATTTATTACGCTCTGATTAATTCCACACAGCAGAACACCTCAACTAATAATCAGGTAAATTATGGAACAAATAGTGTTATTCAGAGAGCTCTTCATACTTCGCCAACTGCCGGACTTGATGCGACCGAAGAAGACGATTTCGGCGTTCTTCATTATACACCAATTCAGGCCTTGGAAGCAAATGATTATGATATTTTAATTTCGCAGTTTATAGGAAGCCTATTTGCCAACCTGAATATAGCGAAAGGATTAACGTTTAAAACCAATTTTTCATATCAGATCAGAAATACGAACCAGCGGTTCTATCAAAAAAATATTCTTCCAGCAGCCTATTCGAGAGGAGGATGGGCAAAAACAAACGATTCCAGGGTAAGGTTGTATGGAGTAACCAACACCTTAAACTACTCCGGAAAGTTCAGTAATCATCGGATTGATGCAGTGTTAGGACAAGAAGCGGAGTGGTTTGACAATAGTGCGGTCATCACGTCCAATTATGGTTTTGCCAATGATCGGCTTCTTTATTATGCACCTCATACAGCTCAGTTCACAGAGCCCGACATTGTTCGATTTTCAGATTCCCGTTTGGTTTCCTTTTTTGTCAGGACTAATTATTCTTATAAAAACAAATTACTCTTTACTTTCACCGGTCGTTTCGATGGTTCTTCCAAATTTGCAGAAAATAACAAATTTGCATTTTTCCCTGCCGTAGCTGCTGCATACCGGCTTACTGAAGAAAAATTCATGAAAGATATGGATCTGTTATCTAATGTGAAATTGCGGTTAAGTTACGGCCTTTCCGGAAATCAGGCTGTTAGACCGTATCAATCATTGGATCAGTTGGCAAGTAATATGCAAGCATTTGGGAATGGAACAGGCGGAGAAGTTCTCAGCCCTATTTTTTATCCCAGTCAGTTACCTAATTCAAATCTCCAGTGGGAAAGAACCGCCCAACTAAATACCGGCATCGATCTGGGATTTGTAAATAAGAGTCCGCTCCGAAAAGTCGGAGGGATAATTTTAGTTTATAATTTTTCCTGTTCATAACCTTTTATTCACCGGGTGATTTTCACCCTGAAAAATCTCCTTGAAATATTCGCGTATGTAATTATTAT
>JAQVON010000166.1 GCA_028702595.1 Mariniphaga sp. | reverse complement strand
ATGTATTCGGTTTGCTCTGCCAATTCAGATGTACTTAAGGCATGTTTTCAGCAGGCGAAGGAGGATAGGACAATGCTTTTAGTTGAGTCCACTTCAAACCAGGTGAATCAGTTTGGCGGTTATACCGGAATGAAACCGGCAGATTTTGTCCGGTATGTAAATACCATTGCTGAAAAAATGGGCTTTCCAAGAAAAATGATTCTGCTGGGCGGCGATCATTTGGGCCCTAACCCCTGGAAAAACCTTCCCGCCGAAAAGGCGATGGAACGTGCTAAAATGCTTATTGAAGAATATATAAAAGAAGGATATCAAAAGATACACCTCGATACCAGCATGTTTTGTGCTGATGATGCCGGCGACAGGAACAAACCGCTTGACAATGAGGTTGTGGCGCAAAGAACTGCCATTCTTTGCCGGGTTGCCGAAGATTCCTGGGAGAAATACCGGGCAGAAAGTCCCAAACCGGTTTATATCATCGGGACAGAAGTTCCTGTTCCCGGCGGGGCGCAAGAGGAAGAAGACGAGGTAATTCCCACCACTCCGGAAGATGCGGCAATGACAATTTCAATCACACGTAAACATTTTATTCAGGCGGGTTTGTCTGGTGCCTGGGAGCGTGTAACAGGCGTTGTTTTTCAGCCTGGTGTGGAATTTGGCGACGACCAGGTTTTTAACTACCAACAGGGAAAAGCCCGAAAACTCAGCGAAAAATTAAAGGAGTTTGATAACCTTGTTTTTGAAGCGCACTCTACTGACTATCAAACCGAAGAAAATTTAAGATCGCTGGTAAAAGATCATTTTTGTATTCTTAAAGTGGGCCCGTGGTTAACCTTTGCCTACCGGGAAGCCCTGTTTGCTTTGGAATCCATGGAGATTGAACTACTTGGAAAAGATTACAAGGGTCTGTCGAGGTTACGCGAAACCCTGGACCAAATGATGCTAAAGAAACCGGGATATTGGAAAAAATATTATCCGGGGAATGAGAAACAGCAGGCGTTTAAACGGATATACAGTTTCTCTGACCGGTCGAGGTATTACTGGCCAATGGCCGAACTTGAGTCGGCACAAAAGCGGTTATTTGCGAACCTGCGGGAGAATAAAATTCAGTTGTCACTTTTGAGCCAGTTCATGCCGGTTCAGTTTCACGAGGTCTGCAATGGACGAATTGACCCCAGCCCTGAACAGCTTATGCACAGTCACATCCGCATTGTTTCAGGCCTGTATTCGCGAGCCTGCGGATTATCGCAGCACACAACGGAATGTGGAACAAGCGAAGGCAAAACCAAAATAGTTGGATTTGGATGAAATGAGAGGAAAAAACATACAATATTTGGAAATGATTAAATTGAATACTATGAGAACTGCAGAAAAAATACAACTAGTTATTTATCCCCGAAAACAAACCTTTTGGATGCTTTGTGCCCTTTTTATTTTTTTTGTTTCGGGCCATGCCGTTCATTCCAGTGAGCTGACACATTTGGGGCTCAGCGTAATTCCCTACCCTCAACAGGTTCATTTAGTAGGAGAAGATTTTTATTTTTCCAACGAATTAACTCTTGTCATGGATATACAGCATTCAGAGGCCGACCGTTTTGCAGCGGAAGAGTTGGCTCGTGATCTAAAATCAACATGGGGTATTGATGCAATCATAGATACTGAAAAGGGTAAAAAGTCCATTGTTTTGTCACGTACTCAGGTGCCGGCTTCTATGCAAGAACAAGGCTATCGACTAACAACATCGATCGATGAACTATCCATTCGTGCAAAAAGCGAAGCAGGTTTATTTTATGGTACTCAGACCTTTTTACAGCTTATAAAAGAAAGAGAAGAAGGATTTCAGGTTCCAGGGATGGAAATTACCGATTGGCCCGATATTGAAAAACGTGCCGCCCATTACGATACCAAGCACCATCAGGACAAACGCTCGTATGTGGAAAACTTCATAAAAGACCTGGCTAGATATAAAATGAACCAGTTAATCTGGGAGTGGGAAGATAAACTGGCTTATGAAAGTCATCCCGAAATTGGAGCCCCCGGAGCATTCACAATTGAAGAAATGCAGGAGATGACCCGTTATGCAAAAAAATACCATATTGAACTCATCCCTCTTGTTCAGGGGCTCGGACATGTGAGTTTCATATTGAAATGGACTCAGCACAGACACTTACGAGAGATAGCAGACTCGAACTGGGAGTTTTGTCCCCTAAAAGAAGGTACTTATGAATTGCTTTTCGATCTCTGGGAGGAGGCTATTGAGGCAACGCCTGGTTCCGGGTATATTCACATCGGCTCGGATGAAACGTATGAATTAGCTGCTTGTGAAAAATGCCAGGCAAAAGCATTGGAGATCGGCAAAAGCGGAATATACCATTTATTTGTAAAAAAAGCGGCCGAACACCTGCAAAAATCCGGACGCAAAGTGATGGTCTGGGAGCGGTCTTTAGGATGGAAAAAAAACACGTCACCGGTGAAAAATTTTTCTATAGCCAAAAGATTGGTACTTACCGAGAGCTCGAACGATGAAACTCCTGACTTCCATGATGTAAAAAAGTCGAAGGAGTTAGGTTATGAGGTCTA
>JAQVON010000095.1 GCA_028702595.1 Mariniphaga sp. | reverse complement strand
ACTGCTGTAATGTATGGAGGTACAGACAGAGAAGATTTTTCACACATTGAAGGATATGAAGACCATGGGGTAGAAATGATGTTTTTCTGGGATGACAAAAAAAAACTTACCGGAATGGTATTGAATATTGCAAGCCCATCACAAGAGTCAGAGCAAATTACTCAAATTTCAGCCGATTATTGGCATGACGTAAGAGTAGAATTACATAAGCGATATGGGAATGATATTTTTATATTACCTCAATGTGCTGCAGCTGGTGATATTACCACTCATCTTATGTGGAGGAAAGAAGCTGAACAGGAAATGATTAGAAGGAAGGGAATTACCCGGAGACAGGAAATCGCCCATCGAATTGCACATGCTGTAGATGAAGTATTCCCATTCGTGCAGGATAATATCAAAAATGAAATTGTTTTCTGTCATTTATACGATGAAATTTCACTTCCCGTGCGAAAAGTAACTAAAGAGGAGGCAGAGCAGGCTGAAAATCTGGCTAAAGAACAACCCGACAGGTCAACATGGCACAGAAAAACTATTGACAGATATAATAAACAGGATGAAAATCCATATTATCCTGCAAAAATAAATGTTATACGATTGGGTGATGTGATAGTAGCTACCAATCCATTCGAATTATTCCTTGATTATGGATTAAGAATTAAATCTCAAAGTGATGCAGTATTAACATTTATCGTACAACTGGCGAATGGTGAAGGAACATATTTGCCTTCAGCCAGAGCAGAAGCGGGAGGAGGGTATTCTGCGATTGTCCAAAGTAACTCTGTTGGTTCTGAAGGAGGACAGGTACTTGTGGAAAAGACATTGGAAATGATAGATAAAACAATGAAATGACCATGATATTTTATGCCACAAAACAACATGAAAAAAACTTGACTGTTTTGCCAAAATACATTTATGTATTCTGTCGAATATCGCTAAAATAAACGATGAAGAGAGGTAAATAAAATTATGGAAGTCCAGCTTTTACTATAGAAAATTTACAATTTTAATTGGAGAGTATAAAAACAATTATAGGAAAAATGAAGGTTTTAAAAAAGTTGAAGGTTACTTTGAATAATAATTTAATCCCTACACATATAAAAGTATGGGTAATATTAGTGTCATTTCTATTTATCCAATTGCCTGGTATGAGTAATATTTTAAGTATTAACCAGGATAATAAACCCAAAAAAACCATTCCATACACTCTTCCCTGGAACGATATGCCGATTGATCTCTCTTTCGTTTATGCAAAGGATAAGCCCGCCGGGAAACATGGTTTTTTAAAAGTGGAGGGAGATAAATTTGTTTTTGAAAATGGAACAGAAGGACGGTTTTGGGGAACAAATTTTAATAGTGCACAATGTTTTCCTTCACATGAACACAGTGAAAAAGTGGCAAAACGGTTGGCTAAAGTTGGGATTAACATGGTGCGGTTCCACCAATTGGACGGAGAATGGTCAACTCCCAACATATTTCAGTTTAGCAGAGGTGAAAATAAGGATAATACCCAGTCATTTGATCCTGAAAGTATGGATCGCCTTGATTACCTGATCTATTGCCTGAAAAAAGAGGGTGTATATGTATATATGGATTTGTTAACCTACAGGAGATTTAAAACTGGTGACGGCGTTGAAGTTGCTAATAAATTAGGCGATGCCGCAAAACCGTATAGTACATACAACAGAAGATTAATTGAACTACAGAAAAAATTTAATGCTGATCTTTGGACACATATAAATCCCTATACTAAACTTGCTTACAAAGATGAACCTGCAATTGTTCTGACCGAGATAACCAATGAATGTGATTTATGGTCGCAAAATGTAACTGTTGAGCCATATAGAACTGAACTGGAAGATTTATACCGCGATTGGGCTTTCCAAAATAAAGTAAAGGTAGGTGAAAGTAATGTAGTATTTAATAAAGAAGATGCTGATATTCAGAAATTTTTCATTGATGTTACCACAGCTTATTATAAGGAAATGATTGCTCATATGCGTGATATAGGTGTGAAAATCCCTGTTGCCGGCACCAACTGGACAAGAAATGCAGCACATTTGACTGCTCAGGTAGTTGCAGATTTTACAGATTCTCATGCTTACTATTACAATTTTGGATTGTGGGGAGATGGAAGTAAACGTTTTATGAATGCTTCAATGACTGGCAGTATGCAGAACATGATTCCAGGATTGGCATTTTACAAGGTGCAGGACAAACCCTTTTTTGTATCAGAATGGGATAACCCATGGCCAAATGAGTGGAGAGCTGAAAGTTCTTTACTGTTAGCTGCCGCAGGAGCTATGCAGGGATGGGGTGGTTTTGCAATCCACACGTATAGATATACCCTGGATGAGAATGTAGATATGATAGCCAAACCACTCACCGGAGATGCATTGAATGGCGTTTATTACAGAGGCGGACTATTTGATACATTTAATGACCCTGCAAAATTCGGATTATTTTACCACGCTGCACTAATAATGAGAAGAGGTGATGTAAGTCCCGCTGAGAAAACTTTAAATGTTAAATTGGAAAATCTTCAGCAAAAACAAGGCAAAGCCTTGTTGCTTACTGCTGAAAAACACAAGGTTGAGACTGTACTTCCCGATATGACTCCAAAGGGAGATATTATTGTTAGTACTGACGAAGAAGTAGTTGAGTTAGATAAAAAAGAAGTACTCTCTGACACCAAAGAACTCTACAGAAATTTAAATAAAAAAATTGGATGGATAGATTCTCCAAGAACCAAAGCAATTTATGGTTTTGTTGGTAAAGAAGATAATATAAAACTGAATGATGTAAATTTTGAAGTAAAAACAGATTTTGCAACCATTGCAATCAGCTCATTAAATGATAAACCGATTAACGTTTCCGGCAATATGCTTTTAACTGCAGTGGGACGGGCAGAAAATACAAACAGTAAATACAACAACGAACATACTCAGGTACTTGATGTTGGTGAAGGCCCAATACTAGTGGAGGTGATTGAAGCAACCATTGAAATAAATACCAACAAAAAAAATCTGAGGGTAATGTCTGTTAATCCTCAAGGATTGATTACCGGATATATGCCATCAGAATATCAAGATGGTGTATTCAGATTTGAAATAGGTAAAGAATTCCAGTCAATGTATTATTTGATACAGGAGATGTAAATAGAATAGACATAAAGAATTACCTGGAATTTTGGCATATACATAAGAAGGTGTTAATAACCAATTTAGTACTATCCTGTCTGCAATCAATAATGTTAAAGTGAAGCATGGGCTGATATTTTTTGTACACGTACATTTACGCCGAATGTCGGGCCTACCGGGTTATGCCCGGCAGGTGTCGGTTGAATTAAATGTTTGGGTATGAAGTAATCTAAGTATTTCCTCACTAGGATGCATTTATTGTTCCTGTTTTTTATTACCATCTTTTATGTCGTTAATTTTAAGCAGCTTGAACAACTCCACTACTACGATTGGAATAAGTGACATCAGCAGTACCAGAGTCCAGTGTTGCCTGTCCATAGCAGTGAGAGAAAAAGCTTCCCTCACTGATGGTACCAGGAGTACCAGCAGGGCCAGGGCGGCTGACACAAAGATAGCTCCGATTAGGGGTTTGTTTTTCAGTGGGCTAGTTGTAAAAGAAGAGCGATTAGCAGAGTGCAGGTTGCGTACATGTACCAGCTGGGCAAAGATCAGTGATGAGAAAGCCATGGTGCGCCCCAGTATCTCTCCTCCGTCGCGCAGTCCGATGATATAAGCTGCCAGTGGGATAGCACCGATCATGATCCCCTGGTAGAAAATCCGCCAGATCATTCCTTTGGTCATGAATCCCTTCCCGGTATTTCGTGGTTTACGGTTCATAATCCCTTGTTCTGCCGGATCGACAGCTAGTGCAAGAGCTGGCAGGGAGTCGGTAACGAGGTTGACCCAGAGGATATGTATCGGCAACAAGGGTGTTCCGATATTCACTACGGACGCTACCAGGATAAGGAAAATTTCACCCACGTTAGTCGATAGCAGGAACTGTATTGCTTTAAGTATATTGTCGTAGATGCGTCGTCCTTCTTCCACAGCCGATACGATGGTGGCGAAGTTATCGTCGGTGAGCACCATGTCGGATGCTCCCTTAGCTACGTCGGTGCCGACAATACCCATGGAAGCGCCGATGTCGGCCTGTTTTAGTGCCGGGGCGTCATTCACGCCGTCGCCTGTCATGGCAACTACGTCGCCCCGTTTTTGCCAGGCTTTTACAATACGAACCTTATGTTCGGGAGCCACGCGGGCATACACAGAGTAGTTTTGAACGTTTTTTTCGAACTGTTCCTGGTTGATCTGTTCCAGTTCGGTGCCCGTAATAGCCTCATCGCCTGAATTAAAAATTCCGATTTGGCGGGCGATGGCCATAGCGGTATTTTTATGATCTCCGGTGATCATGACGGGGCGTATGCCTGCGGTACGGCAACGTGCTACGGCGTGGGCAGCTTCAGGACGGGAAGGGTCAATCATTCCCAGGAAGCCGGCAAAGATGAGATCTTTCTCAAGTTTTTCGACGGTCACCTCACGAGGTTCTTCCTGCAGGTCGCGATAGGCTAAAGCCAGCACCCTAAGTGCGGTATTGGCCATAGATTCGTTCACCTCTCTGATCTGTGTCTGGTCACTTTCGGTCAGTGGCAATACAGCTCCATTAATTATTTTTCGGTTGCACACTGCCAGTACTTCATCTAATCCTCCCTTCAGGTTAATCCGCACAAATCCTTCGGGGAAACGGTTGAGGGTTGTCATCCGTTTTCGTTCCGAGTCGAAAGGTATCTCCGCAACACGGGGGTAACTCCTCTCCAGCTCCTTTTTGTTCAGTCCGAAGAAGAGACCTGCCTCGAGCAGGGCGGTTTCGGTAGGATCGCCCGTGAACTCATACAGCCCTTCGCTGTTCTTCTCTGCATGTGCATCAGTACACAGAACGGCTGTCATGAGCATGATCTGCTTCTCGTTGTTCAGTTCTGCCGCTGGAGTATTCCGGTTGATTTTCATGCGCTGTCCGTTGACCCACCCTTCCATTACCGTCATTCTGTTTTGGGTGAGGGTTCCCGTTTTGTCAGAGCAGATTACTGTTGCACTTCCCAGCGTTTCCACCGAAGGGAGATTGCGTATGATGGCATTCTTTTTGACCATTCGCTGCACACCTATGGCCAGCACGACCGTGGATACTGCCGGCAGTCCCTCAGGGATAGCTGCCACAGCAAGGCTGACAGCGGTCATGAACATAGTGAGTATGGCCTGGCCATGAAGAATGCCAACGATAAAGATGATCACGCAGATAGTGAGGGCAGCAAGACCCAGCACTTTCCCCAGCTGTTCGAGCCGTTTGCTCATGGGGGTTTCGGTATCGGTTGTATTTTGAAGCATTCCCGCGATTTTGCCCACTTCTGTATTCATCCCGGTAGTGACCACCACTCCCCGGCCGCGGCCATAGGTTACGATTCCACCTGAAAAAGCCATATTGGTCCGGTCACCCAATGCCACAGATAAACCCTCAATGGGGTCGGTGAACTTTTCCACAGGCACCGACTCACCTGTGAGCGCTGACTCCTGGATTTGCAGATTGACAGCTTTCAGTAGCCGCAGGTCGGCAGGAACGATCTCACCCGTTTCCAGAATGACAATATCGCCGGGTACCAGCTCCCTTGACAGAATATTAATCACTGAGCCGTTGCGTAATACGCGGCTGTCGGGAGCCGACAGCTTCTCCAAATCTTCCAACGAGGCTTCCGCCTTACGCTCCTGAAAAGCCCCGACAAATGCGTTAAGAAGCAAAATGCCCAGAATCACAAAGGTGTCGAGCATGCCTTCACCTTCCAGTATACCTACCACCCCCGAAACAGCTGCGGCGATCAAAAGTATGATGATCATAAAACTCTTGAATTGTGCAAAGAACATCTGAAAGAAGGTCTTTTCCCCTTTGGCCGTGAGCTGATTGTAACCATGCTCAGCCAGGCGTGCCTTCGCCTCGGCTGTCGTTATCCCCTTCTCTTCGTCACTCCTGAAGTGGTTCAGAACCTCTTCCCTGGACTGGTTGAAAAACTGCTTCATTCTGTTTGTTGTAATTAAAAGTTACCGGGATCTGTAAGGATGGAACATTTATGAATTTATATCTCGTAATTCGCTATTCATTTTAAAAGTACTGAACTTAGCAGCAGGAATTAACGTGTTCATCCGTGTATTTATCGAAATAGATTTATCATGCTGATCATCCTACATGTAAATATTTATCAACCAGTTTTTTTATCTCCTCGGTATTGCCAAACAGTTTTTCGCTCAACCCCTTGTCCTGAAATGATTTCAGTTTTTGGACTTGATTATCTATCAATCCTTTGGGAAATACATGATTGACTTCGAAGAGAGTTCGTTTTTGTTCGAGGGCTCCGGCCGATTCCCAGCAGGAGAGAGGCAATTGTTTCAGCTTGGCAATTTTTTCTTTGTTGTCGGGGTGAAAAATATTTACATCAACGTACAGTTTCTCTGCTTTTTTTAGAGCATTTTCATCTTTTAATCCACTGAGAGATGCAACGATCAGGGCTGCCAGTGTCAGATAAATGTCAGCCGAACCGTCAGGCACTCTGAACTCAAAAGTCTGTTTTGACTCTCCGTTAAAGGATGGTGCGGTTTCTTTCGGGTTTGCATCCAGGATCATATTTCCGTTAATAGTCCATCCCAGTGGAACACGCACCAGGACAGACCTGTTTTGGTCGCCCCAGCATATGTTTGTGGGGGCCTCCTGTTTAGGAACGAGTCTGAGGTACGACACAGGAGTCGTATTGCCAAAAGCAGTGATGGCATCTGCAAACTGGAGAATCCCTGCAATCATTTTTCGGGAAGTGTCACTTAATTTTCCGTTGACAGCAGTGAGGTTTTTCCCGTTCTTTTCGACGAGCATATGGAAATGCATTCCGTTTCCGGCTTTCCCTGCCAAAATTTTGGGAGAAAAACTGATATCCACACCATATTTATATCCCAGCATCCGCAGGATCCATTTTGCCAGGATCATTTGCTCAGCAGCTCTTTCCGCACTATCAGGCAAAAATTCTATTTCATGTTGTTCAAAATAATTCTGGCCTTCTGTAAAACTCCCCACTTCAGCATGTCCGTATTTTATACTACATCCGGCTTTTGCTAAAAGATGGAGAGCTTCTGTCCTGATAAATTCATACTTGGCAAAAGGTTCACATTCGTGGTATCCCTTTTGATCAACAGCCGGATAAGCCTCTTCTGCGGGCGCAATAACGTAATATTCAAGTTCGCCAAACGTCTTGAATGTCAGTTCGGTTTCTGTGGTGAACAGCTCATCAGCCTTTCGAAGGATGTAACACGGATCACTTTCCAATGGTTCCCCATCCTTATTGTAAAATGAACAAAAAATTTCCAATGTTGGCATTTCAGTAAAAGGATTTACATAGGCTGTACGATACCTGGGAATGATATACAAGTCACTGCTTCCCGATTCAATAAATGAAAATAGACTGCTTCCGTCAACCCGCTCGCCATGTACCAAAATGGTTTTTAAATATTTCTCTGAGGTGATAAAAAAGTTAAGGGTTTTAAGTCTGCCGTCTTCTGCCACATACCTGAAGTTAACGACCTTGATTTTTTTCTCTTTGCAAAATTTCACCAGGTCATCACTGGTAAAAGCTTCAGGATATTTTTTTAGGAACTGAACCAATTCATTTGGGTTCAAATTTATTTCATCAGCATTCATCTATTTGTTTCTTTATAATTATTTGTAAATAAGTTGATTAGTGGTTTGATGATAGGCATAATTCCTTTGTTTTCTCATAACCGTTGTTAAATAATTTAGCGAAATTACATATTTTAAACATCACCAGAAAAATGTTTGAGAAGAGAATTCCCGTTATTTATTACATTTCACCTTATAACGAGCAGAATTAATCGTGTTGATTGTTTCCCCGAAAAATCGGTTATGGGCTGATCATGTATTGAAAATTTTGCAGGTATTTTATTCCATTGTTTTACTGTTATCAAGTCTTATTTTTGAAAAACCCATTAGGTTTCTTAAAAAACCATCAACTAAAGCTATTGGGAATAAAACCAAACCCCCAAGATGCATTCCTAATTCGTAGAGCAATGAACTGTCTTTATATGGATAGCCTTTAAGTCTTGATATCAGTGCACTGTAAGGTATGCCGAAAATATTCCCTGCATGCATCAGTTGTATAGCAGACAGAATTATTTTTACCTTTTGATTTCCATACTCATCTACCAAAGAGTCAAATGCATCTTTTTTAGGAAACCCTCTTGTATCAGCATAGTGTTGAGCAAAAATGATTGCTTTGGCTTCTGCTTGATTTATAAATGTTCCGTCTCCGCTTAAAAAACTGTTTATCTCTTCACTGCTCATTCCTTGTTTTAAAGCAATATATGTATGGGCATATGAACATGCAGCACAACCGTTTACTTCAGTTACAGCCAATTGCAATCTCTCAACAAAGTCTTTGTCGACTAATTTTTTTCTTTTGTTTCCAATCATCTTAGCCGCAGCACTTGGTATCAAAATAAAGGCACGATACATTTCCCATAAACTGAATTTTCTTTTGTATTCAGTCCTGGTGCCAATTGAATCTGGTATTTTAATGTTTTTCCTTAAATACATGATAAAAATATATAAATAATTGATTAATAATAACTTACAGATTGTTTGTTGACAACAAAGTGATCAAAAATTCAAGAAAGTCCTTGGTATTCAGTTGGTTGGATTTTTATTAACCAGTAAATTTCTGACCATGAACATCAAGGATAAATGCAAAATTATCATTTTATCAGACACTACTGATAAGAAATGATCTCTTTGATTCCAACCTGTTTTCCGCTTAAAAATAAAAAAACCTCCTTCCGGGGGTAGTATGGTTAGATTACACAGGGTTACTCTGTGTTTCCACGGTGTTACACTGTGTAACTATCTTTGAATTTTTTAGATTTCACTGTGTAACTCTGTGTAACCTCTGTGTTACACAGTGTAATACTATTCTTTGTATAGTTTGATTTTACTGCAGCAGTTCATTCAGATGATCAACAGGTCTGATATAACTTCGGTCTCCGGCAACTTTGCCACCGAAAAGGTATTCTAAATGCAGGTCCTCATTTCTGGCAATATCGAATAAATCAAGATTTTCTGACATGGCCAGGTGAAATTCGATGTTGAACCGCATTTGATTCATATTGGCCAGGATGTTGCGACTGTTGGTTGCGTAGATTTCAGGTTCAGTGTCAAGCTCGAACCCGGGAACCAATTTCGAAAACCCATTGCGATCGAGGAGTGAAGCCACCCTCATCGGAAAGACCTCCAGCGACTTTGAGATCGACCTGCCCAATACGATTACCGAGATCATGGTAGGATTGTGCAGGAAATGCATGGCCGAACCTCCTTTTCTGCCGGTGGACAGCAACGAGGCGTACCACTCACCCGGCAGCGATCCGGTGATCACCGACTCATTTTTTACCGGTTTCATCCGGGCTATGTTATGCAGTTTGGCTGTGGCTCGTATGATCATCGTTTTTCAATTAAGTGGTTGTCGTTCTTTGGGAAGAAGGTACACAGAGTTTCTCAGAGGGTTCACAGAGTTGCACGGAGTAACTTTTATATTTTGGCTCATAGAATTTGGATAAAATCGTTTGTTTATTGACAAAGATAAGCTAAAAATGATTCGTGTTTCCAGTCAATTTGTTGCTGTGGAAATTTGCACAGTTTGAACTTTTACTTTTTCAACGAAGGTACATTTCGAAATACGCTATTACGATATTCCGGCACTTCTTAATCAGGTAAAAATTTTTGGATATTATATTATCGGTTGATAAATTCATTTAATATGATTCCTGTGATATTTATTGCCTAAAAATTATTTTTTAATTAGCGGTATCACCTTAATTAGCTGGTTGTCAGTTTCCAGATAGACAAAATAAATGCCTTCTTTTACTGATGAGAAGTCTTTGGTGAATGTTTGCTCTCCAATAATCATTTCCTGATCTAAAATAGTAATCAGTTTCTGACCTGACAAATTGAAGATTTTTAAAGTCGCCTTTTTTTCAGAAGGCAAACTAATCTTAAAATTTACATCGCCATTGGTTGGATTTGGATAAACGGATAAAAAATCTGATGACTTCTGCAGTGCTGACCCAAGCACATCCCTATCTTCAACGGTAATATTTATATACTTAAAAACTTTAAACATGCCATCAGACAAAACCAAAGACAGTGTACCTACCCCTTATTAACTGGAATAAAACTCAAAAAAAGTTTGACTGTTTTTACAAATATAATTTTTAATCACATCATTCGCCATCAGATAAACAAATTTAGCCCCGCCTATGGAATTGTAAAGG